>CAYGLT010000100.1:0-6656 GCA_964350875.1 uncultured Phycisphaeraceae bacterium | reverse complement strand
GCGTTGGGGTAGATCACGGTCTCGATGAAGTCCTTGCCCTCCTTGGCGGCCGCGATGGCGCGGTCGAGCAGGAGTTTCTCGTCCACATCGCCCGGATCGAACGCGGTGAACTTCTCCGCCAGCGCGGCGCGGAACTGGTCGATCTCCGCGAGCACGGCGGGCATGTCCACCACATGGCTCATCGGGAAGGACGGGTAGACCTTCTTCATCTCCGGGCGGCAGATGAGCCGGAACATGGTGCGCACATTCTCGGCGGTGCGCCCCCTGCTGAACACGACGAACGGCTTGCCCATCGCGTTGGCGAGCATCTCGGTCGCGAGGATCTCCTCCTCGCGCCAGACCATGAGGTCCTTGAGGGTCGCGTCGAGTTCGTGCTCGCTGTGCAGGCGCCAGTGGACGGTCTCGATGTTGTCCACCAGGCACACGAAGATGTCGGGGGCGAACTTCTCGATCTGGTCGAAGTCCATCGCCGAGAACAGCCCGTGGCGCCAGCGGAAGGTCGCGTGGGTGTTGACGATGACATTGTCCTTGCCCGCGCTGTCGGCGATGACATCGCGAAAGACCGCGCGGCGGAGGGACTGGAGCCGGCTCAGGGGCAGGTCGAGGATCCGCCCGGGACGCACATCGGGCGCCTCGGCGTACATCATCTTCCCGATGTGGAAGAGGTCGACCGACTCGCCGTGCTCGCCCGCGAAGTCGCGGACCGACGCGAGGAAGGGCGTCTTGTCCATCCCGACCTGACCTGTGACGATCGCGCGCATTGGTACGCTCCCTTTTTGCCCGGCCGGTGACACGAATCTGTGGAATCTGCGGGTCCGCTGGCGAACTTCCAACGCTAGGCCGGAAATGGCCTTGAAGTCAGCCGCACTGTTTGTATCTTCACGCGCGATGATCGACTTCCATTGCGCCTGTGGGGCCCCTATCCGCATGCCGGACTCGGCGGCGGGCCGACGCGCCACCTGCACGACCTGCGGCCAGAAAGTGACGATCCCCGTCCCTCAGGCCGCGTTCGCGGGTGAGCCGGACTTCGCGCTCGAACCCGATGCGGCGCCTCCCGGCATGGCGGCGGCGCCGATACCTCCCATGCCGCCCGCGCCCCAGCCGCCGCGGAGCCAGTACACGACCTCGTCGCGTGAAGCGTTCGAGGCCGCCCGGGAGGAAAGGAAGCAGCGAGGTTTCGCCGGCGACGCGTTGCTGGCGTTCATCAATGTCGTCACCTTCCGATCGCTGATCTCGGTGGGCTCGCTCGCGGTCATGCTGGCCGGGTCGAGCGCGTACCTGGCCGGCGCCGTCGCGGGGTCGGTCGGGAGGTCCGGGCGGCGGAGCGGCTTCGGGCTCGTGCTGATGAGCATCGGCGCGGTTTTCCTCTACGCGTACGAGGTGATCGTCTACACCGCGGGCGGCGAGGACGACATGCCCGCGTTCTGGGACATCGAGGACTTCCGCGAGGAAATGTTCTCGGCGGTGATTTCGCTGGCCGCGACGGTGGGCGTGCTGCTCGTCCCGTCGTTCATCGCGGTGATCGCGATCATGATGTACACGCCGAGCGAAAGCACGACCATCACGATCCTGGCGATCGCCTTCGGCCTGGGCGTGCTGCTCTTCCCGGTGACGATCCTCGCGGTGGCGCTGGGTGGCGTGTCGGTGCTGGGCCGGTTCGATCTGATCCTGCGCACGGTGATCGCCGCGCCGTTCGCGTACATCGCGGTGCTGCTGACGATGGCGGTCGCTGCGCTGATCTGCGCGGGGCTGGTGTATGCGATCGCGACGGGTCCGGGCGCGTCGCCGCTCGCGGTGTTCGGCGGCGCGGGCGTGCTGCTCGCGTACTTCTCGGTGGTGTGCGCGAAGCAGGTCGGCCTGTTCTACCGGCATTTCTCCGACCGCTTCCCGTGGACGGCGGGCTGAAACGAACAACGCGGACCTTCCGGCCCGCGCTGTCGTGATCGGTCATGAAGTCTCAACGCGTCAGCGACGACGGCGCATGGCGAACACGCCCGCGAGGCCCAACGCACCAACGGCGCCCGGCGCGGGAACGACGGTCAGGATGAACCCGCTGGTCGAGCCGTCCTTGAGCATGCCCGAGCCGACGATCTGCCCCAGGTCGTTCACGGCGTTGGCTTCATAGAGCGCGATGAACCCGGCGGCGCTGAGGTTGTCCACGAGCGTGCTGAGTTCGATCGCCTCGCCCCCGAAGTAGAAGGTGGCGGCCGAGTTCTCGAAGTTGAAGGAACGGCCCACGATCCAGCCGCTGTTGTTGATCGAGAGCGCTTCGCTCTCCTCGAAGCCGTACCCCTCGACGATGCCGAGGTTGGTCCACCCGCCCGGGCGGTCGGTGTCGAAGATCGCCGCGCGGATCGCGCTCGCGCCGTCGTTGGCGAACCCGACGACCTGCCCGAGATCGTTCAGGTCAAACGCGCGACTGAAGGTGCGCCCGGTCGGGCCCAGGTCGACCGTCGGCTCGTAGGCGTCGCCCGTGTAGTGGGTGACGGCGGCGCGGTCGGGCTGGAACAAGCGGTAGGAGAAGCCGGCGACATCGCCGTTCTCGTTGATGGCGGTGTTCTTGGATTGGTTATTACCCTCGATGGTTCCGACATTCACGATGTCGCCGCCGACGGTGTACATGAGCCCCTGGCGTTGACCGGCGGCGACGCGTCGCGAGCCGACCATCATGCCCTGCTCGTTGATGTCGAAGACCTCGGTGCCGCCTGATGCGTCCCAGACCTGACCGACATTCACCATCTGGCCGTCGGGCTGCCAGAGCAGCGCCTCGGTCTGCCCGTCCGCCCGCATGCCGTAGCCCACGACCTGCCCCCGGTTATTCAGGTTGAACGCGGCGGTATCGCTTGTGCCGGTGAGTCCCTGAAGTTCGACCATGCCTCCCGAAGACGACCAGATGTAGGCGCCGAGTGAGCCGTTCTCGCGGACGAACTGCCCGACGACCTGCCCGTGGTCGTTGACGCCCAGCGCGAGGCTTTCAGCGCCGCCGATGCCATCGATGGCGCGGATGGTGAATCGCGGGGCGGCCCCGGATGTGGTCCCACCGAACGACCCCGACGCGAGCGCCACGGCGCCCGCGACTGCAACAACTGTTCTCATCACGATGTGTTTCCTTTCTTCTCTCCATGGACGCGCGACGCCTTCGTTCCCCTCGTCGCGCGGCGGCACTCGATTCGGAAAATCCGCCCGCTGGTTCCGCAGGAAAATCAATGCGACGATGGGCGCCCGCCCCGCCGGCAGATTCCCGGTGAAACCCTCCCCATTTCGGGGCAATCGGCAACGCGAAGGGGCGCCCGGCCCGGCCGCCGGCCTATCCTCCCACTCGCTTTCGACCCCGTTCACGACCCTTCCAAGGACGCTCCATGGCCATCCTCGTCGACGCCAACACCAAGGTCATCTGCCAGGGCATCACCGGTTCCTTCGGCGCCCTCCACACCAAGGGCTGCCTGAACTACGGCACCAAGATGGTGGGCGGCGTCACCCCGGGCAAGGGCGGGACCAAGGACGACAACGGGCTCCCGATCTTCAACACCGTGAAGGACGCCGTGAACAACACCGGCGCGACGGCGACGATGATCTTCGTCCCGCCGCCCTTCGCGGCCGACGCGATCCTCGAAGCCGCCGACGCGGGCGTGAAGGTCATCTGCGCGATCACCGAGGGCGTGCCGGTGCAGGACATGGTCAAGTGCCGCGCGCTGCTCGAAGAGATCAACGCCGCGCGCCCCGCGAACGACAAGATCACGCTCATCGGGCCGAACTGCCCGGGTGTGATCACCCCCGGTCCCAAGACCGGCTCGGGCGAGTCGGCGAAGTCGCCCTACACCAACGCGGGCTGCAAGATCGGCATCATGCCCGGCTACATCAACACGCACATCAGCGAGTCGAAACTCGGCAAGTCGGTCGGCATCGTGTCGCGTTCGGGCACGCTGACCTACGAGGCCGTGTGGCAGACGAGCAACCTCGGTCTCGCGCAGTCCACCTGCGTGGGCATCGGCGGCGACCCCGTGCGCGGCATGAACCACATCGACTGCCTCCGCGCCTTCGAGGCAGATCCCGACACCGACGGCATCCTGCTGATCGGCGAGATCGGCGGGACCGACGAGGAGGCCGCCGCCGCGTTCGCCAAGGCGAATGTGAGCAAGCCGGTCGCGGCGTTCATCGCGGGCCGCACCGCGCCCCCCGGGCGCCGCATGGGCCACGCGGGCGCGATCATCTCGGGCGGCGAAGGCGGGGCGGAGTCCAAGATCGCCGCGCTGCGCGACGCGGGCTTCGAGATCGCGCAGACCCCGGCCGACATGGGCGCCGCCATGGCCCGGGCCATGGGCCTCGAACCCGCGATGGTGTGATCGCCCCCTACTCTTCCCCCATGACCATCTCCCGCCGCGTTTCGACCCTCGCGCCATCGGCCACTGTCGCGGTGATGAACCGCGCGAAAGACATGCAGGCCGCCGGTCTCGATGTGCTCTCGTTCGCCGCGGGCGAGCCCGACTTCGACACGCCGCAGGTCGTGAAGCAGGCGGCGATCGACGCGCTGCTCGCCGGGCAGACCAAGTACATGCCCACTGCGGGCGACAAGCAGACGCGCACCGCGATCGCCGACAAACTCACGCGCGAGAACAAGATCGTGGGCGTCACGCCCGATCATGTCGTGATCGGCGCGGGCGGGAAGCACTCGCTCTTCTGCCTCTTCCACTCGCTCTTCGACAACACCTGCCCGGGCGATGAGCCCTTCGAGGCGATCATCCCCGTCCCGGCGTGGGTGTCGTACAAGCCGCAGATCGAACTCGCGGGCGGCCGCGTGATCGAGGTCGACACCACCGCCGAGAGCGGGTTCAAGATGTCGCCCGCGCAACTCAAGGACGCCATCACCGAGCGTTCGCGCGTGATCGTGCTCAACTCGCCCAGCAACCCCACGGGCGTGATGTACACCCCCGACGAACTGCGCGCCCTCGCGCTGGTCATCGAGGAGGCGATCAACACCGTCGCGCCCGACCTGGTGGTCGTCTCCGACGAGATCTACGAGAAGATCACCTTCGGGACGGTCCCCCACTTCTCGCTCGGGTCGCTCCCGGCGATCGCCGAGCATGTCGTCACCATCAACGGGATGAGCAAGGCGTACGCGATGACCGGCTGGCGCATCGGGTACATGGCCGGCAGCGGCGGGCTGGGGCTCAAGGTCGCGAAAGCCGTCACGACGCTCCAGGGGCAGATGTCCACGAACATCACCTCGTTCACCTACCCGGCGATCCGTGCCGCCATCGCCGACGCGGGCGACGAGGTCGAGAAGATGCGCCTCGCGTTCAAGCGGCGCGGCGAACTGATCGCGTCGCTGTTCCGCAAACTCCCGGGCGTGAACTTCCCCAACCCCGACGGCGCGTTCTACATCTTCCCCGACATCAGCGCCCACTTCGGCAAGCGCAGCCGCGCCGGACGCGAGATCAACTCGGCGAACGATTTCTGCGAGGCGCTGCTCGAGGACGCACGCGTCGCGTTCGTGCCGGGCGAGGACTTCGGGGGCTGCGGCAGACAGTGCGTGCGCATCTCGTTCGCGTGCTCGGACGCGCAGATCGAACAGGGCGCCGCGCGGCTGGGCGAGTTCCTCGCCAACCTGCGCAAGTGATCACCCGCCGCGCTGCTTCTCGATCTCCTCGTCGGTGACGGCGGCGGTGAGCCAGACCTTCCCGTTCGCGCGCACCAGCCCGCTGGGGCGGCCGATCTCGTTGAGAATTTCGAGAAACTCCGTGTCGCTCACGCGGATCGACGCGAGATCAGCGATCGGCGAGGTGTAGACGGCGATCAGCGCGCCGGGTCTGGTGTCGCGCACGATCTCGATCGACGGCGCGCTCACGGTGCGCACGACCTCGATGAGGGACGCGGCCTCAACCGGCGGGATTGAGGGCTCGGCTGGCGCCTCGGCGACGGGCGGCAACGCCGGAGCCAGTGGTCTCGAACGGATCGACAGCGAAGCCGCGAGGATCGCGCCGCCTGTGATCACGACGATTGCGCACGAGGCCGCCGCGCGAGATCGCGCCTTTCTGCGACGCACGCCGCGGGTGAGCTCGGCCTGCAGGCCGGGGAGCATCGCGTCGGCGCGCTGGGAGGCGAGGACTGACATGTCATTCCGGTTGTCACTCACGGAACACCTCCTGCGCGCGGGCGCGGAGTTGGGAAATGGCCCGGCCGATCCTGCCGTGGGCCGCGCCGGGCTGGGCGTCGAACATCGCGCCGAGTTGGGCGAGGGTCATCGAGGTTCTGTAGCGAAGGCCGAGCATGTCTCTCGTCTCTCTGTCGAGCGATTCCAGTTCTGTCGCGATCCATGCGAGCCGCTCGTCTAACTCTGTCTCGTCGCGGACCGTTCCGTGTGACGCGTGGCCGTTGGTGGAGGCGTGCTCGCGTGTTCGTCGTCGCTTCTCCTTGCGGGCCGCGTCCCGCGCGGCGGAGAGCACCGCCAGCCGGAGCCACGCGTCGAGTTGCTGCTCGTGCTCGCACCTCGGGGGCGAGCGGACGAAGCGCGTCCACGCGTCCTGCACGATGTCGAGGCACGCGGGCTCGTCGAGACGGGTCGCGGCCCGCGCGACGCCCAGCGTGTACGCGAACCTCGCGCGGTACACCCGCGCGAACGCCTCGCCGTCGCCCGAATGGAGCGCGGCGAGGTCGGA
>CAYGLT010000099.1:3378-6730 GCA_964350875.1 uncultured Phycisphaeraceae bacterium | reverse complement strand
GCAGATTGACGCGCAACTCTCGCGCGATTGTTCCGCCGCGCGGCCCCGGGTTGCCGATACCATTTTCGTATGCACGGACGCAATTCCAAGCCCGCACGACGCGGGACCTCATCTTCGCGCGCACGCCGAGCCAAGCCCTCCGACCACCCCGACCACGCGCTGCTCCTGCCGCGCCTGGCGTGGCTGATCGCGGCGGGGTGCTGGCTCTTCGTTGCTGCCTCGCTCGTCTCCTCGAACGCGGGCGATCCGCCCGGGCACGCCGTGGCGCCGCTGAACTCTCCGGTGGCCAACTGGGGCGGCGTGGTGGGCGCGTGGCTGTCCGATCGGCTGTTCCTGCTGCTCGGTTGGGGCGCGTGGGCGATGCTGGCGGCGTTCGCTGTTGAACTGGGCCTGCTGGCCGCCGGGAAACGCCGCGGGCAGTTGGCCGTGCGTGCGCTGGGCGTGCTGATGATCGCGCTGGCGGCGTCGGGCTTCCACGCGCTGTTCTTCCCGTCGTTCACGAGCGCGCCCGAGGGCGCGGGCGGGCTGCTCGCGATCGTGGGCGTGTCGGAACTCTCGTCGCGGTTCGGCGCGCTGGGCGCTGCGCTGTGGATCTCGCTGATCGGCGTTGTGGGGTTGATCGTCGCGTTCGATCACCTGGTGCTGGTCGGTCCGGCGGCGGCGGCGCGCTGGCTGACGCGCGTGATGGCGCGCGCCTTCGCCGCGCTGCACTACAAACTCACGGAATACCTCAACGCGCGGCGCGACCTCGCGGACGAGCGGCGTGCGGCGCGGATGGCGCGCAAACAGCGCGAGAACGATCTGGACGACGACGAGACCCTCCCGGCGCGCGAGCGCGAGGAGGCCGAGCGTGCGCGTCGGAGCAAGAGCCGTCGCGCGGCGGAACTCGCCGAGGTCAAGCCGGGCAAGAAGCGCAAGGCCGTCGAGGAGGAAGAGGAAGAAGCGGAACTCGAGGACGCCGAGTACGAGGCGGAGTACGACGAGGAGGAGGAAGGCGAGGAAGAGGAGGCGCCCGGCGCCCCGCAGGTCTTCAACCCCGAGCAACTCCGCGAGAAGATGTCGATGCTTCCCGTGCGGTTCGCCGGCGCGCAGCGCCGCTCGGCGACGGACGACGACCTCGAGGTGCTCCAGGCCGAGGGCGAGGAAATCGAGGGCTACCAGTTCCCGCCGCTCGACCTGCTGGAGGACCCCGACGAGGACTACTCGGCGGAGATGGACGCGATCCTGCGCGAGCAGGCCAAGGCGCTCGAGCACGCGATGCGTCTGTACAAGATCGACGGCGAGGTCGTGGGCATCGACTCGGGCCCGGTGATCACGATGTACGAGGTGCGTCTGGCGCCGGGCACGAAGGTCAGCGCGATCGAGACGGTCAGCAAGGACATCGCCCGCGCGCTGAAGGTCGTGAATGTGCGCATCGTGCCGAACCTGGAGGGGCGCGACACGATCGGCATCGAGGCGCCGAACCTCAAGAAGGAGCGCGTGCGCCTGAAGGAACTGATGACGGGCACGGACAAGGCGTCGAAGATGCGCCTGCCGCTGTTCCTGGGCAAGGACGCGTCGGGCGAGCCGCTGATCGCGGACCTGGCCGACCTGCCGCACATGCTCATCGCGGGCGCGACGGGCGCCGGCAAGTCGGTGTGCATGAACGCGATCATCATGGGCTTCCTGTACACAAAGAAGCCCAACGAACTGAAACTGGTGCTCGTCGATCCGAAGATGGTCGAGATGTCCCAGTTCCGGGACATCCCCCACCTGATGTGCCCGGTCGTGACCGAGATGGGCAAGGCGGCGGCGATCCTGGAGTGGGCCGTCACGAAGATGGACGAGCGGTACGAGTTGCTCGCCGAGTCGGGCGTGCGCGACATCGACGGGTACAACGCGCTGGAGCGCGAGGACCTGTTCGAGCGTCTGGGCGCGACGACGGAAGAGGAGCAGGTTCGCATCCCGAAGCGCCTGCCGCGCATGGTGTTCATCATCGACGAACTCGCGGACCTGATGATGACCAACAAGGAGGTCGAGACCTCGATCGTGCGTCTGGCGCAGAAGGCGCGCGCGGTGGGCATCCACCTGATCCTCGCGACCCAGCGCCCGCAGGCGAATGTCGTGACGGGTCTGATCAAGTCGAACATGCCGGGCCGCCTGGCGTTCAAGGTGGCGAGCGCGATGGACTCGCGCATCGTGCTCGACCAGAAGGGCGCGGAGTTGCTGCTGGGTCAGGGCGACATGCTGTTCCTCTCGCCGCGCACGCACAAACTGATGCGCTCGCAGGGCACGCTGGTGGACGACAGCGAGGCGCGCAAGGTCGTCAAGTTCATGAAGTCGGTGGCGGGCCCGTCGTTCGAGCGTCAACTGGTGCAGTTGCGCTCGGCCAACGACCCCGAGGGCGGCGACGACGACTGGCGCGACACCGCCGAGAAGGACCCGCTGTTCGAGAAGGCCGTCGAGATCATTCTCGAGACGCAGCGCGGGAGCGTGTCGCTGCTCCAGCGGCGTCTGGCGATCGGGTACACGCGCGCGTCGCGGCTCATCGACCTCATGGGCATGGCGGGCATCCTGGGCGAGCACAAGGGCTCGGTCGCGCGTGAGGTGATGATCTCGGCCGAGGAATGGGCCGCGATGAAGGCGCAGGCCGAGGCGGACGCCGAGGACACGCTGTGGGTGGGCAACGCGTCGCCCGCGCCGGTGGACGCGGCGCGGAGCAAGCCGCCCGTGTCGACCGCCGCGGTGGTCGAACCGGCGCCGTTCGATGTCGACGACGACGAGGAGGAAGAGGAAGTCGAGGAAGAGGAAGAAGACCTCACCGACGAACTCGAGGACTCGGACGAGGAAGAAGAGGAAGAGGTCGACGAAGACGACGACGGCGAACTCGTGGACGAGGACGAAGAGGAGTACGAAGAAGAGGAAGAAGAAGAGGACGAAGACGGGGAACTCGTCGACGAGGACGAAGAGGAATACGAGGAAGAGGAAGAAGAAGAGGGCGGCGACGACGAAGAACTCGAGGACTCGGACGAAGACGAGGAAGAGGAGCCCGAGGACGACGAGGAATACGAGTACGAATACGAGTATGTCGACGAGGACGAGGAAGAGTCCGACGAGGACGACGAGGACGCCGAACTCGAAGACTCCGATGAAGAAGAAGAGGAAGAGGAGGACGAGGCGCCGGAGATCAACACCGCCGCCGCGTCACGCGCGAAGACCAAGCGGTGAGCCCTCCCGTTCTCTCTCTGTGGGAGAGGGTGGACCGCCGGCAGGCGGGCCGGGTGAGGGCCGATCAACCGGCGCTCATACCGCCTGCACGAAGAACACCACGCCCGCGACCCACAGCGCGACGGTCCACACGGCGATGGCCCGC
>CAYGLT010000099.1:0-3278 GCA_964350875.1 uncultured Phycisphaeraceae bacterium | reverse complement strand
GAAGAACACCACGCCCGCGACCCACAGCGCGACGGTCCACACGGCGATGGCCCGCTCGTACCCGCCGCGCACGAACGCGGCGCCGCTGACGGCGGCGGCGAGCGCGACCACGGCGCTCACGAGCCAACTCCACCAGCCCCAGCCGGCGCCCATCGCGCTGAGCAGCACGGCGGCGACGATCCAGACCCACGCGAGCATGCGTGCGCCGGGGCGGCCGAGTCGGACGGCGGTGGTGAACCACCCCCGCCGCGCATCGACGGGCTGATCGCGGATCACGCACAGGAGCAGCACGAGCCCGAGGAGGACCGAGCCGAGCGCGGTGGCGGCGACTTCTGCGCTCGAGAGCGGCGTGTGCGCGAAGGCGCCCACGAGCGCCATGGGCGCGATGAGCACGCCCACGGGACCGAGCAGTTCGACGAGCGCGTACTTGCGCGACCGGGCGCGCGTCGCGTGCCAGAGACCGATGAGCAGGAGGAGCGTCGCGCAGAGCCCGAGCCAGACGGAGGCGGCGATGAGCCCCACGAAGGTCACCGTCGTGAGCAGCGCGAGGAGCGGGATGGCGATCTCGCTGCCGCGTTCCGCCTCGCCCATGGGGAACTTCCAGAGCGCGAGGCCTCGCACGCCGTCACGGTCGAGGTCGATGCGGTCGGAGACGAGCAGGATGAGGAGGACCCCGAGGGCGTGTGCGGCGACGATGAGCGCGGCGGTGGGCTCGCGGTCCTCGACGAGAAACGCGTTGGCCCACATGGCGGCGTAGGGCACGGTCGCGAGCGGCGTGTACGCGCGCAGGCGTTCGATCGACTCGATCAGTCCAGGGTTGCCTCGCATCGGGCCGATCGTAACCGGACCGTGGAGATCTCGCCCCTCACGGGCCGATCCGCGTCGTCGGGATCGTCGGAGGAGTCGCTGGGCTCGCGGGAGCCGCCCTCGAGCGATGCGCCGGCGCCGCCCGCTGCGCCTCGGCGGGACGCGACGACCTCGGCGAGGCCGTCGGCGAGGCCGACACCGGTCTCGAAACCGAGTTCGTTGGATGCGCGTGTCGGATCGGCGCAGGATGCGCGGGGGTCGCCCGTGCGCGGCGCGGCGCGTGTGGGGCTGATGCCGCGCTTGCCGCTGGCGGCGGCGCAGAGGTCGAGGAGTTCGTTCACGCTGGTGGAATCACCCGAGCCGATGTTCATGGCCATGCCCTCGAACGCGCGTTCGCGTGCGCCGGCCATGAGGAACGCGCGGACGATATCGGCGACGAAGATGAAGTCGCGGGTCTGCTGCCCGTCGCCGAAGATCGTGGGTCGCTCGCCGCGCGAGAGCACATCGAGGAAGGAGGCGACGACGGCGCCCTCGTCGCCCGCGCCGGTGCGCTGGCGTGGGCCGTAGACATTGAAGAGTCGGAGGCTGACGGCGTCGACATCGTCGAAGGCGGCGGGCCAGGCGCGGACGGCGGCCTCGGCCGCGGCCTTGCTGGCGCCGTAGGGCGTGATGGGCGCGAGGAGCGCGTCCTCGCGCGTGGGGGTTTTTGGATCGAGGCCGTAGACCGCGGCGGTGCTGGCGAGCACGAAGCGGCGCACGCGCGCGATGCGTGCGGCCTGAAGCGTCTCGACAACGCCTTGCGCGTTGACGGCGAAGCAGCGCTCGGGCGACTTCACCGACTCGACGGCGGAGGACATCGCGGCGAGGTGGAAGACGGTTGTTGAGCGCTCGAGCGCGTCGTCGAGCGCGTCGCGGTCGAGGATGCTGCCGTGCACGACGCGGAGTCGGTCGGGGACGGTTTCGAGGGTGGCGAAGAGGCGGTCGGGATCGCCCGCGGAGAAGTCGTCGAGGACGGTGACCGTTGCGCCGTAGTCGAGGAGCGCGTCGACGAGGTGCGAGCCGATGAAGCCCGCGCCGCCCGTGACGACGACCCTGGCGCCCGAATACACGGACTCAAATCGACGGTCCTGTGTTTCCTCCGCGCGGGTCATGAAGCGGCATTGTACGGGCTCAGCCGCTCGATGGCACTGGAATGTGTCACGATCCCGTGTCGGGATCTCCGGGAGTTGTTCGGTCGGCGGGCGCGGGCTCGCGGAGCCAGAAGCATCCGACGGCGACGGGGATGGTCATGGCGAGGAACGCGAGCGTGGAAAGCCCGTAGCGACCGGTCAGCCAGACGCTGAGCCCCGTGATCGTGGGGCCTATGCCCGTGCCGATGACCGCGAGGCGTGTGATCGACGCGCGGATGGCGCCGTGGCTGGAGCGGCCGAAGTAGCGTGCGACGGTCGCGTTGCCGCTGGTGGCGACGAGCGACTGACCGACACCGAACATCGCGAGCGCGGCCGAGGCGAGCCAGGGCGATGACGCGGCCCAGAGGAGGATCGAACTCACTGCGACGGCTCCCATGCCGAGCGGCATGAGCAGCGACGGACGGAAGCGGTCGGTGAGGAGGCCCGAGGGGAGCGCCATGATGCTCATGGCAAGCGTCCAGGCGCTGACGGCGGCGGCGGCGTGCGCGGCGGTCATGCCTCGGCGCGCGAGCAGCGGCTGGATGTCGAAGAGGAACGCGGTGCCCACGAGGGGCGAGACGAAGAACGCGGCGGCGACGAGCCAGAACGCGGCGGTGCGTCGCGCTTCGCGGAGTGTGTATTCCGCGTGGCGTGCAGGGGGCGGCGTCGGTTCCGCGCCGTCCTCGTCGGCGGGGGGATGTTTGTCGTTGTCGATGCGCAGGCCGAGGTCTTCGGGCTTGTCGCGGATGAGCCAGAGGGTGAGGGGGATGACGGTCCCGGCGACGAGCGCGCCCATGACGACGAAGGCCATGCGCCAGCCCGCGCGGTCGATGAGCGTCGCGGCGAGGAAGGGGAACGGGATCCAGACGCCGAAGAGGAGGACCTGCTTGAGCCCGTGCATCGAACCGAGGCGCCGGTGGAACCACATGGCCAGCGCGTGCTGGGCGACGAGCGAGAGCGCGCCCTGTCCGAGGAAGCGCATGAGGAAGAAGCCGATGAAGACGGTGATCGGGCCGATGACCAGGCCCATGGCGGCGCAGGCGATGCCGAAGACGAGCGCGACCAGCGCGAGCATGCGGCGCGGGCCGATGCGGTCGGTCAGCGCGCCGACATAGACGAGCGGGAGCGACGCGGCGACGGTGGCGATGGTGTAGGCGACATTGAGCGTGAGTTCGCCGATGCCGAACGCGTCGCGCAGGGGCGTGTTGAACTGCGAGAGGATGAAGGTCTGGCCCGGCGCGGTCGCGACGAGGGCGACGGTGGTCACCGCGGCGACGGTGTAGCCGGGATACCAGCGGTGTT
>CAYGLT010000098.1:0-6773 GCA_964350875.1 uncultured Phycisphaeraceae bacterium | reverse complement strand
TCACAACCCCCGGTCGGGGCGCCACGCCTGCGCGTTGGGCATGCGTCGGCCGCTGCCGAACGCGACGCCCGACACCTTGAGACCGATCGCCGCCTGCTTGCGCTTGTACTCGTTCAGGTCGGTGAGGCGCACGACGCGCGCGATGTCCTTCGCGTCAAAGCCGGTGCGCTGCGCGATCTCGCGCGGGTGCATGCGCTGCTCGATGTAGAGTTCGACCACGGTGTCGACGACATCGTACGAGGGAAGCGAATCCTGATCGGTCTGGTCGGGACGCAGTTCGGCGCTGGGCGCTTTCGTGATGCTCGCCTCGGGGATGGGCGGCGCGTCGAACCCGCACTCGTTGAAGTGCGCGTTCATGTACCGCGCGAGGCGGTACACCCACGCCTTGGTCACATCGGAGAGCACGGCCAGCCCGCCGTTCATGTCGCCGTAGAGCGTGCAGTACCCGACGGCGAGTTCGCTCTTGTTGCCCGTGGTGAGCAGCAGCGCGCCGGTCTTGTTGCTGAACGCCATGAGCGTCACGCCGCGCAGGCGGGATTGGATGTTCTCCTCGGTGACGCCCGGCGCAGGGTCGAGACCGAGTTCCGCGAACATGGGCGCCAGTTCGCGCTCGAAGAGGTCGTGCGCCTCGCCGATCGCGAAGGTCTGCATGCGCACGCCCAGCGCGTCGCACAGCGCCTTCGCGTCGCTGATCGAACCCTCCGAGGAATACCGGCTGGGCATCGCGATCGTGAGCACATTCTCCGGGCCCAGCGCGGCGCTCGCGAGGCACGCGGTCACCGCCGAGTCGATGCCCCCCGACACGCCCAGCACCGCCTTCGAGAAGCCCGTCTTGCGGCAATAGTCGCGCACGCCCAGCACGAGCGCATCAAACAGCAGGCGCTCGGCGAGCACGCCGTCGAGCGCGTCGTCGCACGAGGGCACGGCCGACCAGTCCACGCGGCCGTGGCGCTTCTCGGGCACATCGAAGCAGACGAGTTCGTCGGTGAAGCGAACGCCCGACGCGACCAGCCGCGCGCCGCCCGGCGCGTCTTGACCGTTGGGCACAAACGCGATGGCGTGCCCGTCGAACAGCAGGTCGTCGTTGCCGCCCAATTGGTTCACGCCCGCGACGGCCACGCCCGAGTGCGCGCAGTGCTCGGCGAGGATGCGGCGCTGCGCCTGCGCCTTGCCCAGCACGAACGGGCTGGCGGACGGGTTCACGATGAGGTCGACGCCCGCATCAACGAGATCACGCACCGGGTGCGCGCGCCCGCGGTACCGCGCGTGCGATCCGGCGTCGGCGCCGCGCCACAGGTCTTCGCACACGGTCAGGCCGATGCGCAGGCCTTGCATTTCGAGAACGCATGGCGACTCGCCCGCGGTGAAGTAGCGGTCCTCGTCGAAGACATCGTATGTGGGGAGGAGTTGCTTGAAGTAGAGCGCGACGATCTCCCCGCCGCGCATCGCGCACAGCGCGTTGCGGATCCCCTCGTCGTCTTTCCAGGGCGTGCCGACGATCGTCGTGAGCCCGGGCGCCTCGCGTTCGATCTCGCCCGCGAGCGCGTGGGCGGCGTCCATCGCCTCGCTCACGAAGCCGTGCTGGAGCAGCAGGTCCTTGGGGGGATACCCGACAAGTCCCAGTTCGGGCGTCACGAGCAGATCGGCGCCCGCCGCCGCGGCCTCGCGGGCGGCGCGCAGGTGCAGGGCGGCGTTGCCCGGGATGTCGCCGACGGTCGGGTTGAGGCGGGAGAGCGCGACGCGCATGGACGCGATGGTAGGGGCGGGAACCCGCCGACCTTCGGGCCGTCAGGATGCGCTCGAACCTAGACTACCGCGTCACCCGGACTCACCCTCGGAGATCGCCCGTATGCCCTCGATGCGTCACGCCCCGCTCGCTCTCGCCGTCCTCGCCGGTCTTTCGACGCCCGCCGTCGTGCTGGCTCAGCCCGCGGAGCGTGTGACCTTCGCGCCGCGGTTCGAGCAGGGCCAGTCGATGCTCTACTCGGTCGCGCTGGACTCGAACATCACCCAGAAGGAGGGCGACCTGCCCGACTTCGTGCAGGGTGTGGCGCAGGAGATCGTGCTCGATCTCGAAGTGGTGACCGTTGACGAGCGCGGCGCGGTGATCGACGGCGAGGTCAAGGGCCTCGATGTCGGCGCGGTATGGGGCGGCCGCATGTTCTCGTATGTCTGGCCCAAGGTGACGACCGATGTGCCGATGCGCCTCCCTCCCGTGATCATCCTCGAGAAACTGGGCGAGGCCGCCCGCGAGGTGCGCGTGAAGATCCGCGTGGACTTCCCGTCCGGAGGCGAGGCGGGCACGGTTGTGGTGTCCGGCTTCGAGAATGTGGCCGCGGCTCTCGACGAGCAGGATGTGTTCGACATGACCACGCTGGGCCTCCTTGCGAACGAGCAGATGGCCGACGCGCTGGGGAGCGCGTTCTTCATCGAAGGGACGGCGGACAAGTCGATCCGCGTCGGCGCCGGGTGGCAGACCGAAGAACGCGTGAACCTCGGGCCTGCGGGCGCGATCGAGATCACGACCGAATGGGTGCTCAAGTCGCTGGACGGTTCGTCCGCGACGGTGACGGGCCGCCCCCGCGCGGCCATCGCGCGTCCCGAGGCCGCCGATCCCGCGGCGCCGAGCGTGACGATCGAGGATCAGTCGGCGAGCGTCGAGGTCGTGTGGAACACCGAGATCGGCCGCCTCGATTCGCGCACTTCGAAGCAGGCCATGTCCACCGTGTGGACGCTCGGCCCGCTGACGCTCTCTCAGAAGCAGGACACCACGCTCACGGTTGTTCGGAAGAAGTGACCGGAGCCGCGTCTTCGGCTTCCTCGGCGTCGAGTTCTTCCTTCGCGGCCTTGAACACGAGTTTGTCGAGACGCATGGCGCCCGCGGCGATGACCGCGATGACGCAGAAGGTCGCGGCCTCGGCGCCCGTCACGGCCAGCGCGAGCAGCGCAATCTGGTCGGCCGCCTGTTCGTCGAGCGAGAGCAGTTCCCCGATCCACGCCAGCCCGCCCTCGCGGAAGCCGAGCACCCCGCCGGGCGACACCGCGCCGATCAGGAAGTAGACGGACGCCTCGAACGCCGCGCGGTCGGGCGCGAGGACGAGCCCCATCGCCTTGGCCGCGACGATGAATCGCCCGGTCTGGATTGCGATGTCCGAAAGCCGGAAGACGCACGCGAGCGACATCACCTTGGCGTCGCGCACGACCACGCTCGATCCGAGCGAGAGTTTCCTGATCGCCGGGATGCGCCGGTCGCCCAGCCGCGCGAGGCCGACGCCCAGCATGGTGCACGCGAACGCGCCGAGGACGCCCAGGAGAATCCATACGGGCCCCACGATCGGGGCCAGCGTGGCGGCCACGATGAACGGGCCGAAGGACGAGACCGCCGTCAGCCCGTACCCGACCATCCACGGGACCACGGCGCGGAGGGGCAGCCCGTCGCGGGTGTGGTGGAAGTACACGCGGGCGATGGCGCTGATCTTGAAGGGCAGGAACGCGAGGAACGAGCACACGCCGTTGACCAGCACCGCGCTCCTGGCGGGGATGGGGTAGACGGGCTTGGCGGTCACCCAGAAGGTCAGCCCGTTGACGACGATCGTCCCGATGTTGAGGGCGATCATGACCCCGGCGAGCCAGAGGGGGGCGTCGAGGAGGCGGCGGATGGCGTCCTGGTTCTCGGGGGCGAAGGCGAGGCGCAACGCCCACACGAAGAGCGCCACGCCGATGGCCGCTCCCAGTGCCTGGATCAGTACCCGAACAAGTCGCTTGCGGCTCATCTGCGACCGAGTGTAGTGGGGCGAATCATCGGGCGAGGCCGCAACCTTCGGCGGCGCAGCGTCGTATCGCCCTTCGTGCGACCCACCCCGGGGCCGTTTGACGGCGGGCCTTTCCTCGCGGTACAAGCACTGGTCTCCGGGACACGGGCGTGCCCGGCGACCGTTCGGCGGCTATTCTGAACCTCACACGCGGCATCCACGCCGCGCAGGCAATATTCGGAGCGTTTCCCATGCGTACGGCACATCGCGGCGTCATCCTCGGAAGCACCCTGCTGCTCGCGGCAGCGGCGGTCGCCCTCACCGGGTGCTCGAACCCCACCCCCGGGATGGTCACGCTCTCCCAGACCCAGACCGAGGTCGACAACCGTCTCACGCTGATCGGCAGCGAGGACGGCCGCATGTTCAACGCCGACCTGGGCCGGATCTTCTACCTCGATCGCCCCAGCCGCCTGACCCCCGGCGCCGTGCCGTGGTGATCCGCGCTTCGGCGTGACAGTCGAATCAACAACCGCAGAGCCGCGATTGCGGCTCTGTGTCGTTTTGGGAATCGGCTGGATGCCTCAGGGCCGCTGACGGGGCGCGCCGTCGCGGGCCATGCGCTGTTCGAGGAGCCGCTTCAGCCGCGACTTCTGCTCGGCGGTGAGCAGGTCCGACGGAAGGTCGTCGATCCGCCGCGCCCCGAGTTCCTGACGCGACAGGCCTTCCTCGCCCGGGAGGGGTGGGCCGCTCAGCGCGTCGCGGACCTTCGCCGCCGTCGCGTCGCTGATGCCCAGCGCACGGGCCAGGCGCGCGGTCTCCTGCGCGGCGCCGCGCTCGTTCTGTCGCTTGGCCTGCTCGTCGATGCGGTCCCTGGCCTGGCCTTCGAGCGTGCGCATGCGGGAGTTCGCGAAGCGGTTGGTGCGCCACAGTTCGATGCGCCGCTCGACGACCGTACGCTGGTCCTCGGTGAGCAGGGCGTAGATCTTCTCCTGCGCGACCGAGGCGTCCGGCGCGCTCTCGCTCATTTTCTCGGCCATCGCGCGGCGGGCTTCGGGATCGGCGTTCTCGTCGCGCAGCGCGCGGATGTCCTCCATCGACATCCCCGCGTCGCGCATCGCCTGGGTGGCGGCCCGCTGGAACTCGCGCTGGATGGCGCGGATCTCGCTCGATTGTTTCTCGGTGAGGCGCACTCCCTCGGGTGTCTTGTCGGCCGTCTCGCCGTAGGTCACGCTCGGCTGGTTGAGCGAGCGGACCGCCTGCAGGAAGGCGTTCATGGGGGTTCGCTCGGTCATCTGGCGCGCGCCGGGCTCGCCGAAACTCCCGCCCGTGGGAGCGCCGGCGGCGTCCTCGACTTTCGGCCCGCCCAGCACCGACGCGGGGTCGGGCTTGGCCGCGTCCTGCGCGCAGGCGAGGCCCGCGAGCATCCACGAGGCGAGAACCAGCGATCCGATCGTGCGGGGGCGCGTCATACCATGCTCCTTCGGCGGGACAACGACAGACCTTTCCTCGCATTGCAGGCCCTCCCATGCCCATCACCAAGGAAGACCTCCTCGCCGCCCTCTCGAAGGTCGAGGACCCGGAGTTGCGCCGGTCCGTGATCTCGGTGGGCGCCGTCCGCAAACACACCGCGTGCGACGGCCATGTGGCCCTCTCCTTCGCCCTCGCGAGCAACGACCGGGGATGTCAGCAGGCCGTCCGCGAGCAGGCGGACGCGGCGATCCGCGACCTCTACGCCCAGCGCGGCGAGGACCTGAAGGGCCTGAACATCGAGTTCGAGGCCTCCGGGGCCGCGAGCGGGGGGACCAAGGTGAAGTCGGCCGCCGGAGCGGCGGGCGGCGGGCATTCCCCGATCCCGCTCGGCGCGGCGCCCGAGGGTCGCGACACGGAATCCGGCTCGGGCATCCCGGGCGTGAAGAACATCATCGCGGTCGGCGCCGGCAAGGGCGGCGTGGGCAAGTCCACGGTGTCGGTGAACCTCGCGGTCGCGCTCGCGCGGCAGGGCCACGCCGTCGGGCTGATGGACGGGGACATCTACGGCCCATCGGTGCCCACGCTGCTCGGGCTCGACGGGTACGACGCCGTCGTGCGCGAGAACATGCTCCAGCCCTTCTACCTGCACGGCGTGAAGGCGATGACCATCGGCAAACTCGTCGACGCCGACAAGCCGCTGATCTGGCGCGGCCCGATGGCGCACGGCGCCTTCCGCCAACTCGTCCAGCAGACCGAGTGGGGCGAACTGGACTACCTCATCATCGATCTGCCCCCGGGCACGGGCGATGTGCCCCTCACCATGACGCAATTGCTGAAACTCACGGGCGCGGTGATCGTGTGCACGCCTCAGAAGGTGGCGCAGGACGACGCCGTGCGCGCGGTGAAGATGTTCCAGCAACTGGGCGTGGATGTGCTGGGCGTCGTCGAGAACATGTCGTACTTCATGGGCGACGACGGGAAGGAATACGACCTGTTCGGCCGCGGCGGCGCTGAGCAGATGGCGCAGCGCCTCGCGCTCCCGTTCCTCGGGGGCGTGCCGATCAACATGGCGCTGCGCAAGAACTCGGACGCGGGCGATCCGACGGCGAACTTCGAGCCCGCGGACGGCGATGTTGCCGGAGCGTCGCTGAAGCGCGCGCTCGATCGTGTCGCGCAGTCGCTGGAGAACCAGGTCGCGGTCGCGTCGCTCAAGAAGAGCGCGACGGCGCCCAAACTGACGGTGTCGTAACTCCGCTCCCTCCCATACGCGAAGCGTGGGGGAGGGCCGGGGAGGGGGTTCCTGAAACCCTTCCAGAGAAGACTTGACCCCCTCCTGACCTCCCCCATCTTCGATGGGGGAGGAAGGGATGCGCCGCTCTGTTACAGACTGCCCACGAACGCGAGGGCGTCGTCGGCGTTTGCGAAGTCCTTCTGACCGGCATCGCCCGCGAGGTCCTTCACCTGATACCGGAACGACGCGCCTTCATTGGACGGTTCGAGGAACACCGCGACGCGGGCGCGCTGGTTCGCGGCCTCTTTCAGCAGTTTGCC
>CAYGLT010000097.1:3545-6873 GCA_964350875.1 uncultured Phycisphaeraceae bacterium | reverse complement strand
CGGGGCTGCCGAACATCACGCCGATCTTCTCGCGGATCTGGTTGATGAAGATGACGGTGCAACTGCTCTTCGCGATGGCTCCCGTGAGTTTGCGCATCGCCTGGCTCATGAGACGCGCCTGCAGGCCGACATGGGTGTCGCCCATCTCGCCCTCGATCTCGGCCCGCGGGATGAGCGCGGCGACGGAGTCAACCACGACTACATCGACCGCGTTCGAGCGAACGAGCAGTTCGCAGATGTCGAGCGCCTGCTCGCCCGTGTCGGGCTGGCTGACGAGCATCTCGTCGATGTTCACGCCCAGACGCTTGGCCCACGAGGGATCGAGCGCGTGCTCGGCGTCGATGAACGCCGCGACGCCGCCCGCCTTCTGGGCCTGAGCGGCGACGGTGAGCGCGAGAGTCGTCTTGCCCGAGGACTCGGGGCCGAAGATCTCGATGATGCGGCCCTTGGGGATGCCCTTGCCGCCCAGCGCGAGATCGAGGGAGATCGACCCGGTGGAGATACCGGGGATCGCGAGATGCGCGTCCTCGTCGAGGCGCATGATCGAGCCCTTGCCGAAGGTCTTGTCGATCTGCGCGATCGTGCGATCGAGCATCTGCTTCTTGGCTTTCTGGTCGGCGTCGGTCTTTGTCGTGGTGGCCATCTTGGCGTCCTTGGCGAGGCCCGCGAGGCGGCCTCCGGCGGTTCCGTTGAGCTTGCTGTCGGGTTTCGTCGCGACCATACCTGCGGCTCCTCTCGGCGTCAATGTTCGGTGTGCGATAGGATGCCGATATTCTCGGTCGCGTCAAGTCTGTTCGGTCAGTTTTCGGAAATATTTTGTTAGGGCACAACCCACTCGGCCCTCACCCCCCCGTTCAGGTCGCGAAGGCGGTCTTCGACCTTCCCGCGCGTCTCGTCGTCGGGCTGCTCGGCCACGAAGATCCGCACCGCGCCGCCATCGTCGAGGACGCGGTGCCCCAGGATCACCACCTTGTGCCGCGTGGTCTCGATCGCGCGGCTGATCCCGCGCTCGAGCGCTTCGTCCTGGTACTTCATCGCGAAGACGACCACGATCGGGGCCGCGAGCACCGCGAGCGCGATCAGCCCGAGCCAGATGGTGCGCTTGGATGCGTCCCGGCCTTTCACCATCTCGCGCCACACGGAACTGCGCACGCGCTCGATCTGGAAGACCGCGACGATCGCGACGACCACGGCCACGATGTTGGTCGCCAGCGTGAGCGCGCTGTTGGCCGCGAGCAGCCAGAACCCCGCGCCAAGCCCGACGCCCATGGCGGCGGCGGCGGGGACGAGCGAGGCGGCGATCACGATGCCCACGAGCGTTGAGCGGTCATTGCGGATCACCGAATACCCGGCGGCGATGCCCGCTGCGACGGCGATGATCGTGTTGAAGAGACTCAGTTCGCTGCGTGCTTCGATGGTCGCGTTGCTCGCGATCAGCGGCGTCGCCAGCGCGAAGAGAAGCCCTGCAAGGACGGCCAGCCCGTTGGCGATGCCCCCGGCCATCAGCCCTCGCAGGGCGACCTTCGGGCGGGCTGTCGCGATGCCGACGCTGATCGCGGTCAGCGGCTTGAAGACCGGCGCGATGACCATGGCCCCCACGATCACGGGCGTGCTGCCGAGGATGATCCCCCCCGCCGCCAAGGCCGCGGCGCAGCCTGAAAGCACCCAGAAAGTCCGATCGAGGTGTCCCCCGTCCTCCGCGAACTGCTCGATCTCTTCGAAGGCGGCCCGCTTGGCCTGTTTTTTGATCGCCTCGTCGTCGCGTGGCGTGATGGTCAGGGGCTCGGAAACAACGAAGAACCCCTGGGGATCGTCGCCCGAGAACCCGTACTTGTCGTCGAGGATCTCGAGCAGGTCGTCGGGTGAGCCGCCGGGCGCCGCGACGCGCAGGTGGGAGAGTTTCTCCCCGTCCGTGCGCACCGAGTGGTAGCCCTTGTCGTCGGCGAGCCCCTCGACCTCGGAGGCTTTGTCTTTGGGGAGGTAGATGTCGAGGATGCGCATCGGGCCAGTGTAGTTGGAAGCCGCCCGCGGTGATTCACGCGTTGGATGTCCGTTGGCGTGCCTCCCCCACTCTGGGCGTCGTTCGTGGGTTATGCGACCTTCGCGACGCGGTTCTCGGTCGTGAACTGCCGGATGCGCAACTCGTCAAGGTCCAGATACTTCGATCTTGCCCGCGCAACGCGCGCAGTCGTCAACTCAGGCAGAACTTCCGCCGATGGATTTGCCGGTCCCGGCTTCGCAGTCGCACTCGGAGGTGAGTGCGGCGGCCGACGACTCTTTCCGCGCTCCCATGGATGAGGTGTGCGTATGCCCTTCGGCAAGGATGTCCTGACAACCGGTGAAGTCGCGAAGGTGTGCAATGTCGCGCCGCGCACCGTGTCCAAGTGGTTCGATTCCGGTCAGCTCAAGGGCTATCGGATCCCGGGCTCGAAGGACCGCCGCATCCCGATCAACCAACTCGTGCGCTTCATGAAAGAGCACAGCATCCCGCTGAACGGTCTCAACACCGGGCAGACGCGGCTGCTGATCGTCGACGACGACACCGAGGTGACCAAGACCCTGAGCAAAGTGCTCACCGAGCAGGCCAATTATGAGGTCGAGATCGCCGCATCGGCGTTCGAAGCCGGGCTGACCTGCGAGAAGTTCAAGCCCCATGTGCTGCTCCTCGACCTGCACATCGGCGAGAACAACGACGCGCGCCATGTCGCGGGCCTTGTGCGAAAGAGCGAAGAACTCCAGATGACGCGCGTCATCGCGATGAGCGGGAAACTGACCGACGGCCAAGCCGCCCAACTCAAGGGCACCGGGTTCGACGGCTTCCTCAAGAAGCCCTTCCAGATCCGTCAGGTCGTCGAGGCGATCGAGCAGGCGTCGTCGATCATCCACTGATCCGACCAACGAGCAATTAGGGGAGCACGACAGCCGCGGCCGGTCTTCAGGGATCGGCCGCGGTCGTTATTCATTCGCTTCACTTCACCTCGCTGAGCCACGCGGCCAGCAGGTCACGGGCTGCGCCGAGGTCGCGAAGGTCGATCATCTCGGTGACGGTGTGGATGTAGCGCGTGCCCACGACAAGGCCCGCCGCGCGGCAGCCCTCGCCGATCTGCTGGGCGGCGGCGCCGTCCTGCCCGCCGCGGGCGAGCAGCGTGCGCTGGGTCTTGATCTTGTGCTTCTTGCCGCACGCTTCGAGTTCTTCGATCAGGCCGATGTCGCTGATGATGGAGGAGTCCATCACATGGAGGCCCGCGCCCTCGCCCTGCTTGTTGACGCACTCGTCCTCGGGGACGCCCGGCGTGTCGCACGCGAGGGAGACATCGATGCCGATGCC
>CAYGLT010000097.1:0-3445 GCA_964350875.1 uncultured Phycisphaeraceae bacterium | reverse complement strand
ACTTCTTCACCTCGTCGGCGTCGAGGCCGGTGTCGATGAAAAACTCCTTGGTGTCGGGGACCTTCTTCTTGTCCTCCTCGCTGGCGATGTGGATCGGACGCCCGCCGGGATTCATGACGCCCGGGACGATCCCGCCGCTGGTGTGCACATGCACGCGACGAGCGAAGAGGTTGCGCGTGTCGAACCCGCCGACCGGGTTGACGCGGATGAACCCCTTGTCGTCGATGTAGCGCACGAGGAAGCCGATCTCGTCCATATGGCACGGGATCATCACGCGGGTCGCTTCGCCCGACTTCTTGCCCCCGGACTTGCCGCCGCCGCGCGGCGAACGCTTGCACAGCAGGTTGCCCATCGGGTCCTCGCGAACCTCGTCGAACAGGCCCTTGATCTCCTTCTTGATGAGTTCGCGCACGAGGTGCTCGCGGCCGGGGACGCCGGGCGTCTCGCACAGGCGCTTCAGGAGGTCGGTGTTGAGGGCGGAGGAAGAGGTCGATCGGGCCATGCGGGCAAACTCCTGCTGATGAATCGGTGGGCGTGTAGTATCCCGGAGAGCCGGTGATGGTACCGGCTTCAGGCCAGGGACGGAGCCCCACCGATGCCGCGCGTGAGCCCGATTCGAACAATCCACGGCCAGGCGGAGGCGTCGATGCAGACCTGGGGGCCCGAGGATTCCGGCGTAGAGATGGTCGAGACCTACGGCGAGATCGCGGCCGAGTACGCGGCATTGCGCCGGGGATGCGCGCTCATCGACATGGCCAACCGGGGTACGCTCGTCGTGAGGGGCGACGACCGGCTCGAGTTCCTCAATCGGATGATCACGCAGGAAGTGAAGGGGCTGGCCCCCTACCGGTGCGTCCGATCTTTTTGGCTGAATCGCAAGGGGCGCATCGACGCTGACCTCCGGGTGCTTGCGCTCGAGGACCGGGTGATGCTCGATCTCGATGCGCTGACGACCGAGCGCGCGCGTTCGACGCTCGACGCGTTCGTGATCACGGAAGATGTGCAGATCGAGGACGCGAGCGAAGACTGGGCGCGTTTCGAGATTCACGGGCCGACCGCGATGCTCGCGATGCAGACTGTCGCCGTTGCTGAAGAAGGTCGCCCACCGGCCGATGTTGCTCCGGGCGAGGCCTGTCGCGTGGACATCGCCGGCGCTGAAGTGATTGTCGATCGGCAGGACGATTGCGGCGAGATCGGCATCCACCTCTGGGTCCGGTCATCGGACGCCGAACGCGTGTGGGTGCGCCTCGTGCAGGCGTGCGTGCCGCACGAGGACGAGGACGGACGAACCGACGAACGGGCGCCCCAGTCGCGTATCCGGATGCGCCCGGCGGGCTGGCACGCATACAACATCGCGCGGATCGAGGCGGGAACACCGCTCTACAACATCGACTTCGGCGAGCAGTCACTGCCGGCGGAGTCGGGCGTCCTCCGCGACCGCGTGCATTTCAAGAAGGGCTGCTACCTTGGCCAGGAAGTCGTGGCGCGGATGGACGCTTTGGGCAAGCCCAAGCAGATGCTCGTCGCGCTGCGCTTCGAGAACAACGCTCGCGGGGAGGTCGTTCAACCCTTCCCCGGCGCCCATGTGATGGCGGTGAACGACGACGAAGCGCAGACGGTGGGCGCGGTGACATCCTCAACGATCAGCCCGATGCTCGGCGGCGAGGCCGTCGCGTTCGCGCAGGTCAGGACGAAGTTCGCGGAGAACGCCGACGCCGTGCTCGAAGTCGCGGCGGAAGGCGCGCGCGTCCGCGCGACCATCCAGCCGTCGCTCCGCTTCTGGGTGAACGACGCGTGAGCGACACGGTCCTGCCCATCCTGAGCGTCGCCGATCTGTGCGTGCGGTTCCCTGTGCGTACGGGCGTTCTCCAACGCGAGACCGACACGATCAACGCCGTGGACGGTGTGTCATTTGAGATAGCCCGCGGCGAGACGCTGGGGCTCGTGGGCGAGTCCGGATCCGGCAAATCGACGGTCGGTCGCGCGATCCTGCGTTTGCTGGATCGCTACGCCACCGGGTCGATCCTGTTCGAGGGCCGCGATCTGCTCGCGATGCGAGGGCGTGATTTGCACGCGGCGCGCCGGTCGATCCAGATCGTGTTCCAGGACCCCGCGGGCGCGCTCAATCCGCGCATGCGTGTGTGGCGGATCGTGAGCGAGCCGCTGACGGTGCACGGGATCGCCAGCGGAAGCGCCGACCTGCGCACACGCGCGATCGCCCTGCTGCAACAATGCGGCATGCCCGCTTCGAGCGCGGATCGGTACCCGCACGAGTTCTCGGGAGGGCAGCGTCAGCGCATCGTCATCGCCCGGGCGCTCGCGCTCGATCCAGACCTGCTCATCTGCGATGAGCCGACCAGCGCGCTTGATGTGAGCGTGCAGGCGCAGATCCTGAACCTGCTGAAGGATCTCCAGCGCGACCTGAACCTGTCGTACCTGTTCATCTCGCACGACATGGCGGTGATCGCGCACATGTGCGACCGCATCGCGGTGATGAAGGGCGGGCGGATCGTCGAACTCGGAGCGCGTGATCAGGTGCTCAACGATCCGCAGGACGGATACACGAAGCGGCTGCTCGCCGCCGTGCCGGTCGCGGCGACGGCCGTTGACTAACGCGCGATGCGCGGCGCGTTGCGCGCCTCGCGCCGGGCGCGCTGGCGCCCGAGGGCGTGTCTTGCAGTCAGGAAGCCGCACAGCAGGCACCACGCGGTGATCACGATCGCGTCCGCGGAAGCGGTCTGCGCGCGGAGCGCGTTGATCACCGGGAGCAGAAGTATTCCAACAAAGAAGAAGGTCGCCGGCCCGAAGACCGCTGCGCCCAGCGCGAACCACCCGAAGAGCGCGATGCGGGAATCGCGGAAGTGCGTGCGGGTGAGCCCGTCGTCGCGCTCGACAACCTCGCCGCGCGCGGCGACGGGGAATCGTTCGCGGAGGACGAACGCGACCATGCCGAAGAACAGGACCCAGAGCACACCGAACACCGCGCGCTCGGGCCTTGAGAACGGCGCGTTCAGGAGCGCCGAGAGCGTCATCGGGATGAAGAGGGTGAGCAACCCCATCGCGAGCCCGAGGATGAACGCCGTCGATCCCGCGAGCGGTTCCGGCTCGCGTCTGACATCGAGCGGTCCGCCGCCCGATTCCGCCGCGTCGGCCTGTTGGTCTTCGAAGTCCATCATTCCCCTTCGCGCCGCGTCGGCATTCTCCGCCAGGATCTCTCTCGCACGCTCGACATCGGCGCTCCTGACGAAGACATGGTACGGGTATCCGGTCGCCGGCCCGATGTGCCACAGCGTGCTCGCGGCGGCGGTGACGGTTCGGACCTCGATCCCCGCGGCGCGGAGCGTTGACGCGCGGATCTCGGCCTCGAACTCGTTCGCGCAACTGAGCAGCAGGACTGGTTTATTCGGATCGTCGTCCATGTTCGGGCGCACGGGGAGTGTACGCG
>CAYGLT010000096.1:0-7011 GCA_964350875.1 uncultured Phycisphaeraceae bacterium | reverse complement strand
TCAGCGCCGGCGGCGCATCGCGAACGCGCCGAAGCCGACGACGCCCAGCGCCGAAGCCGGCGCGGGGATCGCGAACACCTGCACCTCGGAGAGCGAGTAGTTGTTGTCGCCGCTCACCGCCTGGATGCGGATCGTGTCCGTCATCACTGTCTGCGAGAACGCGAACACCTCGGCGTTGTCGTTGTCGTTCGGGCGGGTCCGCATGCCCGCGCCGAGCACGGGGACGACTTCCCAGAGCATCTGGAACACGCCCGTGTCCATATCGCGGTAACTCATGACATAGGTGTCGTTGTTATCCGCCTGGACGATCGCGCCGCCGATCTCGAACACATCGCCCAGCGCGATCTCGAAGACCGTCGAGGTTCCGTTCCACCATGCCGTGCCATTCTGCCACTGGGTGCCCGGCGCGAAGAACACGCCGTCGGTCAGCGTGGACAGGTCGGCGCCGTTCGCGCTCCCCGCCGCGAAGGTGACCGGGGCGTTCATCGAGACATTCTGAAAGCCCGTGCCGGCCGAGGCAGTAGCCGCGAGGGCACAGAGGGCAGCAAGCGTGAGAGTGCGCATCAGCGTGTTGTCCTGTGTCCGAGGTCAATGGTGAGTGTGAGGGGGCGAGGGTACCCCAATCGCACGCGATTCAAAGCCATTTCTTTCGAGACGATGTCTCGAAACGCCCGGGGCTTTGCCCGGGTTTCGCTTTCCCTGCACTCCCATGTTGACGCGCACCATGACATGTGATATATCTATCACATCTTGAAGCCCGACCCCCTCGAACCCGTCTTCAAAGCACTCGCCAGCCCGTGGCGGCGGACGATGCTCGATTTGCTCCGCGACGGTCCGCTGACAACGGGCGACCTCTCCGTCGCGCTGCCCGAACTCTCCCGCTTCGCCGTCATGCAGCACCTCAAGGTGCTCGAGGAGGCGAACCTGGTGATCGTGCGCCGGGAGGGCCGCCAGCGGTTCAACCACCTGAACGCCGTGCCCATACGACAGATCTACGAGCGCTGGGTCTCGCGCTTCGAGGGCCACTGGGCCGGCGCGCTGATCTCGCTCAAAGACATGCTCGAAGCCCCGGACAAGCCTGGCGACGAACGCCGCCCCCGCAAATCCAACCAATCCCCCCCCCCAGCGGACGACAACGACAACGGGGGCAAACCCCGCGCACACAAACGACCGCGCGCACGCAGAACCACTCGCCCACACAAAGGAGGTCGCGCAGATGGATGACCTGACGAAAACCCTCTCGATCGACATCAACGCCCCGGCTGACCGCATCTGGCGCGAGCTCACCAAGCAGGGCGAGATCTGTAAGCCCATGTACAACTGCGCGCTCCATGTGCAGGGCGGGAAACTCACCCCCGGTGCACGCCTGCGCTACAGCAACGCCAGCGGCAAGAACACCTTCATCGTCGGGGAAGTCCTCGAGGTCGATCCCCCCCGCCGCCTCGTGCACACCTTCAAGATGACGCTCCACGACGACAAGCCCAGCACCGTGACTTGGGAACTCGAGCCGAGGGGGTCCGCAACGCGCGTCACCATCACGCATGTCTTCGTCGAGCAGTCCAAGAACAACCCCAAACTCGTCAAGGGCTGGACCGAGATCCTCAGTCTCTTCAAGCACGAGATCGAGGACGGCGCCATCCCCTTCAAGACGCGCATGCAGTACGGCATGATGGGCGCCATGTCCTTCATGCTCCCGAAGACCACGCGAACCGAAAACACCGACGCGCTCGCCGTCCGCTGAACGGCGCACCACCCAACGGAGCACGCCCATGCACCGACCGATTCACTTCGAGTTCCACTCCGCCGACACCGCGAAGACCCGCAAGTTCTTCTCCAGCGCCTTCGGCTGGAAGTTCCAGGACTGGGAAGGCCCGATGGAGTACACCCTCGTCTCCACGGGCGAAGGCGCCGGCATCGACGGCGGGCTCATGCCCTCGCGCGACGGAAACCAGCGCACCGTCAACACCATCGAGGTCGAGAATGTGGACGACGCCTGCAAGACCATCGAAAAGCACGGCGGGCAGGTCGTCGTCCCCAAGATGGCCATCCCGGGCATCGGGTACCTTGCCTACGGGGTCGACCCCATGGGCGTCCTGTTCGGCGTGATGCACGCCGACGAAAGCGCCGCATGAATCGGAGAACGACCGTGCCCAGACTGATGCTGATCCTCGCCGCCGCCTGCGCCGCATTCCTCGCCGGATGCGCGAACAATGACTCCATGACCTCCGACAGTTCATCCTCCCACTCCCGCTCGGCCAGCAAGGACGCATGGATCTACACGATCCACCCGAGCAACATGAAGATGCTCAAGGGCCCCACCCAGGCCGAGCAGGAATTGCTCGCGGGCCACTTCGCCTACCTGCAGGACCTCACGCGGAAGGGCGTGGTCATCCTCGCCGGCCCGTGCACCGACGACAGCGGCCTGGGCATCGTCGTCTTCGAAGCCCCCGACGAGAACGCCGCACGCCGACTCATGAACAGCGACCCCGCGGTCTCTGCGGGCGTATTCATCGCCGAACTCCACCCGATGCGCCTCTCCCTGCTCCGCGAACGCGATAGGTGAAAACCGGCCGCCCGGCGGGACCGGCCGCGCCGTGCTAGAACACACGCATGGAGCGACCCGTCCCGTTCACCACTCCCCCTTCGTGGCCCACGATCCGGCCCGACCGCTTCGCCGCGCACATCCGCACCGATGCGCACGATGACTGCCGAATCGCGCTGCTCGGCCTGCCCGATGACCTCGGCGTGCGTTTCAACAACGGGAGGCCCGGCGCCAAGGAAGGCCCGGCCGCGTTTCGCCGCATCCTCTCCTCCTTCGGCGCTGATTACGACAGCCAGACACAGGCGCCGATCGACATCCCCGTCTACGACGCGGGCGACATCGAGCCCGCAGGCGGCGACACCGAAGCAGCGCTCCACGAAACGCACGACCGCATCACCGCCGCGCTCCTCGCGATCCATTCGCTGGGCATGGTTCCGATCTGCATCGGCGGCGGTCACGATCTCACCTTCCCCGCCATCCGTGCGCTCTCGAAGCACATCGGCGCCCCCGCGGGCGGCATCAACATCGACCCCCACCTCGATGTCCGCGAGAGCGTCGGCTCGGGCATGCCCTACCGCGCCGCGATCGAGGGCGGGTTCCTCGACCCGCAGCGTTTCGTGGAGTTCGGCATCGGCCGCTTCAGCAACAGCAAGGCCCACACCGACTATCTCCGTGAACGCTTCGCCGCGCTCATCCCCATCGAGAAGGCCCGTGACTTCAAGTCCGCGATCCCCGTCGCGTTCGATCGAGGCTTCCCCGCGGGAAGATCGGACGCCGGCTTCGTTTCTCTGGACCTCGATGTGATCGACGCGTCCGCCGCGCCGGGCGTCAGCGCGCCCAATCCCGACGGACTGAGCGTCGAGCGCGTGCTCCAGGTCGTCCACCGCGCGGGCGAGCACCCCGCCGTGCGTCACTTCGACATCATGGAACTCTCTCCCCCCAACGACAGCGCCGACCGCACCGCGCGCATCGCCGCGCTCTGCTTCCTCACCTTCCTCGCCGGCTTCATGGAGCGCCCCTCGTGAGCGCGACGCTCATCACCAACGCGCGGCTCGTCACCCCACGCGGCCCCGGCCCGCACCGCGGCGCAGCGATGCGCGACCTCGACATCCGCGACCGCGCCGATGTGCTCATCGAGAACGGCGTGATCACCGCCGTCGAATCATCAATCGTCCCTCCCCGCGGCGCCATCGTCATCGACGCGCGCGGCCGCGTGCTTATGCCTGCCTTCGTCGACGCCCACACCCACGCCTGCTGGGCGGGCGACCGCACCGACGAATGGGCCCGCAAACTCGCCGGCGCAACCTACCTCGAACTCCTCAAGGCCGGCGGCGGGATCATGTCCACCGTCCGCTCGGTGCGTGAGGCATCGCAGGAACAACTCGCAGCGAGCCTCCGCGCACGCCTCGCGCTGATGCTGCGTGAGGGCACGACCACCGTCGAAGTAAAGTCCGGCTACGGGCTGTCCACCGCCGACGAACTCAAGACGCTCCGCGCGATCCGCGATGCGGCCCACGACTTCCTCGGAACGGTCGTCTCGACCGCGCTCATCGCTCACGCCATCGACGCCGATCACCCTTCGCGCGACGCGTTCATCGAAACGACGATCACCGAAACGCTCGACGCCGTCCACGCCGAGTTCCCCAGCGTTGCCATCGACGCGTATTGCGAGGATGGCGCGTGGTCCTTCGATGAATGCGTCCGGCTGTTCGAGCGCGCACGCTCCCTGGGTCATCCTTTCCGCGTGCACGCCGACCAGTTCAACGCGCTGGGGATGACCCCCTGGGCGGTCGAGCACGGCGCGGTCAGCGTCGATCACCTCGAAGCCACAACCGACGAAGACCTCACGATACTCGCCCGCTCCGAAACTCTCGGCGTGATGCTCCCCTGCTCGGGCTTCCACACCGACGGCCGCTACGCGGACGGCCGCGCGTTCATCGACGCGGGCGGCGCCCTCGTCATCGCGACGAACTGCAACCCCGGTTCGGCGCCGACCAACTCGATGCCCATGGCGATCGCCCTCGCCGCGCGGTTCAACGGCCTCGCCCCCGCCGAGGCGATCACCGCGTGCACCGCCAACGCGGCAGCCCTCCTCGGGCGCGACGATCGGGGCTACATCGCCCCCGGCGCCCGCGCCGACCTCGTCCTGCTCCGCCACACCGACGAACGCTCCCTCGCCTTCGAATTCGGCGGAAACCCAGTCGATGTCGTGGTCTGCGGCGGCGCTATCATCGCGTCCGCATGACGCATCAACTCACCACGCAGGACGCCAAACTCGCCCGCGATTCCGCGGGCAAGGTCGTCGAGGTCCACCAGCGACTCGTCGATTTCCTCGCGCTCGGGCAGACCCTCCTCGAGATCGACCAGTTCGTCGCGCAGACGCTCGAATCGCTCAAGTGCACCTCAGCGTTCCGCGGCTACCGCATCCCGCGGCTCCCGGCGTTCCCGAGCCACGCGTGCCTGTCGCTCAATTCGTGCGTCGTCCACGGCACCTCGACCTACACCAACGCCAAACTCAAGCCGGGCGATGTGCTCAAGATCGACATCGGCGTGGTGCACAAGGGCTTCATGGGCGACGCCGCGTGGACCTATGTCTTCGGCGAGACCACCGATGAGGTGCGGCGCCTCTGCGAGAGCGGCAAGCGCTCGCTCCACGAGGGCGCCAAGGCACTGAAGCCGGGCAACACCTATCTCGAATGGGCGAAGACCGTCCAGCGCATCGTCGAGGGCGAGTCCGGCTTCCACCTCGTGCGCGGGCTCGGCGGCCACGGTTACGGCCGCAAACTCCACATGCGCCCGTACATCAGCAACACCGTGCCGCTCGATCAGTTTGAATGGCCCGACGCGTTCACTCCCTGCGCACCTGGAACACTGGTGGCGGTCGAGCCCATGATCGCGGTTGGCACGCCCGACACCATTCAGGCGAGCGGCCAGTGGCCCGTTTTCACCGCCGATGGTTCCCAGTGCGTGCATTACGAGCACGATGTGCTCATCACCGAGGACGGCCCCGAGGTCCTCACCGCCGCGCTCGAAGACATCCCGGATGTCGTGACGCGCGGGAAGTAATCGCAGACACAGCGGGATCGTCCTGTATACTCGACGCTGTTCGAGGTGGACAGATGACCCGACTCACTCGCCTGATTGTCACCGTAATGGTCTCTTTGCTTGGCGCTGCCGCCGCGCTCGGTCAGGCGGGCGTCGATCGTTTCACCCTCGACAACGGATTGCGCGTCACACTCTGGCCCGTGCAGTCGGCCAAGACCGTCGCGGTCCTGACGCTCTTCGACATCGGCGAACGCCACGATCCCGTCGGCGCCTCGGGCATGGCGCACATTCTTGAACATCTGTTGTGCACGGCCGCCACCGCCGAGAGCGAACCGACAACATATGAAGCACTGGCGGCACGCTACCAAGGCCAATTCAACGCGCAGACCGGCGAGAACTACACACTCCTTGCCCTTGTGGCGCCGAAAGACGAACTTGACCGCGAACTCCGCGCGGCCGCGAGCCGGCTCCGCGATCTGCGCATCACACAGAGCGACCTCGACCGTGAACTCCCCCGCGTGGCGGTCGAACTCCGCAATATGCACGCTGACATTCCCGTGCTCGGGTTGATGAACGGCGCGAAACAGGCGGCGCTCCCCATGCAGGCCGATGCGCGCAAGGGCGGTGTGATCGAGCAGGTGAACCAATTCACAGTTCAGGACCTACGGGCGCGCCTCTCAAAGCATTACGGCGCGGGGAGCACACGACTTGTGCTGGTGGGCGGATTCGACCTCGAAGCGACGCGCGCGAGGATCCACGAACTCTTCGACGACTTGCCGACGGGAGCGCCAATTCCCGCCCCCGCGCAGCGTGTGCCCCGCGATCCCGAGCCGGTTCTCGTCGAGCCGGCGCGGCACAACGGCGCACGATTGGTCTGCCTCGCGTTCCCGATGCCAACTCCTGCCGATGCTGGCTATCCGGCTGCGGTCTTGATCGCATCCCGTTTGTCAGAACGCTGGCCGCCGAGCATGAACCCGGGCCACAAACCGTCGGTGCAATGGACGCCGCTCGACCAGCCCGAAGTGTTGTTCGTGATCGCGCCGGTGGAGGAAGACGAGACACCCGCGCAGGCGATCGCGCGTCTCGACGATCGGGTGCGCGACTCAGCGCTCAAGGCCGCTGATCCTGCGGACGCGTTTCTCGCCGTTCAACGCTATGGGATGATGCTCGGCGCGACCCCCCTCCCGCCTTTCGTCGCGGCGCAGAACCCCTACTTCGCCACGCTGGTCCTCGGCCGCGGCGAGCAACTCGCGACACCGGGCCCTGAACTCGCCGTCAGACTTCGCAAAGTCGATGACGACGCGCTCCGCGCGGCCTACGCGGCCCACTTCTCGCCGCAGACTCGCGGCGCCGCGGGCGTGAGGCCTGCCGGTGTGCCGGCGCGATAACCCGACACAGCGTCGTCGTGAAAGCGGGCGAAGGGA
>CAYGLT010000095.1:0-7305 GCA_964350875.1 uncultured Phycisphaeraceae bacterium | reverse complement strand
GCTCGAACTCGCGCGAGCGGAAGGTGAAGTTGCGCGGCGTGACCTCGTTGCGGAACGCCTTGCCGATCTGCGCGATGCCGAAGGGCACCTTCACGCGCGTGGTGTCGAGCACATTCTTGTAGTTGATGAAGATGCCCTGCGCGGTCTCGGGGCGCAGGTACGCCTTGTCGTCCTCGCTCGCCGTCGCGCCGATGTAGGTCTGGAACATCAGGTTGAAGGCGCGGGGCTCGGTGAGCGTGCCGCGTTCCTTCGCGTGCGGGCCGAGGATCATGCCCAGCGCGGCCTTGTCGATGTTCATGAGCGAGACGATCGCGAAGTCGCCCGCGTCGGCGTGCTTCTCGCCGTACTTCGACGCGCCCTTCTCGGCGGCCTTCTGGGTCTCGGCGTCGCCCTCGATGAACGCGAACATCATGTGCGCATCGCCGTTGTTGCTCGCGCGATAGACCATGACATGGTCCGCGCGGTAGCGGCGCTTGGACTCTTTGCAGTCCACCATGGGGTCGTTGAAGCCGCCGATGTGGCCGGACGCTTCCCAGACTTTCGGGTTCTGGATGATGCACGAGTCGAGGCCGACCATGCTGATCGGTTTGCCGTCGGGCCCGTTGGGCGGGGTGAGGACGACATCCTGCCACCAGGCGTCCTTGAGGTTCTTCTTGAGTTGGGCGCCGAGGGGGCCGTAATCCCAGAAGCCGTTGACGCCGCCGTAGATCTCGGAGGCCTGGAAGATGAAGCCCCGTCGTTTGCAGAGGGCGACGATGTCGTCCATGGACTTCTTGCCGGGGGTTGTTGCTGGGGTCTGGTCGGCCATGGGGCGTGTTTCGTGAAGAAGGTCTCACGCGGGGTCGCGTGAAGGGTTCATGCAAGGGGACAAGGATGATGGTGGGAACGGGTTGAAGACCCTCCCCTACCCCTCCCACGAGTGGGAGGGGATCTGAGCGCATTGATCGCGGCGCGATGCTAGCGTGCATCGACGCGAGCGGGAGGGTCAAAGCCCGATCCGCGGCAACGATGCGGGTTTCTCGCCCGGCTGACCTCGTGGGAGAGCGTGATGGACGCAGAGGGATTTCTCGCGGGGGCGGGACCGGTGGTGGCGGCGATCGCGCTGGCCGCGCTGTTCGTTGTTGAGGGGCTGATCCCGATCTTCGAGCACCGGACCCGGCGCCTGCGCGACGCGATCCCGAACATCGCCATGGGCGTGCTCAACGGCGTGGTCGTGGGCGGGCTGTTCTCTGGGGCGATCCTGCTGACGACCGAACTGGCGCGGGTCCACGGGTTCGGCATCCTCCACTGGCTCGAGCGGACCGGCGTGCCCGTCTGGCTCGTGTGGGTGTTCTCGTTCATCGCAATCGACCTGTTCGCGTACGGGTGGCATGTCGCGGCCCACAAGATCCCCGCCCTGTGGCGCTTCCACGCGGTGCACCACAGCGATCCCCATGTCGACGCCAGCACCGCGCTGCGCTTCCACAGCGGCGAGGTGATCCTCGAATGTGCCGCGATGGTCGCCATCCTCCCCCTGCTGGGCGTGACGACCCCCCAACTGCTGCTCTACAAACTGGTTCTGGTGCCCGTGGCGCTCTTCCACCACAGTAATGTGAGGATGCCCTCCCGGCTCGACCGCGCCTTGCGCACCGTGCTGGTCACGCCCTGGATGCACTGGGTCCACCATTCGAGGACGCTCCCCGAGACCGACAGCAACTACGCGGCGGTGCTCCCCTGGTGGGACATGCTCTTCGGGACCTACCGGATCGTGCGGCGGCCGACCTCGATCGAGTTCGGGCTGGACACGCTTCCCGGCGTCGAGCAAACCACTCTCAAAGGGATGATGCTCACGCCGATCCGGGGGGTTCCGAAGGCCGAGGAATGGGCCCGTACCGAGGCCAAAGCGGCTCGGAAGCGTGGGACGCTGACCACGAGCAAGCCCAGATCGCCCGCCGCGGCGGTGGCGCGGATGCGCGATCCGATCGCGCGATCGGCGGTGCTGAAAGGCGCCGCCTGCGCGGTGGACCTGAATTCCGGGGTCTGAGCGATCAGTTCAGGGCGAGGACGGTCGTGATGTCGCTCGCGGAGGCGAGGCCCTCGCGCAGGAGCGGCGAGGCCTCGATGCGATCGCGGAGCACGAGCATCTCGAGGTCGATGGTGGTCCAGTAGGACAGCGGCCGCGCTGCCTGCTCGCCGTCGGTCAGACGATCGAGGTCGGCGGCGGTCGAGGGGGTGACGGAGAGCATCGAGTGGTTGGTCGAGGTGAACACGGGGACCTGCGCGGCGATCACGCCGGAATCGGGGGTGCTGGGTAGTACGGGCGCGGCGAAGGCGGGGATCGCGAGCGCGGCGATAAACGGCAGAACACAAACGCGCATAGTCGGGGTCTCTCCTCGAATCCCTGATTCAGGCGGCTCCGTGGCCGCGGGCCAAGGTTATCGTCGGGATGGACCCGGTTTCTCAAGTCTGCGCGTCAGGATTCTGTGCAGAATCCGCCGCGCATCATCGTTCAGGATGAGCGACCTCAGGGCTTGGCCGGCGGGCTGACCTGATCAACTTGCTTGGCGGGTTGCGCAACCTCTTGGGATGGCTCGGCCTTCGGCGCGACGCGCGGCGCGAGCCAGAGGAGCGCGGCCACGAGACCGACCAGCCCGAGGTGGATCATCGCCATCACGAATGTTTCGCGAACGGCGGCACGGGTCATCGCCCAGATGAGCCCGAAGTACAGCGCAGCGGCGGCGAGCCACAGGACGATCTTCTCGCCCCCGAACCCGAGTTGCAGGTGATTCACGCACTGGAAGGCGATCACGGCGACGGCGATCCGCGCGATGGCGCCCCTCCAGTACCCCAGCGGCCGCTCCGTCAGCCGCGAGAGCACGAACAGCGCCACGAAGCCCAGCGCGATGTTGATCGGTGTGTGCAGGAGCAGGTTCGCCAGCGCGCGCCACCAGGCGACATTGGGGTTCGCGTACACGATCGAGAGAACGATCGAGACCACGAAGAGCGTCGCCGCGATGATCGCGGGGGCCTTCCACCCGAGTTTGCCCATCGCGACCAGCGGGCCGTCGTCGCTCTTCAGGCGGTTCTCGGAGGGCGGTTCCTCGGTCAGGACCTTCGGCTTGCGCTTGCCGGTGCGGGGGTCGAACTTCGACACCCCTGCCCCGCCGGCGCCTTCTGAGCGTGCCGCGGCCCTCTCGTCGGAGGCGGCGTCCTCGTCGATGCCCTCCATGAGCGAGTCGATCGACTTGAGCGATCGCTTGGGCGCAGGGTCTTCCGGAGCGAGGCCGTAGCCGTCGTCGGCATCGGGCTCGCGGGGCGGCTCTTCAGGATGGCGCGGTTCGTCGGTCACTCCATCAGTCTACTTCGGTTTGCGCGGCCGTCGCTTGCGCGTCGGAGATCGCGGGTCGGCGCGTTCGCCCCCTACGATGGCCCGATGACCACCCCCAACGACCCAACGCACTCGCGGGCCGCCTCCTTCACGGTCGGCCTTGTCCAGCGCGCCTGCGGCGAGGACGCCGCGGCCAATGTGGAATCGGCCCTCCAAGGCGTGCGCGAGGCCGCCAAGCGCGGCGCGCAGATCGTGTGCCTGCAGGAGATGTTCAACACCCGGTACTTCTGCAAGGCCGAGGACCACAGCAAGTTCGACCTGGCCGAGGGGCTCATGCCCCCCGACACGGGCGAGACGGTGCGGAAGGTGCAGAAGGTCGCGAAGGAACTTGGCGTGGTGATCGTTGCGCCGATCTTCGAGAAGCGCGGGCCCGGCGTGTATCACAACTCTGCGGCGGTGGTCGACGCCGACGGCTCGCTGCTCGGCGCGTATCGCAAGATGCACATCCCCGACGACCCGCTCTACTACGAGAAGTTCTTCTTCGCGCCGGGCGAGACCGACGCGCACGCGGGCGCCATCGACGAGCACAACAGCAAGGTGCGCGTCGCCAACGGGTTCAAGGTGTGGCGCACGAGGTACGCCGACATCGGCGTGCTGATCTGCTGGGACCAGTGGTACCCCGAAGCGGCGCGCATCACCTCGCTGCTCGGCGCAGAAGTGTTGTTCTACCCGACGGCCATCGGCTGGATCGTGGGCGATGAGGACGAATTCGCGGGCGACCACCAGGAAGGGTGGCGCACCATGCAGCGCGCCCACGCGATCGCCAACGAGGTCTTCGTCGCCGCGCCGAACCGCACCGGAACCGAGCCCCATGAGGGGACCGGGGGCGTGCGCTACTGGGGCTCGTCGTTCATCGCCGACCCGTTGGGCAATGTCGTGGCCGACGCGCCCGTCGATGACGAAGCGGTGCTCGTGTTCGAGTGCAAGCGCAAGCACATCGAGGATGCGCGGCGGCTGTGGCCGTTCTACCGCGACCGTCGCATCGACGCGTACGGGCCGATCACGAAGCGCTGGCTGGGGGCGTAAGCAAACATGACGAACTACCGAATGCCCGTGGAATGGGCGCCGCACGACGCGACCTGGCTCGGCTGGCCCGCGGAAGAGCCGGACTGGCCCGGGAAACTCGAGCAGGCCAAGTGGGGCATGTGCGAGTTCGTGCGCACGCTGACGCGCGACAGCGTGATCGACGCGCCCGACGAGCGCGTCGAGATGCTCTGCCGCGATGAAGCCCAGCGCGACGAGGCGCACTCCATGCTCTCGGCGGCGGGCGTCACCATGGATCGCGTGCGCCTGCATGTCTTCGACACGGACCGCACCTGGCTGCGCGACTGCGCGCCGACGTTCGTGCGCGACACGAGCGACAACACTCTGGTCGCCATCGACTGGCGATTCAACGGGTGGGCGCGCTACCCGAACCACACCAAGGACGACCAGGTGCCCACGCTCGTCGAGCGTGTCACCGGGGTGAAGCGCGTCGAGGCGGTGCGCCCCGATACCGGCGCGCGGCTCGTGCTCGAGGGCGGCGCGATCGAGATCAGCGAGCGCGGCGTCGTGATGGTCACCGAGGAGTGCCTGCTCGATCAGGAACGCCAGTGCCGCAACCCGGGGATGAGCCGCGAGGACTACGAGAGGGCGCTGAAGCAGTACCTCGGCGCGACGCGTGTGGTCTGGCTGGGCATCGGCGCCACCGCCGACGACACGCACGGGCACATCGACGACATCGCGCGCTTCGTTCCGAGAACCTTCAACGGCAAGGAGATGGTCATCCTCGCCCACGAAGAGGACACGAACGACGAGAACCACGAGACCAGCGCCGAGAACCTGCGCCGCCTGGAGCGCGAGGGCTTCGAGGTCGTGACGGTCCCGTTCCCCGAACCCGTGCTGTTCGAGGGTGAGCGGCTCCCGGCGAGTTACGCGAACTTCTATGTCGCCAACGCGGGCGTGCTCGTCCCGGTTTTTAACGACCCCAGAGATAAGGATGCGCTGGACATCATCGCCGCGCAGTTCCCGGACCGCCCGGCGCTGCCCGTGTACGCGCGGGATCTGGTTCTCGGAACCGGGACGCTGCACTGCCTGAGCCAGCAGCAGCCGCGGGCGTAAGGACAACGCGAGAGGTTGAACCCCCTGCTTCTCCAGAGCGCACAGGCGTGCGCGTCGGGGTGACATTGCGCGCCGGGGGCGTGCGTCGGGGCGTTTCGAATTGGACAGTTGAGTTGCGTGCATCGGGCAGCCCGGTGGCCCTGCGAGGCAGCACCCGTCCAACGCCGGCCGCCCGCGCTCCTCGATGTTGCGCACCCGTTCGATCCCGCCGCACTCTCACGCACGAGTTGACCGCATCCCCATGAACCCGACCGTGACCAAAGCCGCCGTCCTCGCCGCCCGTGCGTCGCTCGCGCTGCGCCGTCGCCGCCAGCGCGCCTGCTGAGCTGATTCGTCGCGTTCCCCCTCGAACACCCCCGCTCCCACGATTCTTTACGGAGATAGACACGAATGAACCCCACCCTTCGAATGACCCCGGCCGTTCTCGTTGGCGCCCTCGCGATCTCCGCCGCCAGCGCGGGCATCGTGTACCAGCAGGACTTCGAGAACGCCGCGAACATCGGCTCCGAGTGGTCGAGCGCCGCGACCGATCACGCGGCCGCGTTCACGCGCTTCTCCCAGCGCCGCACCAACGACACGCTCAAACTCACGCTCGACACCATCAACGGGCAGGCGTACTCGATGGTGTTCGATCTCTACCTGATCGACTCGTGGGACGGCAGCAACCCCACCTGGGGTCAGGACCGGTTCAATGTGAAGGTCGGCAGCACGGTCGCGTTCAGCGAGTTGCTCGACAACTCCATGAACTCGCCCCACTCGAGTTTCCGCGACCCCGATGTCGTCGATTACCTCGCGTTCGGCAACCGAACCGCGGACCGTGACTCGATCTACCGGGGGCTGACGATCGACTTCGTCGCCAACGGCGACACCACGGTGTTCTCGTTCTTCGGCAGCGGTCTGCAGGGCAAGAACGACGAGTCGTGGGGCATCGACAATCTCAGCGTGGCCGCGGTCCCCGCGCCCGCCGGCGTGGTCGTGCTCGGCGCGATGGGCCTGGCGATGGGCCGCCGCCGTCGCGCCTGATGACCACCCACCGCACCGCGTCGAACGAGTCCGAAGACACCTCGCGATGAGCACCGCATGACCACGAGAATCCCCGCCATCCCCACGCTCGCGCTCGGAATCGTCTGCGCGACCGCCGCGCACGCCGGCGTGGTGATCTACCAGCAGGACTTCGAGAACGCCGCGAACATCGGCTCGGAATGGTCGAGCCGCGCGACCGAGCACGGGGCAGCGTTCACGCGCTTCTCCGAGCGCCGCGCGAGTTCGACGCTCACGCTGACCCTCGACACGACGAGCGGCCAGGCGTACGCGCTCGTGTTCGACCTGTACATCATCGACTCGTGGGACGGCAACGGCTCGGAATGGGGCGGTCCTGACCGGTTCAATGTGCGCGTGGGCGAGACGCTCGTGTTCAGCGAGAGCATGGACAACGACCTCGACTCGCTGTACCTGACCTACCGCAATCCGGACGAGGTCGGGCACTTCGGCTTCGGGACCAGGCCGTACGACAACGACGCGATCTATCGCGGCGTGGCGATGGAGTTCATCGCCAACGGGCCGCGCACTTCGATCGAGTTCTTCGGGTCGGGCCTGCAGAGCCGCAACGACGAGTCGTGGGGCCTCGACAACCTGCGCGTCGAGACGATTCCCGCGCCCGCGGCGGCGTCGATGCTCGGCGCCGGAGCGATGTTCGCCATGCGTCGACGACGGACACCGTCCTGACGGAGGAGAGAGACACGGCCCGTGGCGCATGATGCGCGAGCGAGCCGAACCGCTCGGAGGGATGCGCCGCTTGCTCAGCGGCGCACAGTGTGTGTGCATAGGGCGAACGCCGT
>CAYGLT010000094.1:0-7657 GCA_964350875.1 uncultured Phycisphaeraceae bacterium | reverse complement strand
CGCGCTTGCCGAGCAGGTTCTCGCGGAAGCGGCCCTGCTTGCCCTTGATCATGTCGGTGAGCGACTTGAGCGGGCGGTTGGACGAGCCGAGCACCGGGCGACGGCAGCGGCCGTTGTCGAACAGCGCATCGACCGCCTGCTGAAGCATGCGCTTCTCGTTGCGGATGATGACCTCGGGGGCGTTGAGGTCCATCAACTTCTTGAGGCGGTTGTTGCGGTTGATGATGCGGCGGTAGAGGTCGTTGAGGTCGCTGGTCGCGAAGTTGCCGCTCTCGAGGAGCACCAGCGGGCGCAGGTCGGGCGGGATGACGGGGACGACATCCATGATGAGCCAGCGCGGGTCGTTCTCCGAGCCGCGGATCGCCTCGACGATCTTGAGCCGCTGGGCGAGTTCCTTGGTCTTCTGCTTCGAGCGGGTCTCGCGCAGGCCCTGGCGGAGTTCGTCGGCGAGGAGGTCGAGGTCGGTGCGCTCGATGAGTTCGCGGATCGCCTCGGCGCCCATCAGCGCGCGGAACGCCGAGCCGTACTTGTCCACGGCCTGGCGGTGCTCGTCTTCCGTCATGACCTGCTTGAAGGTCAGGTCGGTGTCGCCCGGATCGACGACGACATAGTCCTGGAAGTAGACGATCTTCTCGATGTCGCTGGTCTTCATGGCCAGCAGGTTGCCCAGGCGGCTGGGCATGGCCTTGAAGAACCAGATGTGCACGATCGGCGCGGCCAGGTTGATGTGGCCCATGCGCTTGCGGCGGACGCGCGAGTGCGTCACCTTCACGCCGCATCGATCGCAGATGATGCCCTTGTACTTCGTGCCCTTGTACTTGCCGCACGCGCACTCGTAGTCGCGCTCGGGGCCGAAGATGCGCTCGCAGAACAGACCGTCCTTCTCAGGGCGGTAGGTGCGGTAGTTGATCGTCTCGGGCTTCTTCACCTCGCCGAACGACCACGAACGGATGTCGTTCGGGGACGCGAGGGTGATGCGAACCGAGGAGAAGTCATTTACGCGGTCGTACACGCTCTCAGCCATGTGGGGTGAACTCCGGCGGCGTGTGGAGGGAAGTCAGAGCGAAATCGCCGGCGCGCGGATCACCGCGCGGCGGCGTGAATCGACGGATGAATGCGTTACAGCAGAGAACCGGACTCGAGACGCTTCTTCTCGAGCGTGACATTGAGGCCCAGACCTCGCAGTTCATGGCAGAGCACATCGAACGCGACGGGCATGCCCGCCTCGAGCGTGTTGACGCCCTTGACCATGGACTCGTAGATCTTCGTGCGGCCCTCGATGTCGTCGGACTTGACGGTGAGGAGTTCCTGCAGGATGTGCGATGCGCCGTAGGCCTCGAGCGCCCACACTTCCATTTCGCCGAAGCGCTGGCCGCCCGTTCGGCTCTTGCCGCCGAGGGGCTGCTGCGTGATCAGCGAGTACGGGCCCGTCGCACGAGCGTGGATCTTGTCGTCGACGAGGTGGTGGAGCTTGAGGACATACATGTAGCCGACGGTCGTGCGCTGCTTGAACGCCTCGCCGGTTCGCCCGTCGTGCAACTGGATCTTGCCGCCCTTGGGCATCTCGGCCAGGATCTCGCGCCACGGCGGGACCTCGCCCGAGTTCTCGAACTTGTCCATGCGTTCACGGACATGCGCGTTGGCCTCTTCGATCGCCGAGTGCACCTCGGCCTCGGTCGCCCCGTCGAACACGGGGGTGACGGCCTGGAAGCCAAGAATCTTCGCGGCCCAGCCGAGGTGAACCTCGAGCAACTGCCCGACGTTCATGCGGCTCGGCACGCCGAGCGGGTTGAGCAGCACCTCGACGGGCGTGCCGTCTTCCATGAACGGCATGTCCTCTTCCGGCACGATGCGGGCGATAACGCCCTTGTTGCCGTGACGGCCGGCCATCTTGTCGCCGACCGAGAGGTGACGCTTGGTCGCGATGTAGACGCGAACCATCTCGAGCACGCCGGAGGGCAACTCGTCGCCGCGCTTCATGTGCGCGAGCTTGCGCTGCTTCTCCTTCTCGATGCCCTTGATGCGCGGCCAGAACTGCCCGTAGATCGTCTCGGCCTGGGCGCGGGACTCCTTCGAGCCCTTGATCCACTTCGCGTCGAAGTTCTGGATCTGCTCGAGGATGACCTCGGGGATGTCCGAGGCGCCGACCTTCTGGCGGGTCGTCGGGTCGATCATCTCGCTGCCGACGACCTGGTTGACCTGCGCGACCATCTGGCGGAAGAGTTGGATGGCCTTGAGGTCCATCTCCTGCGAGTACTCGTCCATGTCCGTCTTGAGTTGCTTCTTCTGCGACTCGGTCAGGTGGACACGGCGCGAGAACCGGCTGGCGCCGATCACGATGCCCTCGACGCCCGCGGGGACCTCGAGCGAATCATTCTTCACATCTTCACCAGCGCGACCGAAGATCGCGTGGAGGAGTTTCTCTTCCGGGGTGAGTTCGGACTTGCTCTTCGGGCTCACCTTGCCGACGAGGATGTCGCCCGGGCCGACGCGTGCGCCCAGGCGGATGACGCCGTGGTCATCCAGATTGCGCAGCATCTTCTCGGAGACATTGGGGATGTCGCGGGTGAACTCTTCGCGGCCGAGTTTCGTCTCGCGGATCTCCACATCGAACGCGTCGATGTGGATGCTCGTGAAGACATCGTCCTTGACCAGACGCTCGTTGATGACGATCGCGTCTTCGAAGTTGTACCCGTCGAAGGTGTTGAACGCGATGAGCACGCTGCGCCCGACGGCGAGTTCGCCGTTCTCGGTGCTCGGGCCGTCGGCGAGGAGGTCCCCCGCCTTGACCTTCTGACCGAGCGAGACGACCGGCGTCTGGTTGAGGCAGGTGCGCTCGTTGAGCCCGACGAACTTGCGGAGCACATACTCGTCGGCGTTGTCGACGATCACGCGCTCGCCGTCGACGAAGGTCACGGTGCCGCCGCGACGGGCGCGGATGACCATGCCCGAGTACTTGCCGACTTCCTTCTCCATGCCGGTGGCCACGCAGGGCGGCTCGGCGCGGATCAGGGGCACGGCCTGACGCTGCATGTTCGAACCCATGAGCGCACGGTTCGCGTCGTCGTGCTCGAGGAACGGGATGAGCGCGGCGGAGATGCCGACGATCTGCTTGGGCGAGATGTCGACATACTCGACCTGATCCGAGTGGATCTCGGCGAGTTCGCCGCTCACGCGGGCGACGATCAGGCCCTCGTGGAGTTTGCCGTCGGCGTCGATGGAGTCGGCCGGCGCGAGGACGGCGCGGATCTCTTCGTCGGCGCGGAGGTGGATGACCTTGCCCGTCGCCTTGCCGCCCTTCACTTCCTTGTACGCGGTGCGCAGGAAGCCGTACTCGTCGATGTCGGCGTAGATGCCCATCGAGGAGATGAGGCCGATGTTGGCGCCTTCGGGCGTCTCGATCGGGCAGATGCGCCCGTAGTGCGAGATGTGAACATCTCGAACCTCGAAGCCCGCGCGCTTGCGGTTGAGGCCGCCCGGGCCGAGGGCCGAGAGACGGCGCTCGTGCACGAGCGACGAGAGCGGATTGGTCTGGTCGACGACCTGCGAGAGTTCGGAGCGACCGAAGAAGAAGTCGATCGCGCTGCTGACCGCCTTGCTGTTCACCAGATCGGCGATCTTGGTGAGTTCGTCGGGCTCCTTGACGCTCATGCGCTCCTGAACGGTGCGGCGGAGTTTGAGGAAGCCCTTGCGCATCTCCTCGCACGCGAGTTCGTCGAGGGTGCGCAGACGGCGGTTGCCCAGATGGTCGATGTCGTCGACGACGGCGACCGGGCGGTTGGTCTGCGGGTCGAGACGGTTCGAACGCAGGTCGAGGATGTACTGGACCACGCGGAGGAAGTCCTCGGCGCGGATGAACATCTCTTCCTCGGGGACATTGAGGTCGAACTTCCGGTTGATGCGGAAGCGGCCGACCTTGCCCAGGCGGTAGCGGTTGTCGTCGTAGAATTTCTCGTTGAAGAGTTGGCGGGCCTTCTCGACCTGGGGCGGGTTGCCCGGGCGGAGACGGCTGTAGACCTTCACGAGGGCGCGCTCGTGGTCGTCGTTGCCGATGAACCCTTCGAGCTTTTCTTCGGCGACGGTGTTGAGGATGAGCGGGTCGGAGGGGTTCTGGATGACCCGGACCTTCTTGAGGGCCGAGGCCTGGATCGTGGCGCACGCCTCGCCCAACTGGCGGCCGACGCCGACGAGTTCCTCGCCCGTCTCGGTGTCGATGATCGACTGCGCGGCCCAGTGCTCGGGGCGCAGGTTCTCGACGGTCACTTCCTTGATCTCGTAGAAGAGACTCAGGAGCGCCTCGGTGCTGGCGATAGACTGATCGAGGCAGCGCAGGAAGGTGGTCGCGGCGAGCTTGGTGCTCTGGTCGATGCGCATCGCCAGAACATCCTTCTTGGTCACCTCGAGTTCGATCCACGAGCCGCGCTCGGGGATGATGCGCGCCGAATGGAGCGGGCGGTCCGCTTCGAGCGAGGCGATCGAGAAGTCAACGCCGGGCGAGCGGTGCAACTGCGAGACGATGACGCGCTCGGCGCCGTTCACGATGAACTCGCCGCCGCCCATCATGATCGGGATCTCGCCGAGGTAGATCTCCTCCTCGGGGATGTCCGGATGGTTCTGGCGCTTCAGTCGCACGCACACGCGGAACGGCATGCCGTAGGTGAGCCGGAGCTCGCGGCACTCGTCGGGCGTGTAACGCGGCTCTTCGAGCGCGTAATAGAGGTATTCCAACGACATCGTGTCGTCGTAGGAATTGATTGGGAAGACTTCTCGCAGCAGCGCTTCCAGACCGATAGCCGCCTCGCGTTCCTCGGGGCTCTTGGCCGCCTGCTGGAGGAACCGCTCGTAGCCATCGCGCTGGAGCAGATTGAGATCCGGCACGGGGATCGCATCGCCGCGCTTGGAGAAATCGCGCACCTTCATCACTGCCATCAGGTACCTCTTGATGGTGTGAACGCCGGTCGTCGGTCGGAGGAACCGTCGAGTTTTTTCGGCTGTGTTGTGAGGATCGGTCGTCGCACCCGAGTCGCGTTGAATCGGTCAGGATATCCCCGCCGGGAACGGGGTTCAAGCACGCCGCCGCGTCGTTCCGTGTGGGGCCTCCGCCTGCACGGAATGAGCACGAAGAGGGGTCGACCCGGGTTGTGGCCCGGGCCGACCCTCGTTTCTGCGGTGTGGGAGCGGCAGATTCGAGGAAGAATCGCCGTTTTTGGGGGTCTAGGCCCCCAAAATCACTTCAGCTCGACAGAGCCGCCGGCCTCTTCGAGCTTCTTCTTGAGCTCTTCGGCCTCTTCCTTGGTCACGCCGGTCTTGATGGGCTTGGGGGCGCCATCGACCAGGTCCTTGGCCTCCTTCAGGCCGAGGTTGGTCGCCTCGCGGACGACCTTGATGACCTGGATCTTCTTGTCGCCGCCGCTGGTCAGGACGACGTCGAAGGAGGTCTTCTCTTCGGCAGCGTCGCCGCCGCCGGCGGCCGGGCCGGCCATCATGACAGCGCCACCCGCGGCGGGCTCGATGCCGTACTTGTCCTTCATGTAGTCCGTCAGGTCGACGGCTTCCTTGAGGGTCAGACCGGCGAGTTTGTCGCCGAGCTCGGTGATCTTCGCTTCGAAAGTGGCGGTGTCGGACATGGGAATCATCCTCGAACTATGCCGCTGAAAAGCGGCGGTGTGCACGGCGCAGAGAGGGGCCGACCTTTCGGCCTTTAACCCGGGGGCCAGTCTGCGCCCGTGGCGGTGAATCGGAAACGATGACGGAGAACCGGATCAGGACACGGCCGCGATGGCCTCGCCCTTCTCCAACTTCTCCTGGATGGTCTTGACGACGGCGAGAAGGTTCGCGCCGGGGGCCTGAACCGCGCCCATGAGCTTGCGCCCGGGGGCCAGGATCAGGGTGACATTCTTCGCGATGGCTTCCTCGCGGGTCGGGAACTTGCTGAGGCGCGCGACGCCGTCCTTGCCCTCGAACAGCATGCCGTCGAGGATCGCGCCCTTGAGTTCGAGGCTCTCGATCTCCTCGGCCCATTTGACGAGTTCGCGAGCGACATTCACGACGGACTCTTCGCCGTAGACGAGGGCGCTGGGGCCTTCGAGGACGGGCGAGAGACCGGCGAGGGGCGTGTCCTTGAAGGACAGCTTCGCCAGGCCGTTGCGGATGACGGTGACGCGGATGCCGCTCTTGCGCAGTTCGTTGCGCATGCGGTTGTTGGTCTGGGCGTCGACGCCGCGGATCGAGACCACCAGGGCCTCGTCGGTGTCGGAGCCGATGCGCTCCTCGTAGTCGCGCATCATGAATTCTTTGGTGGGGCGGCTCATGGCCTTACTCCTTCAACTCGTGATGCGCCGATCAGCTCGCGGCCTCGGCGGACTGGTACTTGATCTGAACGCCCGGGGTCATCGACCCGGAGATGACGACCTTCTTGACATAGGCGCCCTTGACCGTGCGGGGACGAACCCGCTCGATCTCCTGGACGAAGTGCTCGATGTTCACGAGCAGGTCGCCCTCGGGGAAACTCATCTTGCCGATGACGGCATGGACATTCCCGCCCTTGTCATTGCGGTACTCGATCTTGCCCGCGGAGTATTCCGCGACGGCCTTCTCGACATCGGCCGTGACGGTGCCCGCCTTGGGAGAGGGCATCAGGCCCTTGGGGCCCAGCACGCGGCCGAGTTTCGACACGACGCGCATCATGTCCGGCGTCGCGATGGCGACATCGAAGTCCATGAACCCGCCTTCGACCTCGGTCACGAGTTCCTCGCCGCCCGCCTTGATGGCGCCGGCCGCGAGGGCCTTCTTGACATTGTCGCCCTGGCAGAACGCCACGACGCGCTTGGTCTTGCCGATGCCCTTGGGCAGCGCAACCGAGCCGCGGACCATCTGGTCGGCCTGCTTGGGATCGATGCCCAGGTGGACGACGCACTCGACCGACTGGTCGAACTTGGTCGGCTTGAACTTCTTGACGGCGACGACGGCGTCGGCCATCCCGAGGGGCTCCTTGGGAGCGATCTCGGCGTTGGCGCGGGCCCGCTTCGTGCCTGCCTGCTTGATCTTGTCTTTCTTCGCCATGTTGATCAGCCCTCCACCGTGACGCCCATGGAGCGGGCAGTGCCTTCGATCACGCGCATCGCCGCCTCGACCGAACCGGAGTTCATGTCGACGAACTTCTCTTCAGCGATCTTGCGGACCTGGTCCTTGGTGATCTTGCCGACCTTGTTCTTGTTGGGCTCGCCCGAGCCCTTCTCGATGCCCGCCGCCTCGGCCACCAGCACGCTGGCGGGGGACGACTTGATCTCGAACGAGAACGAGCGGTCGTTGTAGACCGTCACGACACAACCGACGACCTTGCCGTTGAGTTGGCCGGTCGCCGCGTTGAACTGCTGGATGAACTGACCCGGGTTGACGCCGTTCGCGCCGAGCACGGGGCCCAGCGGCGGGGCGGGGGTGGCTTTGCCACCCGGCGCCATCAGTTTGAACTGCGCGGTAATCTGCTTCTTGGCCATCGCTGCTCCACCTCCCACCGGCCCGGGGCGATTTCGCCCTCCCGCGAGCGGCCTAGTGCCCGCGGCGAGACTCGGTGGTTGAACGGTCTTCGCTAAGTTGGCCCCACAGCCGACGCCCGGCGTGGGACGCGGATAGTAGCCCGGCCAAATCAGGGGGCAAG
>CAYGLT010000093.1:0-7687 GCA_964350875.1 uncultured Phycisphaeraceae bacterium | reverse complement strand
ACGCCCTGCAGTTCGTGGTGAGGGCGTTTGTGGAGCATCTGCCCGAGGTTGTGCGCGAGGTTGAAGGTCGCGCCGAAGTTGATGTTGCTCGCGCGCCAGTCGGCCGGGGTGATGCGCTGCTCGCACACGATGCGCTCGCGGGCGTGCTCGATACCCATCTCGCGCTCCATGATGTCCAGCGCGCGGTGGCGCATGATCTGGTCGGCCTGTTCCCAGTCGATCTTCGCCGAGCAATTCGGAGTGGGGACGAGGACATACAGCGCGCTGCACCCGTCGGGCGCCATGGTCGGGTCGGTCGCGCAGGGATTGCACACATAGGTGGAGCAATCCTCGGTAAGCGCGCCGCGCTGGGTGATGTCTTTGAGGTTGTCCTCGTACGAGCGCGACACATAGATGGTGTGGTGGGGGAGTTCGACCTTTCCCTCAAGTCCCAAATACAGCATGTAGGTCGAGCAGGAATAGCGTTTGTCGTCGATCTTCCTGTCGCTGTCCTGCGGCCTGCGCAGACTCTCAGGGATCAGGTTCTTCATCGCCCAGGTCGCGTCCGCGTTGACCACGACATGTTCGTGCGACCGCGTCTCACCCTCGATGATGACGCCCGTCGCGCGCTGCCCGCTAAACGCGATGCGATCGACAGATGAATCGGTGAGGACGGTCACGCCGAGTTCCTCGCAAACATCGGCCATGGCGCGCATGAGGGCGTTGCATCCGCCGCGCGGGTGCCAGATGCCGTACTCGTATTCAATGAACGGCAGAATGGTGAAGAGACTCGGGCACTCCATGGGGCTCATGCCCAGGTACTTGCTCTGGAAGGTGAGCGCGATCTTGACGAGCGGGTCGTCGAAGTACTTGCCGAGCAGGTCGTGCACGGACTTGTGGGGCGCGAGCACCGGGCCGCACTTCATGGTGTCGAGGGTCAGCAGGTCGCCGATGCCGCGGATCGGTCGGCGAAGGATCGGCGTCATGCGGTCGAGTTTCGTGCGATTGTCGCTGAGGAACCGCCTGAACTGCGCGCCGGCGCCGCGCTCGATCCGGTCGAGTTGCGCGCTCATGCGATCGAGGTCCTGCGTCGTCTCGACGATCAGCGGCGACTGACCCTTGCGGCCGAGGACGAGCCGGTACATCGGGTCGAGGCGCGTGAGGTCGGCGTAGTCCTGCAATCGACGGCCGGCGGCGCTGAAGATCTCCTCCAGCACATACGGCATAAGGAAGAAGGTTGGTCCCTTATCGAAGTGGAACTCGCGGTCGCGTTCGTCGCGCAGGGTGATGCGGCTCGTACGCCCGCCGACTGTTGTTCCCGCCTCGTAGATGGTGACCTTCACGCCGCTGGCGGCCAGGAGCATGGCGGCGGCGAGGCCACCCGGGCCTGCGCCGACGATCGCGACATCGCTCACGCGATCGCGCGACGGCGCGGGCGGGCTGCGGAGCGTGGAAACGGGCTGGGCTGGGGCGGTGGTCACGCGTGGGCTGCTCGGAGAATGGAGGTTCCGGGCGTCGGTTCGACGCGTGCATCATCGCGGATTCGCGGGCCGCGTGCGCGCATCGAGTAGAATTGTCGAGGATGCCTCCGGACCGCTCCAACCCGCCCGAATGGCCGATCGCGCGGCGACAGGCGTGGTTGCGCGAGTTCCGCCGTCGCGTGGCCGCCCGGCGTGATGACTTGATCGCGCTGTGCGTGGAGGAGGTCCACAAGACGCCGTGGGAGGCGCTCGTCGGGGATGTGATGCCGCTGCTGGCGTCGATCAAATGGCACGAGCGATACGCGCGCAAGACGCTGCGTGCGCGCACGATCCCGGGCCCTCCGTGGTGGGCGATGGGGCAGGGTCACCGCGTGGAACACCGCCCGCTGGGGACGGTCGGGATCATCGCGACCTGGAACTACCCGGTGCAGTTGCTGGGGATTCAGGTTGTTCAGGCGCTCGCGGCGGGGAATCGCGTGGTGGTGAAGCCCAGCGAGCGCTCGCCGCGCACGCAAGCGTTGCTGTTGTCGATCGCCCGCGACGCGGGCCTTCCGGATGGGCAACTCGAGTGGATCGAATCCACACGCGAGGCCGGCGCGCAGATGCTCCGCGAACGGAAACTCGATCACCTGGTCTTCACGGGATCGACGGCGGTGGGGCGGGAGATCGCGCGATGGGCCGCCGAATCGCTGACGCCCACGACGCTCGAACTCTCCGGTCGAGATTCCGCGTTCGTGCTGGCCGACGCCGACCCGGTCATCGCCGCCCGCTCGATCTGGGCCGGCGCGACGGTGAACGGAGGGCAGACCTGCATGGCGCCCCGCCGCGCACTGGTAGACAGATCTGTCTATTCGGAGTTCACGAACGCCCTCGCCGCGCTCGCCGCGAGCGCCCGACCGCGCCGGCTGATCGACGAATCCGCCGCGGCGCGCGTGTTCGATCTATCACGCGATGCGTGCGCACAGGGCGGTCGTTCCATTTCGGGCGTGCTCGAAGCGCCGACGGGCGAGACGATCACGCCGGTGGCGATCGTCGATTGCCCGGAAGACGCCGCGCTCGTCGAGGGCGACCACTTCGGCCCCGCGCTGGCGGTGGTGCGCGTCGAGTCCACCGACCACGCCTTCGACATCCACCGCCGGTGCGATCAGCACCTCGCGACGAGCGTGTTCACTCGCTCTCGCGCCGCCGCCCGTGATCTCACAGCGCGGCTCGGCACAACCACCGTCACCGTCAACGATTGCCTCATCCCCACCGGACACCCCGGGTCGTCCATCTCGGGACGGGCGCTCTCCGGGTGGGGCGAATCGCGCGGCAAGGCGGGGCTCTTCGCGCTGACAAGACCCGTCCACTCGTCGCGAACGCCCCGGCTTCGGCCGTCCGTCTTCCCACCCCCGCCCAACCGCGCCGCCCAGTTCGACGCCGCCCTCTCCTTCTTCTACGGCAAGAAACGCCCCCCCGAACCGCCCCGGGACGAATCCGACCCCCCGAGCGACGCGATTCCCCAACCGGAGCGGGCTCCCGCCGCGCGCGCTGGTACCCTGAGCGCAGACGAAGCACCGACTCCCAACGCCCCCGCGAGCCGCCCATGACCGCGACCACCACCGAGACCAAACCCATCCCGAGCGACGAGAAACAGCCCCATGTGGTCGTTGTCGGTGGGGGATTGGCCGGCCTCTCCGCCGCTGTGGAACTCACCACCCTCGGCGCGCGCGTCACCCTCATCGAGCGCAACGCGCACCTGGGCGGGAAGATGAATGTCCTCCGCGAGGACGGCTTCTCATTCGACATGGGCCCCACGATCATCACGCTGCCGCAAGTGCTCCGCGGCGTGATCGAACGCTCCGGCCGCACACTCACCGACTACATCTCCCTCGTCGATCTCGATCCCCAGTGGCGCTGCTTCTACGAGGACGGGCAGGTCATCAACCTCTGGAAAGACCCCCAGCGCCTCGCGAGCGACCTCAACGCGCAATTCCCCAACACGCGCCCGGGCGCCGGGTACCTGCGCTTCCTCGAGTTCGCGCGCAAGATGTACCGCCTCTCCGAGAAGGTCTTCTTCTACCGCGATGTCGGCGCCGTCTCCGACGTCATGAAACAGGTCCCGCCCACCGACTTCGCCCTCGTGCGCGAGGTGCTGGGCATGCGCATGCACTCCACCGTCGGCGCCACAGCCGCGCAGTGGATCGACGACCCGCACACACGCCAGTTGTGCGAGCACTTCCTCCAGTATGTCGGGTCGTCGCCGTTCCTCGCGCCCGCGATCCTCTCGCTCATCGCTTCGGCGCAAGTCGATCAGGGCTGCTGGTACCCGATGGGCGGCACGCGGGAGGTCGCCCGCTCCCTCGAGCGCATCCTCCGCGAAGAACACGCCGAACTCATCACCGGCGCCAAGGTGAAACGCATTGTCCGCGAAGGCGGCCGCGCAACTCGGGTCGTGCTCGAAGACGGCCGCGAGATCGCTTGCGACGCAGTGGTCTCCAATTGCGACGCGCAGCGCACCATGCTCGATCTGCTCGGCGGCCGCGCGGGCGAGAACGACGCGCTCCACCGCCAGAAAGACATCGCGAAGAAGTACGAGCCCGCCTGCTCGGGCGTGGTGCTCTACCTCGGGCTGGACCGCCAGTACGAACACCTCGCGCACCACAATTTCCTCTTCAGCAAGGACAGCCACGCCGAGTTCAACGACATCTACACCAAGGGCGAACCCGCGCGCGACCCCACGCTCTACCTCGCCGCGCCTTCGCGCACCGACGACACCCAGGCGCCCGAGGGGTGCGAAGCCCTCTATGTGCTCGTCCACACGCCCTACCTGCGCGATCGGCACAAGTGGACCGCGTCGGCGGGCGGCGACCCGGGCGGTTTCGCGCCGGGACCGCTCCTCAAGTCCTACCGCGAGGTCATCGTCAACAAACTCAAGCGCTTCGGCATGGACGACATCGAGGACCACATCGTCGTCGAGCGCGCGCTCACGCCCACCGCCATCGACTCGATGTACAACGCCGAGGGCGGCGCGATCTACGGCCTCGCGTCCCACGGCAAACTCTCGGGCGGGTTCAAGCCCAACAACCGCTCCAAGATCGCCCCCAATGTCTACCTCGCGGGCGGGAGCGCGAACCCGGGGCCGGGCGTGCCCATGGTGCTCATGTCGGGCGTCACCGCCGCCCGCGCGCTGGGCGAAGACTTCGGCCTCCTCAAGAAGGGCGAGGCCGTCGTGCCCATCGGCGAGCGCGTGCGCGGCGTCGCCCAGCCGACCGAAGCCGTCGCCGCCGTCTGACCACTCCACGGAGAACCATGTGCCAACGCGCACGGACGACCAACTCGACTTCCTCGACAGCGTCTACTCACCGAAACTGACGCGCGGGTTCTCTATCGTCGTCCGCCGCATGTTCCGCAAGCACTTCGCGTCCGTGCACGCCGTCAAGGGCTCGCTCGAGGTGCTCCACTCGCTCGACCGCCGCCTCGGCCCCGCGATCGTCGCGCTCAACCATTCGAGTTGGTGGGACCCGCTCGTGTGCGTGCTGCTCGTGACCTCCGAGGTCCCTTCGCGCACGCACATGGCGCCCATGGACATCGCGCAACTGCGCCGCTTCAAGTTCATGCGCAAGATCGGGATGTTCGGCGTCTCGCCCGACGATCCCCGCTCCCTCCCTCGCATGACGCGCCATGTCATGGAACGCTTCTCGCGCGAGCCCATGTGCACACTGTGGATCACCCCCCAGGGCGAGTTCCGCGATGTGCGCGACGAGATCGCGCTCAGGCCCGGCGCGGGCGCCGTCGCAGCCCGCGCGTGCGAGCAGCGCGAGATCCCCGTCATCGCCCTCGCGATCGAGTACACCTTCTGGGAAGACAAACGCCCCGAGGTGTTCCTTCGCGTCCAGCGCGTCGAGCCCCCCGCCCTCGCCGCGCACGCGTCGTGGTCCGAACGCATCGAGGCGTGGACGAGCGAGATCGAATCCGCGATGCGCGAGAATCAGTCGTCGCTCGCGCAACTCGTGATGGAGCGCGACACCCGCCCGTTCGAACGGTTCCTCGGCGGCAAGGAGGGCGCGAGCCACCCGTTCTACGACCTGTGGCTCCGCCTGCGCGGCAAGCGCGGCCGCATCCGCGCCCGCCGCGCCGCCAAAGCCAACGACGCCACGCCGCCCACCTCGGCGCTGGGAAGCGAGCCGTCGTGACCGGCTTCGCGTGGCTGATGCTGGCCGCGGCCGTGATCTGCGCCATCGCGCTCGCCGTCGCCCTGTCCAACCTCACGCTCTATCGCCCCGCGCGCCGCGCGGATCAAGAAACCGTGCGCCGCACGGGCCGCGTCTCCATCTGCATCCCCGCGCGCAACGAGGCGCAGAACATCGAAGCGTGCGTGCGTTCCGCGCTCGGCAACGATCACCCCGATCTCGAAGTGCTCGTGTACGACGACCACAGCGACGACGGCACGGGCGACATCGTCCGCCGGCTCATCGAGCAGGACAGCCGCGTGCGCCTTGTGCAGACCCAGCCGCTCGCCGACGGCTGGAACGGCAAGCAGTTCGCGTGCGATCAGATGGGCCGCGCCGCGACCGGCGACTGGATCCTCTTCACCGACGCCGATGTGCGTTTCTCGCCCGACTGTTTCTCCCGCGCCGTGTGCGAAGCCGACCGCCTCGACTGTGCGCTCCTCTCCACCAGTCCCCGGCAGATCACCGAATCGTTCGGCGAGCGCCTCATCATCCCGCTCATCCACTTCATCCTGCTCTCGTACCTCCCCATGCGCCGGATGCGCCGCACGCTCGACCCCGCCGCGTCCGCGGGCGTCGGCCAGTTTCTGCTCGCGCACAAGGACGCCTATCTCTCGGCGGGCGGTCACGCTTCGTTCAAGGCGACCATGCACGACGGCGTGAAAATGCCCCGCGCGTTCCGCCGCGCCGGCTACCGCACCGACCTCTTCGACGGGACAGACCTCGCCTCGTGCCGCATGTACGACTCGTGGGGCACTGTCTGGCGAGGGTTCACCAAGAACGCCTACGAGGGGCTCGGGTCCGTCGCGCTCCTGCTCTTCCTCACCGCCCTCCACCTCATCGGGCATGTGCTCCCCGCGCTCGTGGTGCTCTGGACGGTCATCGCGCCCGATCCGATGCGCCCCACACGCCCGACCGTCGGATTCGCCGCCCTCGCCGTCGTTCTGGCGCTCACGCTCCGCGTGATCCTCGCGTTGCGCTTCCGCCAGTCGATCACCAGCGCGTTCCTTCACCCGCTCGGGATCGCGGCCATCACGCTCATCCAGTGGCAATCCTTCGCCGAGCACCTGCTGGGAGTCCGCTCCTGGAGGGGCCGCACCGCCCCCCGTGCCGCCCACGCCGGGTAAGCAATCTCGCGACATACTTGCCCGATTGGTCCGAATCCGGCATCCACGCACCGGCGAAGCCCACGCTGTCGCCTTACCTCGTGGAGTGCTCTTCATGCGATCTTTCCTGCTCTCTCTCCCCATCCTCGGCACGCTCCTCACGGGCTGCGGCGGCCCGCCGAACAGCGAGGGCCCCCTCGCCTTCGCCGTCCTCGACGCGGAGTCCACGGGAACGACCTCCGAGAACCGCAGCGCGGCCCGCGCGCCGACCGATACGGACAAAGTCATCCGTGTCTACGACACGCCGGAGACCGAATCGGTGTTCCGCGTGGGCGACGAATGGATCTGCGGCGACTCGCGCATCTCCACCAAACTCCCCGAGGGCTACCCGCCGCCCACGCCCATCGGCGCCATCGAACTCAAGTGGTACCCCGCCGTCCGCCGCGCAACGGTCGAAGGCAGCGGCTCGGCCGACTGGGGCGTGAACTTCGCTTTCTTCCCCCTCTTCCGACACATCGAGGGCAAGGGCATCGCCATGACCGCGCCCGTCGAGATCGACTATGACGATGTCGAACACGCCGACGATCGGCCGAGCGACTGGACCATGGCGTTCCTCTACGAGAAATTCAGCGACGGGCCCGAGGGCGAGTACGGTCGCGTCGTGGTCAGCGACGCCCCGCCCGTCGTGGTGATCAGCGCCGGCGTTCGCGGCCCGTACCGCGTCACCAACGATCAGCAGGCGCTCGAAGCGCTCGAGGCATGGCTCGCGAAGCACCCGGAATGGGAGCGAGCGGCGCCGCCGCGCGTCCTGCGCTACAACGGGCCCGAGATGCCGAATTCGCGCAAGTGGAGCGAGGTCCAGATCCCCGTCCGGCTCGCCGCCGCGCCCACCAACATCGCCGCTCGATGA
>CAYGLT010000092.1:6359-7845 GCA_964350875.1 uncultured Phycisphaeraceae bacterium | reverse complement strand
TCCCGAAAAAACGCCTAGAACGCCCTGATGCCCACCACCGACGCGCCGTCCGTTCCCTCCCTCGCCGACACCCGTGCCGCGCTCGAGCGGATCGGTCAGCACCACATCCTCCGCTTCGCCGACGAACTCTCCCCCGCCGAGCAGCGCGCCCTCTGCGCCCAGATCGCGTCCCTGCCCCTCGACGAAATCCCTTCCCTCGTCGAGACCTATGTGAAGTCCCGGCCCGAGACCTCCTCCCCGGCCGAACTCCTCCCGGCGCCCTTCTACCCCGACGACCGCGACAAGCCCGTCTCCCTCTGGGGCCGCGACCGCTACGCCAAGGCGGGCGAGGACCTGATCCGCGCGGGCAAGGTCGCCGCCTTCACCGTCGCGGGCGGCCAGGGCACCCGCCTTGGCTACGACGGGCCCAAGGGCTGCTACCCCGCGGGCGCCGTCACCAGGAAGCCCCTCTTCCAGATGCTGGCCGACTCGATCCTCGCCGCGCAGGACCGCTTCGGCGCCGCCATCCCGTGGGCGATCATGACCAGCCCGCTCAACCACGAGGCCACCGTCGCCTTCTTCGCCGAGCACAACCACTTCGGGCTCGACCCCTCGCTCGTCATGTTCTTCCCCCAGGGCGTCATGCCCTCGTTCGACATGGCCACCGGCGCGCTCCTCCTCGCGAGCAAGCACGAGGTCGCCACCAACCCCGACGGCCACGGCGGCTCGTTCCGCGCGCTGCGCACTTCGGGCACGCTCGACAAACTCGCCGCCCTCGGCGTCGAGCACCTCTCCTATTGCCAGATCGATAACCCCATCGTCCGCGTCGTCGATCCGCTTTTCCTCGGCCTCCACGCGACGGCCCACGACTCGTCCAACGAGATGTCCTCCAAGATGGTCGTCAAGACCGACCCGAGCGAGAAGGTCGGCGTCTTCGCGCAGTCCGTGGGCAAGACGATGATCCTCGAGTACTCCGACCTGCCCGAAGGACTCGCCGACGCGCGCGACCGCGACGGCACACTGCTCTTCAAGGCCGCCAACATCGCCGTCCACGCGCTCTCGCTCTCGTTCATCGACCGCCTCACCTCGGGCGACGCCTCGACCTCGTTGCCCTACCACCGCGCCGAGAAGAAGGTCCCCCACATCGACCTCGCGAACGGCGAACGCGTCGACCCGCGCACGCCCAACGCCGTCAAACTCGAGATGTTCGCCTTCGACGCCATCCCCATGTGCGGCAAGTCGCTCGTCATGGAAACCTCGCGCGTCGAGGAGTTCGCGCCCATCAAGAACGCCACCGGCGTCGATTCGCCCGACTCGAGCGCACGCATCCAGACCGCGCGGGCCGCACGCTGGCTCGAAGCCGCGGGCGTCGAAGTCCCGCGCAACGCCGACGGCCTGCCCAATTGCACGATCGAGATCTCCCCGCGCACCGCGACCTCGGCCGCGGAACTGAAGAAGGCCGGCAACCTGCCCTCTTCGATCAAGCCGGGCGAGTCCCTCGCGCTCT
>CAYGLT010000092.1:0-6259 GCA_964350875.1 uncultured Phycisphaeraceae bacterium | reverse complement strand
GGCTCGCCCTTCACGCGCAGGTTGAGCATCGCCAGCGCCGCGCGCACCGAACGCTCGCGCACGCGTTGACGATCGCCCGGAAACCGAAACAATCGCGCATCAACTCCCCGGTCAGTGTCCGTCGACCACGCGTGCGCGATCCACACCGTGCCCACCGGCTTGTCATCCGTTCCGCCGTCGGGCCCCGCGACGCCCGTGATCGCGATCGCATGGTCCGCCGCGCTCTGGAACAGCCCGCCCAGCGCCATCGCGCGGGCCGTTTCCTCGCTCACCGCGCCGTGCTCGGCCAGCGTCGCGCCCGGAACGCTCACCTCGCCCTGCTTCATCGCGTTCGAGTAGGTGATCCACCCGCCCAGGAACACATCGCTCGATCCGGCAACCTCGGTCAGCGTCGCGCCGAGCATGCCGCCCGTGCAACTCTCAACGACCGCGAGCGTCTCGTCCCGCTCGCGCAACACGCGCAGGGTCGCCGCGGCGGAACTCTCGTCGTCCTCGCCCACGCACAGCGCGCCGAACACGCCGCGCAACTGCGCCGCCGCCCATTCCAGCCGCTCGTTCGCGTGGCTCTCCGACCCTCGCGCCCGGATGCGGAAGGTCAACTCCCCCGCGCTCGCCGTCACGCCAACCTCGGGGTCGTTCGCTCGCGCGAGCAGGTCGCCGCCCTCGCACTCGCGCAGCGCCGCCGCCGCGTCGCTCTCCGCCCAACCGAGCACACGAACGAGTTTCACGCGCAGCGCGTCGGTCGCGCGCAGACGAAGCCGCGGCACGACGATCCCCTCCACCATCGGGCGCATCTCGCGCGGCGGGCCGGGCAGGCAATACACATCCGCCTTCGTCCCGTCGCCGCGATCCACCTCGCCCCACAAGCCCGGCGCGGTCCCGAAAGAGTTGCGCAGACACTCGCCCCGGCTCGGCCGCCGCGCCTGCACACGGTTGAGGTCGTTCATCGTGCGACCCTGCGCGCAGAAGATCGCCTCGATCTGCGCGAGCGCGTCGGCGTCCTCGACGAGCGAATCCCCCATCGCGCTCGCCAGCCCGTCGCGCGTCACATCGTCCGCCGTAGGGCCGAGCCCGCCCGTGCAGATCACCAGCGGCGCCGATCGCGCGAGCCGCTTGATCGTGCCCGCAATGCGCTGCGCGTCATCGCCGACCGTCGCGTGCTCGACCGCCGGGGCGCCCAGCGCGCCCAACCGCTCCGCCAGCCACTTGCTGTTCGTGTCCAACTTCTCGCCGAGCGTCAGTTCATCGCCGATCGCGAGAATCGCGCACGCGTTGTGGGTCGTGCTCATGAGAGCGCAGCGTAGGCCCCGAACCGTGCGCCCGCGCGACGCGTCAGTTCCACGCCCCCGCGCTCGCGGGGCGAGGCCTGGGGAATTCGCCTTCCTCGGTTTCCGCAATCTCGAGATCGCCCTTCGCGGCCTCTCGTCGGTCGTACGCCGAGAACTCGCCCGCCGTCCGGATCGCGACGGTGTTCACCACGCCCGACTTGCCGAACGGCATGCCCGCGAGCAGCACCATCCGCTCGCCGGGACGCGCGAGCCCGCGCTCGACGGCCATCTTGTCCGCCATTGCCGCGAACTCCGTCCGGTGGACCGGGAGTCGCTCGCACAAAATCGGGATCACGCCGCGAAGCAGCGCCATGCGGCGGACCGCGGGATCGTCCGACGAATACGCGACGATCGGCGCCCGGAACCGGTTCTGCGACAGGTTCCGCGCCATCTCGCCCGACTGGGACCACACCACCACCAGCGCGGCGTTCGTGTCGTTGGCCATGTGCCACGCGCCGTGCGCCAGCGCCGCCTCCCCATCGAGGAGCGCCTGCAGGCGGCTCGGGGGCGCGGCCAGTTGGGGCATGCGGCACAGTTCCGCCTCCGCCGCCAGCGCGATCCGCTTCATCGTCTCGACCACCAGCGCCGGGTGCGCGCCCACCGCGGTCTCGCCCGAGAGCATCACCGCGCCGGCGCCGTCGAAGATCGCGTTCGCGACATCGCTCGCTTCGGCGCGCGTCGGCGTGGCCTTCTCGATCATCGTCTCGAGCATCTGCGTCGCGACCACGCAGGGTTTGCCGTGCTCGCGCGCCATCGCGATGAGCCGCTTCTGCACGACCGGCACCTGCGCGAGGTCGAGTTCGACGCCCAGATCGCCGCGCGCCACCATGATCCCGTCGGCCACGCTCAGGATCTCGTCGATGGCGTCCACCGCCTGGGGCTTCTCGATCTTCGCGATCACCGGGATCGGCTCGTACGCCACCGTGTCGTTCGCCGGGTCGAGCGTGATCGGGCCTTTCTTCGACACCGCGGCGCGGAGCAACGCCTTGAGTTGCGCCACATCGTCGGGCGAACGCACGAACGACAGCGCGAGGAAGTCGAGCGACTCCTGCACGGCCCAGTCGATGCACTCGCGGTCGCGCGGCGTGATCGCCGGCGCCGAAATATCGCTGTCGGGAAGGTTCACGCCCATGCCGCGCTTCAGGATGCCGCCGATCGTCACGCGGCAGCGCAGCACGCCGCTCCGGCGGTCCACCGCGAGCATGCGCACCTGACCGTCGCCCAGCAGCACACGCTGGCCCGGCGCGACCTCGCGCACCAGCGGCCCGTACGAGCAACTGATCACGGGGACATCCGCCTCGACCGGACCGGGCTGAGGCGCCGACGAGCCCGCGACGGGGTTGGGCCTGAACACGACATCCTGGCCCGACTCGACCTCGACGATCTCGCCCTCGACCTTGGTGACGCGGATCTTCGGACCGCCAAGGTCCCCGAGCACCGCGATGGGCAGGCCCAACTTCGCGCTCGCCGCGCGAGCCATGTCGAGGCGCTTCTTGTGCTCCTCGAGCGTGCCGTGCGAAAAGTTGAGTCGGGTGACATTCACACCCGCCGCGATCAACCGCTCGAGCATGCCCGGCTCGTCGGTCGAGGGACCGAGCGTGGCGATGATCTTGGTCAGCGACGGGAGGTCAAACACTGGCTGTGCGTCGGGTTTCATCCGGGTGAATCCTACGGCCCTATCTCTATCGGCAGTCGCGGCCCCGAGTTCCGGTACGATGAAGACAGTGCGTCGGCTCCGCGCCGATGCCCGGAACCCCCCACTTCGGCCGGAATTCGCCCATGTCGAGCCCCACTCCCTCCACCAGACCGGTCGCGCTCGTGACGGGCGCCGGATCGGGCATCGGGCTGGCTTCCGCCCGCGCGCTCGCCGCGCAGGGCTTCGATCTCGTCATCGTGGGTCGTCGGCTCCAACCGCTTCACGACGCCGCCGCGACAATCCGCCGGGACACGCCCGACGCCGAGACACACGCCGTCACCGCTGACATCGGCGATCCGGACGCCGCCGCCGGAATCATCGGCGAGGCGATCGACCGCTTCGGCCGCCTCGACGCGCTCGTCAACAACGCCGGCGCCGCCCCGCTCCTGCCCATCCACGACCACACCCCCGAACTGCTCCGCGAGACCTTCGCCGTCAACGCCGTCGGTCCGGGCGCCCTCATCGCCGCCGCCTGGCCTCACCTCACCACCCAGAACGGCGGGGTCGTCGTGAACATCTCCACGATGGGCGTCGCCGACCCGTTCCCCGGGTTCTTCGCCTACGCGGCCGCCAAGTCCGCGGTGAACTCCTACGCGCGATCCATCGCCAAGGAAGGCGCCGAGCACAACATCCGGGGCTTCGCCATCGCGCCGGGCGCCGTTGAGACCCCCATGCTCCGCTCCCTCTTCGACGAATCCACGCTCCCCGCCGACCGCGCGCTGAGCCCCGACGCCATCGCCGCGATCGTCGTCGAGTGCGTCACGGGCAAGCGCGACGCCCAGAACGGCACGACGATCTTCGTCCCCAGCCCCGGCTGATTCGCCAACCCGCCCTTCCCACGCCGGTATCCTGCCCATGGCGTGTCGCGCCGGCGCGCCGAGGAGACCCCCAGATGTTCCACCGCCTCGCGCCCCTCGCGCTCTGCGCTCTCGCTCCCGTCGCCGCTCTCGCACAGCAGGCGCCAACCATCGAGCCATACATCCGCATCCGCGCCCCCATCGGCGCCTCCCTCGCTCCCGACGGCGACCTCTACTTCATCGATTCGCCCGAAGGGGTCCGCCAACTCTTCCGCAAGACCGCCGACGGCGAGCCCGTCGCGCTCACCGACCTCGAAGACGGCGTCTCCTCGTACGCCCTCTCCCCCGACGGCGCCCAGATCATCCTCAGCGCCGCCATCGGCGGCAGCGAGCAGAACGACCTCTTCCTCCTCGACGCCGACACCGGTGAATCCACCACGATCTTCTCCGACCCGAACATCGTCTACCGCTTCAATTTCTGGCTCGACGACAACTCCGGCTTCGTCTACTCCGCCAACGACGACTCCGCCGACGACTTCCACATCTACCGCTACGACCTCGCGACCAGCAAACCCACCAAGGTCCTCGCCGAAGAGGGCTCGTGGTTCGCGGCAGACATCACGCCCGACGGCGCCCGCGCCCTCGTCACGCGCTACATCTCCGCCGCCGAGGCGCTCGTCTACGAAGTCGACACCAAGACCGGCAAACTCCACGAACTCACCGTGAAGCCCGCCGAGGGAACTTCCTTCAACAGCGCGGTCGGGTATCTCCCCGGTTCGCGCGAGGCGCTCATCGTCACCGACGCCGATTCCGAGTTCCGCCGCCTCGTCGCGCGCGACCTGAAGTCCGACGCGCTGCGCGAGGTTCTGCCCTCGTACGCCGACCACGACATCGACGACGCCGTGCTCAGCGAGAACGCCGGGCGCCTCGCGATCGTCTTCAACGAGGACGGCTACAGCCGCATGCGCCTCTTCAACACCGGGAACTTCGAGGAACGCCCGATCCCGATGATGGACCGGGGCGTGATCGGTTCGCTCAACTTCACGGGCGACACGCTCACCTACTCCCTCTCCAACGCGCGCACGCCGGGCCTCGCGTTCGCCTTCGACACCTCCGAGCCCGTCGCCGTCTCGCGCCAACTCACCGAACCGTTCACCGCGGGCATCGACCTCTCGCGCTTCACCGAGCCCGAACTCATCACCTTCAACTCGTTCGACGGCATCGAGATCCCCGCATTTCTCCTTCTCCCCAAGGACTATCGCCGGGGAACCCCGATCCCGTTCATCGTCGATTACCACGGCGGGCCGGAAGGTCAGCACCGCCCCGCGTTCGACGCCATCGATCAGTACTTCGTCGATCGCGGCTTCGGCGTCCTGCGCCCCAATGTGCGCGGCAGCGTCGGCTACGGCCGCGAGTTCCACCAACTCGACAACTACAAGAACCGCTGGAACTCCGTGCGCGACGGCGTCGAGGCCGCACGCTGGCTCGTGCGCAGCGGGCTCTCCGCGCCCGGGCGCATCGCCGCCATGGGCGGGTCTTACGGCGGGTTCATGTCCACCGCGACCGTCATCGAGGGCGGCGACCTCTACGGCGCCTCGGTCAATGTCGTCGGCATCGTGAACTTCCAGACCTTCCTCGAACAAACACGCGGCTACCGGCGCAAACTCCGCGAAGCGGAATACGGGCCGCTCTCCGATCCCGAGTTCCTCATCTCCATCTCCCCGATCCATCGCGTGAGCGACATCACCGTGCCCATGCTCATCGCGCACGGGCTGAACGATCCGCGCGTGCCCGTGGGCGAGGCCATGCAACTCGCGGAGGAACTCCAGAAACTCGGCCGCGACCCCGAGACCATCTACTTCCACGACGAGGGACACGGGTTCCGCAAACTCGACAACCGCCTGCTGTTCTACGACCGCGTGGACCGCTTCCTGAGCGAGCACCTGAACGACTGACCGGCGCGCCGCATCTACGATCCCGTACTCAGACGAAAGGGCAGGCATGAACGAGAAGCAGACCAAAGCCATCCTCGACGCGCTCCACCACTCGTACAACATGGAGATCGAGACGGTCATCAACTACTTGGCCGCCTCGGTCAACCTCGACGGCGTGCTCGCGCAGGAGATCAAGGAATCCCTCGGGAAGGACATCACCGAGGAACTCGGGCACGCCAAGATGCTCGCGAACCGGATCAAGATCCTCGGCGGCCGCGCCAAGGGCTCCATGGAACTGAAGATGGAGCAGAAGCCGATGCAGCCCAGCGATGACCTCACCGATGTCGTGAGCGTCATCAAGGGCGTGATCGCCGCCGAGGAAGGCGCGATCAAGGGGTACGAGAAGATCATCGAACTCGCGGGCGACGGCGTGGACCCCGTGACCGAGGACCTCGCGATCCAACTCCTGGGCGACGAGCAGGAGCACCGCCGCGAGTTCGTCGG
>CAYGLT010000091.1:0-7968 GCA_964350875.1 uncultured Phycisphaeraceae bacterium | reverse complement strand
ATACCCCTCGGGAGCGGCCGTAAAGGGGCGGAGGGAGGGGTGATTGGGGCGTTGCCCGACTCGCGGACTCGTGCCATGTCACCTCTTCCGGCGCGCCCGACGGCCTGGGCAGGCGCGGGGCGCTTCGACATCTCCGGCTCGCGAAGGAGCGTCGCATGGTTACGAGGCGATTTCGCGATCTCTGCGCCGTTCATGCCGCCTTTCCCGCTTGCCGTTGAGCAGGGCGCCGATCGGTGTGTACCGGACCGCGAACTGGTAGGTGAGCAGGAGCGCCGCCGTGGTGGTGACGGTCAGAAGCATGAACTTCGCCAGCGGCGGGAGGTCTGTCCGGAGAAGGAGCGCCTGACCCGCGATGATGACAGGCAGATGCACGAGGTAGAGCCAGTACGACGAGTCGGACATGTACCGCACCCAGGGCCGGTCCTTTGCGAGCAGTGACTCGAAGAGTCCGATCAGCCCGAGCGTCATCAGCCACGCATAGACCGCCTGAATGGAGCAGGACGCCCACCGTCGAGCGTCGTCGCTCGCGATGATGTCTGCGGCCCCCGGCGCGTTGAACCCGAACATGATGCCGAAAGGGAGCATGACCAGCGCGATCGGCAGCATGGCGTACCAGAAGCGCCCGAGTCGACCGCTCGTTCCGAGTGCGCAGTACATGACCGCGCCGAAGCCGAAGAATGTCGCGTAGTACAGCAGCACATGCGGCACAGGAACGAGCCCGGCCGAGGTGTCGGGGCCGAACCCGGGAACAGTCCCGTCCATCTGCATCCGGGACTGCGTCAGCATCGTCAGCGGCACGAGCCACAGCAGACAGAACGGCGCGCGGAAGAGCAGCAAAGGGAGTCTGACGCTCGGCACGAGCCCAGCCAGCAGGACGACCAACGCAAAGCCCGCGTTCAGCCAGCACAAGAACCACAAAAACCAGAGGTGCTGAAAGAACATGCCGCTCTGAAGGCGGGCCAGCAGGTCTCCGGAGCGTCCGCTCTCGAGAGTCCGGGGAGAAACCGGGCTCGGATCCGAGAGATCGACTTTATCGATCATCTGGCGGATGCGCTCGCGGCCATCAACGACCTCGCTGTAATCGATGGGGATTGTGAGAAGGTTGGCGATGAACTCGGTCGTCTGCTGGCCGTGACTCATCGAATCGACCGGTCGTTCGCCCGTGGCGCTCTCGGCGGTCAGGTCCGCGTTCGCGCCGAGCAGGTGCTCCGCAACTTCGGCGCGTCCGAAGAAGCATGCGGTGTGCAAGGGAGTGTTGAGGTCCCGGTACCGGGCGTTGGGGTCAGCGCCGATTTCGAGGAGGTACGCTGTCGCCTCCGGCGTGTTCGCGATCGCGGTCCAGCCGAGCGGCGTGACGCCGTAGGTCGGATCGGGGGTGTCGAGGAACTCGGATTCGGCGGTGTATGTGCGCAGGCCCTCCATGTCGCCGTAGGCCGAGAGCGTCCAGATATCGGCCGAGGGCGCTCGCTCTCGGACGGTTTGGTCGGCCACGGTCTCGCGGACCTGCTCAGACTGCTGAGAGACCGCCCAGTTCGTCACGACCCACATCGCGGGCAGGATCGTCACGCAACTCAGGATGAGCGGCAGCAGGATTCGGCGGCTCCGCTGGGAAATCAGTTGTGGCAGCCCGCGCCGGCGCCAGACCATGGCGCTGAAGAAGCCGCTCAAGAGAAAGAACAGCGGCATGCGGAAGCCGTGGATCGCGGAGACGAACACGCCCAGGCCGGGTGAGGCATTCTCGTCGGACACCACCCACCCCGGCCCGGTGTAGGCCAGGGCCGCGTGAAGCGCGATGCCCAACAGCATCGCGAATGATCGCAAGGCGTCCAGGTCGTGGCGGCGAGAGGTCGGGAAGGACTGATCGGACATTCGTGCTTCTCCACCCGCCGTTGTCGCGCAGCGATCGCGGAAGGTCATCGTTGACGAATCATGAGGACTGGGATCGAGGGGATTGCGGCCGAAGGCTCGGTCCCGCGGCAGTCTTCCAGCGTGTAGCGCTGATGTGACTCAGTCGCGGTCGTCCCCGAGCGCGGGGGCCGGCGTGATGCGCCCCCATTCCCGGTACATGCCGTAGAACGCGCACAGCAGGACGAATGCGCCAACCAGGCCGAAGATCGGCGCCGCTACTTCGTTGGCCCTTGGTGAGTCGAAGACCAACCCTTCGCGGGCAAGACCGCCGTGCGCGCCGAGCAGCAGGCCAAGACCGGCATACAGCACGATGCTCGCCCAACTCGTCGCGAAGCGCCACCCTCCCTGCACGAGCGTGACGACATACATCAACGCGAGCATGATCAGGATCGTCATGGTTGCCGCACGCTGCCAGCTGTGGCCGAATCCTTCCGCCAGTTCGACTCCGCTGGACGGGATCGTTCCCAGGAACATCACTTTCACAAATGTCTGCGGCGCCGCGTACATGAAGACAGGGAAGATCAGCGTCGCGATCAACGCCAGCGCCCCGAGCCCCCGAGGCATCCAGTCCGCCCCATGCTTGGGTTTCCAGCGCATGGTCTCCGGATAGCGGCGGCGCCACCATCCGATCAACGCGAACACGATCACCAATGCGCCCAGCCATCTGAGCAACAGATCGCCGGTGTCCCTCACCCACGCCGGACTCATCGCCTCCAGCACAACGATCGACACGGCGCCGGCGAGCGACCAGATCAGAAAGTGATGCGTGTCGGCCGGATCGATCAAGGACGAACGCTCGTGGTAGCGGCCGGCAACCTCTGCGGGTCTGCCGAAGCCCTTGAGCAGGGCTATCGCCATCGCCGCGTCGGACGAACGGCTCTCGGCGTGGGCCTTCGCGGCCAGTTCTTCGGCCAGGAGAGCGCGGAGTTCAAACGCGACATCGTTGCGCTTCCTGCGTGGGAGAAAGCGCACGACATCGCGAACATACGACTCGATCACATCGTTGGCGTTCATCGTTCACTCCCGTCCAGCAACCCATCCATCACCCGCACCTGCTCGCGCCACGCCTCGGTCAACTTGTCCAGAACCCGCTCGCCCTCCGCGTTCAGCCGGTAGTAGCGACGAGGCGTTTGTTCCGTGTTCCATTCGCTGGCGAGAACCCCTTGCGCTTCCAGCCGACGGAGCAGGGGATACAGCGTGCCTTGCTCGATCGGCATGCCGCCGTCGGCCAGTGCTTGGCGCAGCGAGTACCCGTACTGCGGGGTTCGCAATTGCGAGAGCACGGCGAGCACCAGCGCGCCACGCCGCAGTTCGGTCAGGTTTGAGGTCTCTCGGTCTACCATGTCGCATCAATCAGTGTGTGCCACACAGTACATGGCGGAAACTACTGTGTCAAGCACAGTAGTGCGAATTCTGACGATCGCCGCGAGCCGATGCCCTGAGGAGGTCCGGGAGACCTTCAAGAGGGGGTGCGAACCCGGCTTCTGGTGCGTGTTCGACCTCGACGAACGCGCGGGCGAGCGGCGGCGGCGCATCGGCGACATCGACGGGAGCGCCTGGGAGCACCGGATGGCGCGGTGACTGTGTTTTCACGAGTTCCGGGGTAGACAGCCGCGCCTCTGTTCTTTCGAACCGTCCGCGGACTCACGCGTCAGGAGGTCGCTGACGCCGCGAGTCTTTGTGAGGAAGGGTCGGAACCGTGCTCCATCGAGAAGTCCTGTCGGTCGCCTGCGTCGCGGGCGTGGTGTGGGCGTGCGCTCCTTTGGCGGGGGCGCAGATCGTCGGCCCGCCTGCGTCGCCTCGGCCGGTCGTGGCGGCGCCCCAGCCAGCGGTTCCCGGCGGGCGCACGGTCGCGCCGTCGGGGCCCAGACAGATCAGCGACTATGTTCGCGAGGTCTATCAGGACCGGGCGGGGGCCATGTGGTTCGGGACCAACGGCGAGGGCGTGGCCCGGTGGGACGGTGAGGCGCTGGAGTTCTTCGGGCCGCGCAAGGGGTTCGGGGGCGTGGCGGTTCGCGGGATCGCCGAGGACGCCGACGCCCCCGGTGGCGCGCTGTGGTTCGCGACGGAGCGCGGCGTGACGAAATTGGTGGGCGAGACATTCACCAACTACACGATCGCACACGGGCTGCTCGACCAGAATGTGTGGAGTCTGCTGGTCGACTCGTCGGGGACGGTTTGGGCGGGCACGCACGCGGGGGTGTGCCGGTTTGACGGGGAGAAGTTTGTTCCGTTCGCGCTGCCGCGGGTGCAGGTGGAGAAACCCGAGTCGCGCTTCAGTCCGGATGTGGTGTTCGCGATCCACGAGGACCGCGAAGGCAACCTCTGGTTCGGGACCGACGGCGAGGGCGCGCACAAATGGGACGGTGAGTCGTTCACCTCGTATACGACAAGCGACGGGCTCGGCGGGAACCTCGTACGCTCGATCGCGCAGGACCGCCACGGGCGGATGTGGGTCGGCAGCGACGGCGGGGGGGTGAGCCGTTTCGACGGCGCCGAGTGGCGGACCTTCACCACCAAGGACGGTCTGACGGGCGATCGCGTGTACGAGATTCTGGAGGACAGCGCGGGCAACATGTGGTTCTCAACGCTTGGCGCCGGCGCGAGTCGCTGGGACGGGAAAGAGTTCCGGCCCTTCGGCGTGGCGCAGGGGCTGGACACCAACAGGTTCGCGTGCCCGTGCGGCAGCGGGTTCACTTTCGGGACCTGCCACGGGCCGGGCGGCGGGCATGTCCAGGAGTTCTTTGAGGACCGCGACGGCGTGCTGTGGTTCGGGTGCTCGGGCGGGCTGTTCCGGCTCGAGGGCGAGCGGCTGGTGAATGTCACGCGCGAGGGGCCTTGGAAGGCGGAGGCGCAGCAGGCCGCCGATCCGATGGCGTCGTTCGCGCACCTTATGGGTGGCGAGTGGCGACTCGGCATGACAGACCTGCGGGCCCAGCGCGATATCTGGCGATGGGGCCCGGGCAAGCATTCGGTGAGTGCGCGGACGACGAATCTCAAGGGCGAGGGCGAGTCGACGAGCGGATCGCAGCGCGTCTTGTACTGGCATCCCGGGCGCGAGAAAGTCGTGATGCTCGCGCTTTTCTGGACCGATCTTGTGGGCGAGGGTGTGGTGACGGTGAGCGGCGAGCAGGTGAACTTCGCGTACGACCTCCACTACCCAAACGGGGTCACCCGTCCACTGACCATCGACTGGGACTTTGACGGTCCCGACAGGTATCGCTCGACGCTGACGGAGGACCTCGGAAGAGAGGCGCCCTCCGTGCTGGCGGCGTGGGACTATGTGCGCTCCGCATCATTCACGCCCGCGCCTGCGACGGCGCGGGAAGCGCCGAATCCCGTGAAGCATCTGAAGGCCTTTGAGCCGCTTGCGGGCCACACATGGGAGGCCATGGCGGCGAACGGCGCCGGCGTCCGGACGACTTTCGAGTGGATCCCGTATGTGGAAGCGATCTCCATGCGCACGGTGGCGGCGACGGAGGATGGGGACGGCGCGCACCTGCTCGACGGGTACATCTATCGCCACCCGGTAAAGAACACGCTGCACTACCTCGCGCTTTCCGACTCGGGTGCGGTCGAGGAAGGCGAGTTGAAAGTGATCGAGAACGGCGCCATCGAGTTCGATCTGTCGCGCTTCGAGGGCGACCGGGCTGCTCGCCTAGTGAGGCGCATCGACTTCGAGCAAGACGGCGTTCTGCGCGAGCGCATTTGGAGTGTCGACGGCGGCGCGCGCACGCTCATGGTGGATGCCCATCACCGGAAGATCGAGCCGGCGAAGGACTGATCCGCCAGTCGCTCGGTGATTGGACACCGCGGGCCGGGGCGCGGACACTTATCGCTATGGCCACTCCGTCGCTGGTCTTTGAGCGTGTCTCGTTCGCCTATCCCGGCGCGCCGGGAGGTTCGCCGCCCGCGGTCGAGGGCGTGTCGCTCCGGGTCGAGCCGGGCGAGCGGCTGGGCGTGATCGGGCCCAACGGCGGGGGGAAATCGACGCTCCTGAAACTCGCGCTGGGGTTGCTCGCTCCAACGAGCGGGCGGGTCGAGACGCTCGGGATGGCGCCCGCCGACGCGCGGCGGCTGGGCCGCGTGGGCGCGCTGCCTCAGAAAGTGACCGCCGAACTCGACTTCCCGATCACCGCGCGCCAGGCGGTGGAACTCGCGGCGGGCATGCGCGAGCCCGGCTGGAGGCCGCTCTCGAAAGAATGCCGCCGACGCGCGGACGACGCCCTTGCGCTGGTCGGCGCCGAGGCGTTCGCTGGGAGACAGGTCGGTCTGCTTTCCGGCGGCCAACTGCAGCGCACGCTGATCGCCCGGGCCATCGCGCGCAGCGCCGAACTGCTGTTGCTCGATGAGCCCACGGTCGGCGTCGACGCCGAGGGTCAGAAGCGCTTCGCGGAGTTGCTCGACACGCTGCGCGAGCGCGCGCCGGACCTTTCGGTGGTGATCGTGAGCCACGACATCCGCGCGGTCGCCGCGGGGTGCGACCGCGTCGCGTGCCTGGCGCGCACCTTGCACTTCCATGATGCGCCGGGCGGGCTGACGCCGCAGGTCCTCGCTGAAGTCTTCTCGCACGGCGTGGAGGGGATCTTCGGGGACATGCATCTCCACGCGCACGCGGCCGAGGATTGCCCGATCCCGAACGATCCGCACACGCATTCCGGTTCCTGTGCGCACGACCACGGTCACTCGCGCGGCGGTGGGGGAGGGGCCTGATGCGCACGCTCGACTACCTGTTCGGTGAGGGCGGATCGCTCTTCCTGCCGGGCGTTGTCGCCGCGTTCGCCATCGCGATCCAGTGCGCTGCGCTCTCGGTGCTCGTGGTGGTGAAGCGTCTCGCGTTCATCGGGCAGGGCGTGAGCCACGCGGCCTTCGGAGGGGTCGGGCTCGCCGCGTTCCTCGGGATGACTTCCAGCGCGACCTTCGCGCTGACGGCGGCGTTCTGCATCGCGTCGGCCGTCGCGATCGGGCGCCTCTCGCGGAGCAGAGAAACCCGCGCAGACACCGTGATCGGCGTCTTCCTCGTCGCTTCGATGGCGCTCGGCGCGCTGTTGCTCGCCCTGCGCGCACGCAACCCTTCGGCCGGCCCGCCGCCCAGTTGGGAAGGTCTGCTGTTCGGCTCGATCAGTGTCGTGTCATGGACCGACGCGATCGTCGCGTGGATGCTCGCGATCGGGACCGTCACGGTGTTGTGGTGCACGCGCCGGCGCACGCTCTTCTGGGCCTTCGACGAGCCGGGCGCCAGCGCATCGGGCGTGAACACCGCCGCTGTGCGCACTTTCGCGCTGGTGCTGCTCGCGATCGCGATCGTGACGGCGATGAAACTCGCGGGGGTCATCCTCGCGACCGCGCTGCTCGTGCTCCCGGGCGCCGTCGCGCTGCGACTGAGCCACCGCCTGGCGCCCGTGTTCGTGATCTCCACGGTCGTCGCCATCGCCGGCATCGCGGGCGGGCTCGTGCTGAGTTTCGAGTCCGACCTGCCCCCCGGCGCGAGCATCGTCACCGTGCTCACGCTCGCGTACGCGGCGTCGTGGATGTCCCCTCGCGCCGCACTCCGCCCAGCCCCCCGATAATCCCCAGGGGCGCGCACAAACTTCTCGCGACTTCTGCAACCCGGCTTGCCCTCTGGCCGAAAACTGTCATAGTGAAATCGCGGAAACGCGAACGCCCACGGCCGCACGGAGAACCCGCTCGGCACAGCGGAACGCGCCGCGACGACCGCGTTCATTCGCGGGCGATGTGCCCAGGGCGACGGCCCTGGGAGAAGGAGCCGGCGGCGGGTCAGTCCAGGCCCGCGACAGTCGGAAGGACTCTTTCTGAAGGAGGTGATCCAGTGACGAATTGTGACTGTACGAAGGGGCTGCGCCGCTAACGCACCCGACGGGGCTCGCGTTGACGCAGCCCGGCAGACCCCTACTTCGATAGGAAATGCTGACCCCGGCGAGCAACCGCTCGTCGGGGTTGTTCTTTTCTCCCTCCCCTATGCGCAGCATGGGGGAGGGCCGGGGAGGGGGCGTTCATAGCAGGGGTGCCGTGGTGCATGCGCAGCAGGCGCCACGCGAA
>CAYGLT010000090.1:4097-8029 GCA_964350875.1 uncultured Phycisphaeraceae bacterium | reverse complement strand
TTCACCGCCGCCTCGGCCACGATGTCGTAGCAGGTCGCCAGCAGCCCCACGAGCGGGAACTTCCCCTTCGTGAACGGGCTCGGGCCCAGGCGGCGGAGCAGCGGGTGCTTCACCTCCGCCGGCTTGGGCGTCGTGTCGATCTCATCCAGACCCAGCGGCTCGTCCCAGAACGAATCAAGGTCCGCGTCCAGCGGCGGCGCGTTCGCCGGAACGCCCGGGGGCGTGCGCGGCGCGTACGCCGGCGCGAACCCGCGCGCCGACCGCGTGGCCGCGCGGCGCTGACGGATGCGCTCGAGCAATTCCTCGGCGCCCAGCCCGCGGAGCGAGAAGATCAGGAACGGGTCGTTGCTCAGCCGCTCCGAAGCGACCATCGCCGCAACGCACGCGTGGATGCACCACCCGCTGTTGTTCGGGGTCTCGTCCTTGCACGAGCACCGCGCGTGGATGTCCGCCGGCTCGCGCGGCACAAGCCGCAGACCCATCGGCTCGAAGATCTCCTCGACATCCGCCGCGAGTTCCTTCGCGAGCAATCGCGCCGAGTGCGTCGCCGAGTCGTTCAGCGCCGAGACCAGTTTCTCCCACTGGTCCGTCGTGTAGCGCGACACCGCCAGCGTCACGCGATGGGACCTCGGCTCCAAACCCTGCACGCTCGCGGCGATCTCGCCCGGCTCGAACGCGATCGTGCGCGTCTGCCCACGCTTGGCCCACTCGAACGCCTTGGTCAGCGTCTCGCCCGCTGCGCCGGCGTGCATGATCTCCAGCAGTTTGCGCGCGGCCCAGTGCTCGACCTTCGGCGCTTCCTTGCCCGAGAGTTTCACCCCGCCGCGCACCACGCGGGGGGTCGTGGGCAAAGGCCTCTGCACGGGCACGCCGGGCGTGTACTGGGGGGCGCCGGGGGTTCCGGTGGGGCCGGAGGCGCCGGGGGTTGCAGGTTGTCCGCCTTGCTGGGTCATGCGTTCGCGGATCCCTTCGCGTCAGTACGCGTCGTCGTCGAGCACCGCGTCCGGGCGCAGCGCCAGGATCTCGCGGAGTTGGTCCGTGCTCATCTCGGTGAGCCACTGCTCGCCCGAGCCGATGATCTGCTCGGCGAGTTCGGTCTTGGCCTCGATCATCTCGTCGATCTTCTCTTCCAGCGTTCCCGACACGACGAACTTGTGCACCTGCACCGTGCGCGTCTGCCCGATGCGGTGCGCGCGGTCCGTCGCCTGGTTCTCGACCGCCGGGTTCCACCAGCGATCGAAGTGGAACACATGGCTCGCGGCCGTGAGGTTCAGACCGACACCGCCGGCCTTGAGCGAGAGCACGAAGATCGGCGCCGTGCCGTCGGCCTTCTGGAAACGATCGACCATCTCCTGACGGGTGTGCTGGGGCGTCCCGCCGTGGAGGAACAGCACCTCGCGGTCGAGTTCGTGGCGCAGCATCGCCGTCAGCATCTTGCCCATGCGCCGGAACTGGGTGAACACCAGCGCCTGGTTGCCCTCGGCGATGACTTCGTCCAGAAGTTCGAGCAAGCGCACGCACTTGCCCGAGCGCGACGGCTGCACGAGACCGACGGGCAGCGAATCGTCCGCGCCCTCGTCCTCTTCGCCTTCCTTGATCGCCTGCGCCGGGTGATTGCAGATCTGCTTGAGTTTGATGAGCGTCGAGAGCACGATGCCCCGGCGCTGCATCCCCTCGGCCTTGTCCACCTCGCCCAGCATGCGGTTCACGGCCTGCTCGTACATCGCCGCCTGCTCGCTCGTGAGTTGGCACAACTCCTTGCTCTCGAGTTTCGCCGGCAGATCGCTCACGACATTCGGGTCGGTCTTCAAACGACGCAGGATGAACGGCTGCACAAGCCCGCGCAACTGGCGGCGACGGTTCTTGCTGTGACGCCGCTCGATCGGGATCGCGAAGTTGCGCCGGAACTCGTGCTGAGAGCCGAGGTACCCGGGGTTGCAGAAGTCCATCACCGACCACAGTTCGGTCAGGCGGTTCTCGACCGGAGTACCGGTCAGCGCGATGCGCCGCTCGGCCTTGAGCGAGCGCACCGACTGGCTCTGCTTCGCCACCGGGTTCTTGATGTTCTGCGCCTCGTCGAGCGCGACACGACCCCACTCGACCAGTTCGAGCGACTCGCGATCCCGGTGCGCGAGCGCATAGGTCGTGATGATCAGGTCGTAGTTCTTGACATCCGCGGCGAACGCCTCGCCCACGCTCCGCTCGACGCCGTGATGCGACTTCACGCGAAGATCGGGCGCGAAGCGGCTCGCCTCGCGCATCCAGTTGCGCACGACCGAGGTCGGCGCGATGAGCAGCGTCGGCTTGATCTCCTTCGGATCGCGCCCCGCCTGCTTCATCTCCTCGCGCTCGAGCGCCATCAGCGCGAGCAACTGGATCGTTTTGCCCAGACCCATGTCGTCGGCGAGGCATCCGCCCAGCCCGAAACGGTCGAGGAACGCGAGCCACGACAGCCCGCGCTGCTGGTACGGCCGCAGTTCGCCCTTGAACCCTTCCGGCTGCGTGATGATCGGGAGTTTCTGTTCTTGCGCCTCGTCGCCGAAGATCGCGGCCATCCAGCCCGACGCGCGCATGCCCAGGATCGGCGCGCCCTTCCGCGCTTCCTCATCGGCGCCGTACGCGATGCGCAGCGCCTCGGCGGCGGTCATCGAACCGCCCGGGTTCTCGCGGATGAACCGCATCGCCGCCTCGACATCCTCGGGGCGCACCTCGACCCACTGGCCGTTCACGCGCACCAGCGGCGAGCGCTCCTTCGCGAGCGACTCGAACTCCTTGAGCGTCAGCGTCGCGTCGCCGACCGCGATCTGCCACGAGTAGTTCACCAGCGCGCGAAGCCCGATGCGCGACCCCGCCGCGCTCGTCTCGCTCCGACCGGGCAACTCTTCCTGGCCTTCGAGCGGATCGCTCTCGATGACCAGTCGCGCGCCCAGACGGCCCGTCGGCGCCTCCCACCAGTCGGGGGAGCGCACGCCGAAGCCCTGCTCGACGAGCAGCGGGCGCACCTCGCGCAGGAACTCGTACGCCTCGACGGTCTTGAGCAGCACGCCGCGCGGCTCGCTGTCCGACAGCGCCTTCTCGAGTTTGCGGTAGATCCTCGCCGCGCGGGCGAGTTCCGCGAGCAGCAGTTCCTGCGGCGACTCGGCGCGCTTGCCGCGCACGATCGCCAACTCACCGCCGCCCGCGCTCCAGATCTCGTCGCTGTCGATCACCAGCCGGTCGTCGCTCGCGTTCTGGAGCGAGAACGCCAGCGACCAGCGCACATCGTCGCCCGGCGCGCGAAGATCGGCGATGCGGTCTGCGCCGCTCGGCTCGCGCAGTTCGAGGAGCAGTTTCCACTCGCTCGCCTCGCCGCGATCATCGAGACCGCCCAGCCAGCGGCGCACGCTGCGCAGCAGTTCGGTCTTGCGCTCGGGATCGCCCGGAGAGTGCTTCTCCTCGACGAGCAGCAGCCCCTTCAGCCATGCGACATGCGGATCGTCGCGCGGCTCGCGGCCCTCGATCGCGTCGTCGAGCGTCTCGGCCTTGAACGCCTCACGCGCACGGATGTCCACGATCGCCCACAGGAAGTCCTCGAGGATCGACCACGGCTCGTGGCCCAGATCGTCCTCGACCGCGCGCGCGCTCGAAGGCATCGAACGCACCAGTTCCGCGGTCTGCGCCGCGATCGGCTCGTCGACCAGCCAAGGCTGCCAACTCCCGCGCAGTTGCCCGTCGCTCTCCTGAACCACGGTGGGCACATAGCGCTGCTCGGCCAGCACGCACCGCGCAAACCGCGCCGCCGCCGCGAACCACTTCGCGCCCGGGCCCATCGCGACGCGCAGACCTTCGCCCGCGTCCGTTCCTGCGCGATGCGCCTCGTCGAGTTGCTCGAGCGCGCCCAGCGTGTCCTCGGCCTCGAACGCCGCGAGCGCCACGGCGGGGACGCTCCACTT
>CAYGLT010000090.1:0-3997 GCA_964350875.1 uncultured Phycisphaeraceae bacterium | reverse complement strand
CTCACCCCAAAGCCAGAGCCGGCCCTCGGACCAGTTGGCGTGCACGACGATCAGCATGGGAGTTGCGAGGGTGTCCATCCGTGGGAGCGCGCCGCACTGACGCGCGTTCTCTTTCCTGCAAAGTGGGGGCGGTGGGATTCGAACCCACGACCAACGGATTAAAAGTCCGCTGCTCTGCCGCTGAGCTACGCCCCCTTTGATGCCCGTGCGGCGTCCGCCGACGGGAGGGGTCCAACACGATCATGCCCGACCGGGATCGGGCCGAAAGTCTAGAAGGTCACCCCGGGCGAGTCGCCTTCCCGCCCTCCGCAAGCCGCTTTCGTTCACACTTCGCCCCTCCCACGCATCACCGCGCGGGTCCGGGCCGTATCGTTTTCCTTCACCAATGCCCCCCTCGAACGCGCCAACCGTCGCCGACTCCGTGGTACGACAGATCGTCGGCGCCTATCGCCGTGGCTACTTCCCCATGGCCGATCTCTCCACCGGCCAACTCCACTGGTGCTCGCCCGAATCGCGCGGCGTGATCCCCCTCTACCCCACCGACAACCTCCCCGGGCCGGGATTCACCGTGCCGCGCACGCTCCGACAGCGCGTCCGCGCCGGCAAGTTCGTCGTCACCTCCGACATCGCGTTCACCCAGACCATCGTCCACTGCGCCGACCCCGATCGCCCCGGCGCGTGGATCGACGAGACCATCGCCGGCGCCTACCGCCTCCTCCACGACGCCGGATACGCGCACTCCGTCGAAGTCTGGACCGTCCGCGAGCCCACCAAAGAACTCGTCCTCGTCGGCGGGCTCTACGGCCTCGCGATCGGCGGCGCGTTCTTCGGCGAGTCGATGTTCTCCCTCCCCGAACTGGGAGGCACCGACGCCTCCAAGGTCGCCCTCGTCCACCTCGTCGCGCACCTGCGCAAACGACGCTTCACGCTCCTCGACACCCAGATGTGGTCCCCCCACCTCGCGCAGTTCGGGTGCGTGGAAGTCCCCCGCGCCGACTTCCTCAAGCGCCTCGCCCCCGCGACCTCCGAGCGCAATGTCACCTGGGGCGAGTTCGCGCCGTCCACCAGCGACGCCGAGCCCCTCCGCCGCGCGCTCCCGAAACCGACCGACGCGAACTAACGCGCCGCCGTCCTGCGCACCCGCTGAGGCGTCGCGCCGGGCACGCGTTCGATCAGCCCGCGCGCCTCGAGGTCCAGTTTCACCGTGGTCGTCCACCACATGATCGAGCCGCCGCCCGGGATCTCCCCCTCGGGCAGTCGGTCGAGCACCAACTCAGGCAACTCTTTGAACGCGACGCCCTCCTTCGCGCGAGGGATCGCCTTCAGCATCGCCGCGCGCACCGCGGCGTACTTCGCGCCGTCCACATTCGTTCCCGATTTCTGCGCATCGGGATGCTCCGCGTACACGCGGCCCTGCTCATCCAGTTTCGGTTGCGCTTCGATCATCGCGATCAGCGTACCAGACCGGTCAACGCGCAAAAAGAAAGCCGCCGACGCGTCAGCGCCGGCGGCGTGTACTTCCTGAAGTTCTTGAGGGCGCTCAGCCCGACTGTTTACCAGTCGTTGCCGAAACGCTCGCGCTTGCCGCCGCGGTCGCCGCCACGGCCACCGCCGTAACCACCACCGCCGCCGCCGCCACCGTAGCCGCCGCGACCACCGCCGCCGCCGCCACCGTAACCGCCGCGACCACCGCCGCCGCCGCCGAAGCCGCCGCGACCACCGCCGCCGCCGCCGAAGCCGCCGCGACCGCCGCCGCCGGACTGACGCTCACGCGCCTCATTGACCACGAGCGGGCGACCGCCCATCTCGAAGCCGTTCAGTTTGGTCATCGCTTCCTGCGCACCATCATCGGGCATCTCGACGAAACCGAAACCGCGCGAACGGCCCGTCTCGCGATCCATCAGCACCGAAGCCGAGTTCACTTCACCGTACTGCTCAAACAACTGACGCAACTCGTCGTCACCGGTCGAATAGGGGAGGTTCCCCACATACAGGCGCATCAACGCGCTCCATTACTTCCGAGACTACCTTTTCTCTATCAGGCGCAGAAGGGACCGCTCTCGGACTCAGTTCACCCGCGGCGCAGACTGCCCCCCCGAACCATTCGAGGGCGGCTTCGTACTTGCCGGATAGTACCATCTCCCCCGCTGGGGGGGTCACCGACTTTTCAGTTTTCCGAACCACGCCCCCGCCGACGCCGCACCCGTCCGACCAGCCGCAAACCGTTGTCCGACCAGAATTTCAATCCGACGCCCCCCGACACCCGCCCACCACTGACACAGATCCGTGGCCCCAGGCCCGTCCGCCGGATCGTCATCCTCACCGTCGGCGCCATCATCCTCCTCGGCGGGCTCATCATCTCACCCCTCCCCGGGCCCGGCTTCACCGTCCTCGGCCCGCTCGGCCTGGCCATCCTCGCCACCGAGTTCGCCTGGGCCCGCCGCCTCCTCAAGAAGGTCGACGACCGCACCGACTTCCTCGACCGCTACGCCCCGTGGCTCGCCTCACCCTGGGCCGTCGCCGCCCTCTTTCTCGTGATCGTCGGATACTGGATCGCCGCAGTCCTCATCGTGCGCTCACACCCCGATCACTCCTCCACAACCTGGCTCATCGCCGGGCTCCTCTTCCTCCCCATCAGCGCGATGGCCACCTTCATCGCCCTCGCCGCGCGCAGACGCTGGCACGCCGCACGCAAACACCGCGCTAGCATCAACGACCCTGTTGGGGAGTAGCCGCGCGACACACAGCGCGTCCGAAGGCCGACTACGCGGCGGATCACCCGTATCCGCCCGGCCCACGATCACCAAAGCCGCATCGGCTCAGGAACGGCAAGACCAACAACACCCCCGCGCACACACGCGGCGTTGTCCGCTCCCACACCCATGCTCCAGGCACACCCCACACAACTCATCGCCTACGCGATCTTCCTCGCGCTCGTCGTCGTCTTCCTCGCCCTCGACCTCGGCGTCTTCCACCGCAAGGCCCATGTCGTCTCCTTCAAAGAAGCCACGATCTGGACCTCGATCTGGATCACCTGCGCCCTCATCTTCAATGTGGGCGTCTACTTCCTCTACCAGAACCACATCTTCGACCTCGGGCTCGATGTCCCCGTCCTAGGAAAGCCGGGCGTCACCGAAACGCTCGCGGGCGCCGACGCCGCCAAGCAGTTCTTCACCGGCTATGTCATCGAGAAGTCGCTCTCCCTCGACAATGTCTTCGTGATCGCGGTCGTGTTCACCTCGCTGGGCATCCCCGGGATGTACCAGCACCGCGTGCTGTTCTGGGGCATCCTCGGCGCGCTCGTCTTCCGCGCGATCATGATCTTCCTCGGCGCCGCCCTCGTCGCGCGCTTCGCCTGGGTCTCCTACCTCTTCGCCGCCATCCTCATCCTCACCGCGATCAAGATGGCCCTCGTCAAAGCCGACGCCCACGACCCCTCCACCAGCGTCGTCGTCCGCTTCGTCAAGAAGTTCGTGCGGCTCACCCCCACCTTCGACGGCCAGCGCTTCTTCACCACGATCAACGGCGTGCGCTACGCGACCCCCCTGCTCCTCGCGCTCGTCCTCGTCGAGTTCACCGATGTCCTCTTCGCCGTCGACTCGATCCCCGCGATCTTCGCCATCACCGCCGACCCGTTCCTCGTCCTCACGAGCAACATCTTCGCGATCCTCGGCCTCCGCTCGCTCTACTTCTGCCTGGCCGCGGCCATCACATCGTTCCGCTACCTCAAGCCGGCCCTCATCGCCGTGCTCTTCTTCGTCGGGATCAAGATGGCCCTCGTCCACACGCCCTTCAAGATCCCCACCGACATCTCCCTGGGCGTGATCCTCGGAACCCTCGCCGTCGGCGTGATCGCGTCGCTGCTGCTCCGCAAAGAAGCGGCACCTCAGACCCCCGGAGCCGTCTCAGGCCCCGGACAGGTCGCAGACGCGGAGGAGATGCGGTGAGTCACTCTCTCTCGCGCGGAAGAATCTTCGCCAGACTCGCCACAAGTTCT
>CAYGLT010000089.1:0-8149 GCA_964350875.1 uncultured Phycisphaeraceae bacterium | reverse complement strand
ATCACCCGTTCTGCTTCATCGCCGTCTGGTAGATCACCCACACCGCCGCGGCGCTGAGGGCGAGGATCAGCACGACGAGCGTGACGGCGACGGGCTTGCCCGGGAAGCGTCGCTCCCCGCTGGCGCCCTTGGCTTCGGCGGTTTTCAACTTTCGACCTTTCCGGGGAGGGCTGCTCGTGATCCCGCTGGGCGAGCCGGGCCGGCGCTTGGGGCCGCCCTGGGCCTCGATGGGCTTGCCGTCTTTCGTGGGGACATGGATGAGGGCGCCGCAGGAATCGCAGCGCGCGACGCCGCCCCGGAAGGCGTTGTCCACCCGGTGGGGCTTGCCGCAGTTGGGGCAGTCGAGGTTCAGCATCGCTCGCACAGAGTCTAACCGCCCGGACGGGCGGGCTATCCTCGCCCCGATGTCCGACACGCACGGCCACATCCCGGTGATGCTCGAGGAGGTCCTCGCGGCGATCGATCCGGCGCCCGGGGCGACGGTCCTGGACTGCACCGCCGGGCTGGGAGGGCACGCCGCGGCGATGTCGGAGCGGGTCGGGCCCTCCGGACGCATCGTCCTGTGCGATCTGGACGCAGGGAACCTCGCCAGGGCCGAGGCGCGGCTGAAGGAACTGGCGGCATCGGGGTCGGGAGCGGGGGAGGTCATCGCCCTGCACGCGAACTTCGCCGAGGCGCCCCGCCGGCTCGCCGAACTGGGCATCGCGGCCGACGGCGTGCTGGCCGATCTGGGGTTCGCCTCGACGCAGATCGCCGACCGCGATCGGGGGTTCTCGTTCATGGGCGACGGCCCGCTCGACATGCGGATGGACGCGTCCCGAGGGCCGACCGCCGCCGATCTGGTGAACTCGATGTCCGTCGAGGAACTGACGGAGATCATCCGGGATTTCGGCGAAGACCGAGGCGCACGGCGGATCGCGCAAGAGATTGCGGCGGAACGGGCTCGTGAACCGATAACCACCACCGGACGGCTCGCCGCGATCATCCGCTCCGCGACGGGCCCGGCCACTCGAACCAAGACCGGCCAGCGGATCGACCCAGCGACGAGGACTTTCCAGGCGTTGCGCATCGCGGTGAACGACGAACTCGGTTCGGTGCGCTCGCTGGTCGAGTCGGTGTCGCGTGCCGCCGCCACCCTGGCGCTGCCGGCCGACCGGCGCGGGTCGTCGTGGCTGGCGCTCGACGCGCGGGTCGCGATCATCTCGTTCCACTCGCTGGAAGACCGGATCGTGAAGCAGGGCTTCACGGAACTCTGCCAGCGGTCCCTCGCCGTCCCCGCCGCGGGGTCGTCGAGGCGCAAGCCCGATCCGGTGGAGGCGACCGACGCGGAGGTGAGCGTGAACGCTCGCGCCCGATCCGCTAAACTGCGTGCGATCCGCCTCACGGGCGGCGTCGAACGACAGGATGACAGGCCGTAACGACGCGCGGGGTTGGCGCCCCGCGACGACGATTCGCCCGCCGACGGACCGGCCGGGCCACATGTGAACGACCGACGCGACTCGCCGCTCGCAAGGACGCCGAAATGATGAGCCGCGAACTGAAACTCGCGCTGATTCTGGGCTTTGCCGCCGTCATGGTGGTTGGGGTTCTCATCTCTGACCACATGAGCGGGGCGCGCCAGGCCCGGATCGAAGAGCGCACGCTGCAGACGCCACCGCTCGCGCTGAGCACGCCCTCGACGGGCGACTACGCCGTTGCGCCCCAGCAACAGCCCGAACGGCTGACGCAGGCGCTGCCCGAGAACAACCCGCCCGCGCCCCTCTCGCCCACGCCGACCAACGAGGTCGAAGAGCCCGTCGTGCTCGCGATGGGTTCGACGGATGCCGCGGATGAGGGCGAGGTCCGTCAGAGTTCGGGCGCCATCGGCGACTTCCTCGCGTGGAGCGAGAAGCAGGGCGTGCGGTTCGAGGAGATCACCCCGACCACCCCGCTGATGCAGACGGCGCCGCGCACCGAGAACACGGCGCCGTCGCGCACGCTGCCCGACACCCCGACCCGCACGGCCACCGTCGATCGCACCCACACCGTCGAGGAAGGCGAGAGTCTGTGGGCCATCGCCGAGCGGTACTACGGCAACGGCGCGATGCACACGCGCATCGAGGAGGCCAACAAAGGTCGCATGGGCAAGGGCGGAGCGCTCTATGTCGGCGCGAAACTCGTGATCCCCGGCGTTCCCGCCAGCGACGCCCCGACGACCAAGCGTGACGAGCCGTCGCGCAACGCGTTCACGCCAAAGAAGCCCGCGAACGGCGAGAAGTTCCACGTCGTCCAGAAGGGCGAGACGCTCGGCGACATCGCAAAGAAGACGCTGGGCTCGGCCAAGCGCTGGCCGGACCTGGTGAAGGCCAACAAGGGCACGATCACCGATCCCGACAATGTCCCGGCGGGTCTGCGCATCCGAATCCCGGAGAACTGAGCCCGATGGGCGAGCGTCAGGCACGGCCAGTGTTCGGCGGGCCCGAGGGCGGGGCCGCGGGTTCGATCGCGCTGAAACTCGCGATGGTGGTTGTCGGTTTCGCGCTTATTGCTGGCGGACTGCTCGCCGTGCGCCAGCAGCGCGTGCAGATCGCGAGCGACCTGATGCGCACGCATCTGGAGACCGAGCAGGCGACCCAGTCGATGCTGCGCCTGCGCGCCGAGATCGCCAAAGGCGAGACGATCAACCGCATCCAGCAGATGGCGTCCTCGGGGACCGATCTGGTCCCGTTCGCGTTCGTGGGCGCCAGCCACCCGCCCGCTGAGACCGACCAGCGCGAGGCCGCGCACGAATGAGCCGCACGCCGAGCAAGACGACCGTGCCGATCTCCCGCCGTGCCGACCGCGTCGGTCTGCTCGCGGGGATCGTGATCACCGTGATGTTCGTCGGGCTGCTCGCGCGCGTCGTGCAGTTGCAGGTCGATCCCCCCGAGCAACTGCGCGGCCACATCGACCAGCGCGTGAGCGCGATGAAGAGTTTCGCGCCGCGCGGCGACATCGTCGACCGGCGCAACCGCCTGCTCGCGTCGACACGCGTCGGATACCGACTCACCGTCGATCCCGCGGAGTTCCCCCAGCCGTACGACGATTCGCTGCGACGCCTGGTCAGTGCGGCGTCGCTCGACGCGTCCGTCGCGGGCGAGCGGCTGTTCATGCGGCTCGCGCGCAACGAACACGCGAAGCAGACGGGCGGCGCCATGTCGCGCTATGTGCGCCTCAGCGACCTCCTTGACGATGCGCAGGTCGAGGCCGTGCGCGCGTTGCGCATGCGCGGCGTGCACCTCGAGATGATGAGCGTCCGTGAAGGTCCCGGCGCCGAAGTCGCCGCGGCCATCCTCGGACGCGTGGACAGCGAAGACTCGGGACAGTTCGGCGCCGAACGCATGTTCGATCCAGCGCTGGAATCAGCGCAGGGGCAGATCCGCTATGTCCGCGACGCGCGCGGGCGGGGGTTGTGGATCGAACGCGGCGGGACCACGCTCCCGATGCCCGGCGAGTCGATCCGACTGAGCATCGACGCCGCGCTCCAGGACATCGCCGAGGAAGAATTGCTGCGCTCGGTGCTCGACGCCGACGCGCAGGGCGGGCGTCTGCTGTTGCTCGACCCGCACACGGGCGAGGTGCTCGCGCTCGTTGATTTCATACGCGATATGGACGGCCGATTGCTCCCGTGGGGCGAGCGCTCGGGCATGGCCGAGGACGCCGCGCTGGGCGGCCCGCGACGGACGATCATTCAGCCCGACCCGCTTCGCCTGATCCACCCGGGCGCCGGGCGCAACCGCAACTTCACCGACCTGTACGAGCCGGGCTCGACCTTCAAAGCGTTCACCTGGGCGGTCATGACCTCCGCGGGCATCGCGAAGCCCGACGAGATGTTCAAGACCGGCGGCCAGTACTGGCGCACGCCGTACGGCAGGCAGATCCGCGACGCGTTCGGCAAGAACGAGCAGACCTGGCGCGAAGTGCTGGTGAACTCGTCGAACATCGGGATGTCGATGGCCGCCGAGCGCATGGACCGCCGCGCGATGCGCGAGTCGCTCGAACGGTTCGGGTTCGAGGAGATCACGGGCGTCGGACTTCCAGGCGAGATCTCGGGCGGGATGACCTCGATGCGCGACTGGCGCAATTACACGCAGACCAGCGTGTCGTTCGGGCAGGAGGTCGCGCTGACGCCCGCGCAACTCGCGCGAGCGTTCTGCGCGTTCGCGCGTGTCGGCCAGGACGCGGGGACACTCCCCACGCTCACGCTCCGGGCGGCGGACGACGGGCCGGGCGCGGGCGATTCGTCGTCGCTGATCGTCCAACGAGCGATCGATCCGAACGCGGTGGCTCTCGCGCGCGAGGCGATGTCCGTCGTCGCGCAGCGCGCCGTCGAGAACATGAAGCGCCAGAAACTCGAGGGCATCACCGACGATTACAGACTGTTCGGCAAGTCGGGCACGGCGCAGGTCTCACTCAAGGGCGAGCGCGGCTACCTGCCCGATCAGTACATCAGCAGTTTCGTCGCGGGTGCGCCGTACGAGTCGCCGCGTTTGGTGTGCCTGGTGACGATCGACGACCCTTCGCCGCTGCTCGTGCGCAAGCGCCAGCACTTCGGATCGTGGGTCGCGGCGCCGGCGGTCAAGCGTGTGATGGAGCGATCGCTGCGCTACCTCGGCGAGCGACCCAGCCCCAAGCCCGTCGAAGAACAGGCGCAGGCGGCCATTCGCGCCGGCGAGTGAACGCGGTCACTCGGGCGTGTCGAGCCCCAGCGCACGCATCTTCTTGTAGAGCGTCGTGCGGTTGATGCCCAGGTCCTCGGCGGTCTTCTGGCGGTTCCACTCGTTCGCGTCCAGCGCCTTGCGGATGATGCGCCGCTCGGGCTCCTCGAGCGCGACAGCCAGGTGCGTCGGCGTCCAGGGAGTGCTCGGCGCGTCGATGGACTCGACGCCGCGGAACTCGTCGCCGCCGTGCAATCGCGCGACGAGCGGCGAGGCGCCCCCGTCCACAACAACCGCGGGGAGGTCGTCGATCCCGATCGTCGGACGCGTCGAGAGCACCGCGGCGCGCTCGACGATGTTCTCGAGTTCGCGCACATTGCCCGGGAACGCGTAACGCTCCAGCGCGGCCAGCGCCTCGTCGCTGAACCCGACGAGTTGTTTGCCCAGTTCCTTCGCGTGCTTGCCGAGGAAATGCTTCGCGAGCGCGGGGATGTCGCACGCGCGGTCACGCAGCGGGGGAAGGTCGATCCGCACGACATTGATGCGGTAGTACAGGTCCTGGCGGAACGAGCCCTTTGCGACGAGTTCCTCGAGCGGCTGGTTGCTCGCGAGCACCACGCGTACATCGACCTCGATCGTCTCGTTGCTCCCCACGGGCTCGAACTTGCGCTCCTGCAACACGCGGAGCAGTTTCAACTGCATCGCGGGCGACGCGGAGTTGATCTCGTCGAGGAAAAGGGTGCCCCCGTGGGCGGCGAGGAACTTGCCCTGCTTGTCGGCGTGCGCGCCCGTAAAGGCGCCCTTGGTGTGCCCGAACAGTTCCGACTCGAGCAGCGTCTCGGGGATCGACCCGCACGCGAGTTCCACGAACGGGCCGCTCTTGCGCGGCGAGTTGGTGTGGATCGACCGCGCGATGAGCGACTTGCCCACGCCGCTCTCGCCCGACATCAGCACCGTGGACTTTGTCGGCGCCACGGCGCGGATCAGGTCGTAGGTGCGCAGCATCCGGTGGTCGTGCCCGATGATGTTGTCGAGCCCGAACTTCTCATCCAGTTGCGCGCGGAGGTTGGTGTTCTCGGCGAGGATCGCCCGCTGGCGCAACGCCCGCTGCAGCCCGATGCGCAGTTCGTTGTCGACCACCGGCTTGGTCAGGTAGTCCGCGGCGCCGGCGCGCACGGCTTCGACGGCGGCCTCGATCGTGCCGTACGCCGTGAGCATGACGACCACGAGGTCGGGGCGTTCATCCACGCATGTGCGCAGGACTTCCATCCCGTGCATGCCGGGCATGGAGACATCGCAGATCAGCACATCCACACGGGGCAGCGAGTCATCGGCGAGGCGATCCAACGCGGCGTCGCCGGTCGGCGCCGTTTCCGCGTCGTAGCCCTCCTCCTCGAGGAAGGCCGCGAGCGAGCGTGCGACGATCTGGTCGTCGTCCGCGATCAGGATGCGTGCACGGTCGTCGTCCGCGCTTCGCTGGGGCCTGCTCATGGATCAGCGCTTCCCGAGTTGCGACGCGGGGACACGAACGCGCAGGTGCGCTCCGCCCGGCTTGCCCGCCTCGCCGCGCGGCGTGAGCGAGATCGATCCGCCGAGTTCATTGACGATGTCGCGCGCGAGCGCGAGCCCGACGCCGCTGCCGTGTTCCTTGGTCGTGAAGCCGAGGTCGAAGACGCAATCGCCGAAGACCGCGGGGTACGCGCACCCGTCGTCGAGGATGTCGACGCCGACATCGGCGAACGCGCGATCGGAAGGGTACAGCCGCGCGTGGACCTCGATATTGCTCCCGGGGGCGCTCGCCTCGACGGCGTTGCGCAGCCCGTTGCTGACGACCGTGAAGAGCGGGCCGGCCGCGACCTGCGCCAGCGCCGGATCGGCGCGCAGCGCGATCGTCACCTTGCGTTCCTCGGACAGCGGGCGGTTCACGGCGACGGAATGCTCGACGGCTTCGAGCATCGTGCGCGGCGAGCCGAAGAGCGAGGCCATCTGCCCCGCGCCGGGGCGCATCAACGCCTCGACGAGGTCGGACATCCGCGCCAGCGCCTCGGAGACATGCGAGAGTTGTTCGCCCACGCCGTTCTGTGTCGTGGCTGCCGGATCGCCGCCCAGCCGGTTCTGCGCGAGCGTCAGCCAGCGGAGCGATCCGTCGAGGAGGTTGGCCATCTCGTGGGCGACCACGGCGTAGCGGTCGCTCGCGTGGTCCGCAGCGATGGGGGCGTTGTCCGCCGAGGGCGCGCCGAGCGCCGCCGCGATCGCGCTCCCCGGTCCGCCCGAGGGGCGTGCGGCGGGGGCTCCGGAGGGACGATGCTGGGGCCGATCTCGGTCGGGAGGGTTCATGCTCAGAGCATCGGACCGAGCGGGCCGCCGCTTTCGCGCCGTGTTGCGTTTTCGCAACGCCGACGGGATCTGGACCGATCCCGAGCCGCTCCACGGCCGTTGGGCGTTCCCGGACCTGCCCGCGCGGCCCTCACGCCTACCATCCGCCCTTATGTCGCACGGACCACTCCGCGGAAAGACCCAGGGCAAACGCAGCGCGAGGGGTCTCCCCGTCGCCATCGTCGTGAGCCGCTACCACGACGCCATCACCTCGAAACTCCTTGAGGGGGCGACCGCCGAGTATGTCTCGCGGGGCGGGGCCAAGCAGGATGTCTTCGTGGTCGACGCGCCGGGCGCCTTCGAACTGCCCACCATCGCCGCCGAGGCCGCGATGTGCGGCGTGTTCGACGCGGTCGTCGTTCTGGGCTGCGTCGTGAAGGGCGAGACCACCCACGATCAGCACCTCGCGACCGCCGTCACCAACGAGATCGCCCGCATCGGCGTCGACACCGGCTGCCCGATCGGGTTCGGCCTGCTGACCGTCGAGAACATGGAGCAGGCCGAGGCCCGCGCGGGGGGCGCGCAGGGCAACAAGGGCGAGGAAGCCATGGCCGCGGCCCTCGACACGCTCGAATCGCTCGAACGCCTCGCGGTGCACGCCGAGATGTTCGCCGAGGATGACGACGACGAGGACGAGGAAGAACTTCCCGCGCCCCGCGCTCCCGGCAAGCGGGGGCGTTGAGCGAATGGCCAGCCCGCGTGACATCCGAGTGGCCGCCCTGCAGGCCCTGTACCAGTTCGATGTGCGCGGCGAGTCCGACGCGCCGGACATCGAACTGTCGATCAGCGAAGACACGGAAGACAAACTGACGCAGAGCGAGCAGAAGAAGGCGATGGACCTCGCGACGGGCGCGTTCCGCGACCGCACCGCCGCCGACCGCGCGATCAAGATCTACGCGCCGACCTGGCCCGCGCACCGGCAGCCGGCGATCGACCGCGCGATCCTGCGGCTCGCGCACTACGAGATGACCAGCGGCCGCGTGAACCCGAAGATCGCCGTGAACGAGGCGGTCGATCTTGCGAAGCGCTTCAGCACGGAGAAGTCGCCCGCGTTCGTGAACGCGGTGCTCGACAAGATCCTGAAGAAGGTGCTCGCG
>CAYGLT010000088.1:0-8425 GCA_964350875.1 uncultured Phycisphaeraceae bacterium | reverse complement strand
GTGTAGGAGAGGATCGCGTTGGAGGCGTCGTCGAGTGGGTAGACGATGCCGAAGATCGTCGGCCCGACGAGGACTGGCCAGGACGCGATGACGCCGTCGAGGAGCGTGTTGAGTTGGAGCGTGCCGAGCCCGAGCACGCCCGGGACGAAGCGTCGGAGCATGCGGCGGGTGGAATCGCGCACGGTGTCGTAGCCGCGCTTCCAACGGACGAAGCGGCGTGCGGCGAGGAGCGTCCACGCGAGTTGGAACGCGCCGGAAACGACGACGGCGGCCGAGACGAGGTAGGCGGTGTTGATCGCGCTCCAGCCAAGCGGCCCGTAGACGAGCAGGGCGGCGCTGATCATGACGGCGTTGAGGATGACGGGCGCGCTGGCCATCGGCGCGAACCGGCCGTGGACCTGCAGGATGGCGCCGACGGTGGCGACGGCGCAGATGAGAGGCATGTACGGGAGCATGATGGCCGCGAGCGTGAGCATGAACGCGCGGTCGGGGTCATCGGGAGAGAGCGAGCGAAGGAGGAGGAGCGCGGCGATGCCGACGACGGTGATCGCGCCGGTGACGAGCATGAGGAGCGCGGCGGTCAGCGACGCGAAGCGGTCGGCGGCGTCGGGGTCGGAGTTGGACAGGGCCGCGTATTCGGGGAGGAAGGCGGCGGTGAGCGCGCCCTCGCCGAAGAGACGCCGGAAGAGGTTGGGGATGAGGAACGCGAACGCGAAGGCGGAGCCGATGGCGGTGTCGCCGAAGATGCGGGCGAGCACGACATCGCGGACGAGTCCCGCGAAGCGCGAGATGAGCGTGAGGAACGCGACCACGCGGACGGCGGCGAAGAAGCCGCCCGCGTCGTGGGGCTTGGCGTGCGTGATGTCGTGGTCCGGCGCGTCGCTCACGAGGAAGGATCATCGACCGTCGGCGCTGCGCGGCGTTGGCGAAAGCGCGCGAGGGCGAGTGCGGCGACGGCGGCGAGCGAGACGCCGACGAGATCGGCGAGGACATCCAGCCCGCTGGTGTGGCGGTTGACGCCCGGGAGGGACTGGGTGAGTTCGTCGATGGGGGCGTAGACGGCGCAGACCAGCGAGGCGAGCGCGATGTTGCGGCCCGAGAGCGCCGGCCCGAAGAGGGATGCGGCGATCATGAGGCAATTCAGCAGCCCGAACGCGCCGACATGCGCCACAAGGTCCGGGCGCTCGATGATGTCGGCTGGGAGTTGAAGGCGCGGCCAGTGGGTGAGCGTGACGAGCGTGACGGCGTAGATCGCGAGGGCGACGCGGAGCGCCGTGATGACGCGGGGCCGGTTCACGCGATCGACGCGCCGGACGCGGTCTGGGGTCGGACGACGACCTCTGGGCTCGCGGAGGCCTGGGCGCTGCGCTTGGCGAGGAACGCGGCCCACTCGCTCACGATGCGCTGGGCGAGTTCGTCGTAGTCCTGCGCGCCGGGGGCGCCGGGCGCGTATTCATAGATGGTCTGTCCGAAGGACGGGGACTCGGCGAGTTTGATGTTGCGCCGGATCGGCGGGCGGTAGACGCGCGCGAAGCGCCACGGGACTTCCTGATCGCGCGCCTGCTCGAAGAACGCGTCGAGGTCGGCGACGACTTCCTTGGCGTGCCGCGTGACTTCCTCGTGCATGCAGAGCACGACGCCGCTGATGCGCAGTTTGTTGTTGAGTTGCTGCGCGACGAGGCGGACGGTCTCGAGGAGTTTGCCGACGCCCTGGAGCGCGAGGAAGTGCGCCTGCATGGGGATCATGACCTCGCGGGCGGCGGTGAGCCCGTTGAGCGTGAGCAGCCCGAGGGAGGGCGGGCAATCCATGAGGATGAAGTCGTACGCGGTCGCGGGGTTGGACTGGAGCACCGCGATGGCGTCGGCGAGGCGTTGCTGGCGGTCGGGCGCGGACGCGAGTTCGGACTCGGCGGCGGCGAGGTCGGTCTCGGCGGGGAGCACATCGAGGTTGTCGCGCGCGTGCACGATCGAGGCGGCGACGCTCGAAGGCGTGTGGAGGGCGTCGTAGACGGTTGCGCCCGATTCCTGCGGCTCGACCCCGAGATGGAGGGAGGCGTGGGCCTGGGGGTCGAGGTCGATGAGGAGGGTCCGCTTGCCCTGTCGCGCGATGCCGGCGGCGAGGTTGACCGCGGTGGTGGTCTTCCCGACGCCGCCCTTCTGGTTCATGAAGGCGATGACGCGCGCCGGGAGCGGGGCGTTGGGGGCGGTGCTGGGTTTGGTCGTGTCGGCCATCGTCGCAAGTGTACCGGAGAGCGCAACGAGTGCGCGGCGAGAGGGCGGTACGATCGTGACTTGGCCGCGATGATCCGCGAGGATGCGATCGTGCTCCGCCTGTGGGATTTCTCCGAGACATCCCAGACGGCGGCGCTATTCACGCGCGGGCAGGGCGCGGTCCGGTGCCTCGCGAAGGGGAGCAAGCGGCCGAAGGCCAAATTCAGCGGCGGTCTGGAACTGGCGACGCGCGGCGAGGGGGTGCTGATCGTCAAGCCGACGGCGGAACTCGCGCAACTCATCGAGTGGGACCTGCGTGAGACGCACTTCGGGCTTCGACGGCGCGTGGATGCGCACCTCGCGGGCATGTGCGCGCTGGATCTGGTGTTTCAGGCGGTGCGCGACCACGATCCTCACGAGCGGCTGTTCGACGCGTTGGCGGCGGCGCTGCGCGGGATTGATGTGGCCATCGACACGGCGGCCTGCGTGGAGGCGGTTGGGCGGCTCCAATGGGCGACGCTGAAGGAGGCGGGGTACGAGCCGGTGCTCGATCGTGATATCCGGACCGGTGAGGTTCTGGGGGAGGCGGAGACCGTCGGATTCGACACCCGGCTCGGGGGCGTGACGGTTGATCCGAGGAGAACGGATGTGGGGGGAGAAGAGGTCTGGCGTGTGCGGTCCGATACCGTCCGTGCCGTGGGATGGCTCGCGGGGGGCGGCGAAATGAATCACACTTGGGAATCGCCGGCTCCGGTGGCCGTTTTTCGTGCCGCGCGGCTGCTGGGGGCTTGGATCGGGGTGGTGCTGGGGGAACCCCCGGGTGCGCAGGTGGCGTTCTTTGAGTGGGTTGCGCGGGGTGGCTGAGCGAAACACAAATCTGTGTGTGTCAAGTCTCGCCTCGGCGAAGACGATGAAACGGGCCTGCGGAGCCCCCTGACGGGTTGAACACACACAGGTCCGTATACCTCCCGAAAGTGGTGCACAAGTGCAAGACCTCGTCATCGAACGAGTGCTGTCATCGGCCCGTCTGCCGACCCTGCCCGCCGTCGCCCTGCGAGTGATCGAACTGTCCGCCAAGCCGGATGTCTCACTCCGCGAAATCGCTGACACGATCCAGAACGACCAAGCGCTCGCCGCGAAGGTTCTCAAGACGGTCAACTCGTCGTACTACGGGCTGTCGCGCCGGTGCTCGACGATAAGCCAGGCCATGGTGGCCCTTGGTCTGACGACCGTGAAGACCGTTGCGCTGGGCTTCAGCCTCATTCAGGCGATGGGCAAGGACACCGAGGACGAGTTCGACTACGAGTCGTACTGGAAGCGGTGTCTGCTCGCTGCGACGGGCGCGAGAGCGGCCGCGGAAGCCGCCGGTCATCCCGACGCGGAAGAGGTCTTCCTCGCGGCCCTGCTGATGGACGCCGGCGCGATCGCGATGCACCGCGCGCTGGGCGACGAGTATCAGACGGTCGAGCACGAGGCGGACGGCAGCCACCGGGCGCTGTCGAACCTCGAGATCGAGACCTTCAAGGTGAGCCACGCCGAGATCAGCGCCCGTCTTGCCGAGCAGTGGCGCCTGCCTTCCTCGCTGGTCGAACCGATCCGTCATCACGACGATCCGTCGGGGGTCGACGCGCAGTACGCGATGACGACCCAGTGCATCGCGCTGGGCGCGCTGGCCGCTGAGGCGCTGATGCGCCCGGCCGAAGGCGCCGCGATCCTCATGTACCGGGCGAAGGCCAACGAATGGTTCGGCCAGGACGAGAAGACGGCGGACGCGCTGTTCGCCACCATCGAGCGCAACGCCCGTGCGCAGGCATCGCTGTTCCGCGTGGACATGGACGGCGTTCCCAGCGCGAGCGAACTGCTCGCCGCCGCGCAGGCGCAACTCGCGGAGATGGCGCTCGACGCGCAGATGAACGCCGATCGTCTGACCGCGCAGAACAAGTCGCTCCAGCGACAGAGCGAGGTGGATCCGCTGACCGGTGTGGGGAACAAGCGGTCGCTTCAGGTCGCGTCGGCGCGGCACTTCGAGGTGGCGCGCAATGAGGGCAAGCCGCTCTCGATCCTGTTCCTCGATCTCGACTTCTTCAAGCAGGTCAACGACACGCTCGGGCACATCGCCGGCGACACGGTGCTCAAGGAGGCCGCGCGGCGCCTCAAAGCGACGCTCGGGAACCGCGGCGAACTGTTCCGCTTCGGCGGCGAAGAGTTCGCGGCGATCATGCCCGGCGTCGATCTGAAGAAGGCCGAAGCGGTCGCCGAGATGCTGCGCGTCGCGCTGAACTCGACGCCGATCGACCTTGCCGGCGCGCAGACAACCAAGCCCCATGTTCGCATCACGATGAGCGTGGGCGTCGCGTCGTACGACGACGCTTCGCGCGATGCGCTGCGCACCGCCGAGCAACTCATCAACGCGGCAGACCAGGCGGTCTACGCCGCGAAGAAGTCCGGCCGCGACTGCGTGCGTGCGTTCCGCTTCGGCGGGAACTCGCCCAACTCGCTCGCGGCCTGACGCGCGTCACTCGGGGGCGTTGCCCCCGGGCTTCTCGCCCGAGCCACGCTTCTCGAGCGCGCTGCGCAGGCGGCTCACGACATCTCCCGGGTACATGGACTCGCACACGGCGGACGACACGGCGACGCCGCGCGCACCGGCCGCCACCAGCGCGTCGATGTTGCCCGGCGTGATCCCGCCGATCGCGAGGTGGGGCGGGAGTTTCGGCTCGTATTCGAGGTACTTCTTGAGGTACTCGACGCCCGCGATGGCGTCCTTGTGCTTGGTCGTCGAGGGGTACATCGGGCCGACGCCGCAATAGTCCGCGCCCTCGCGAAGCGCCCGGGTCGCGTGGAGGATGTTCGCCGTCGACACGCCGACCAGCAGCCGCGCGCCCGAAAGGCGGCGGACATCGGCGACCGCCATGTCCTCCTGCCCGAGGTGCACGCCGTCGGCGCCCGCGAGCATCGCGATGTCGGGCCGGTCGTTGATGATCGCGGCCACGCGCGAGCCGGCTGAGTGACACAGTTCAACGAGCACGCGGGCACGCGCGAGGTGCTCGGCGTCCGAGATGTGCTTCTCGCGGAGTTGGATGCAGTCGGCGCCCGACTCGATGGCGTCGTTCGCGACATCGAGCCAGGAGTGGTGCTTGCACAGGTCCTTGGTGATGATGACGCAGAGTTTCCAGGTGGATCGCTTGGACGATCCCAGCGCGAGGACGGTGCGCATCTCCGCGTCGTACGCGCGGTAGCGGAGCCGTTCGAACGCGCGCCACGCGGGCTCGGCGGGCTGCGCGAGGGGCGCGGGTTCCCCGTCGTTCATCCCGCCGCGCGCCGGGGCGCGGATCGCGCCGGGGAGCGCCTTGGCGATCTCCTCGATGGAGCGCAGCGCTTCGGTCAGGCGTTTGCCCGCGGCGGAGGCGATCGAGCGGAGCGATTCGCGCTCTCCCTCGGCGACGGTCTTGATGTCCTTGCCCACATCGTGGACGGCGTCGCGGGCGGCGATGAGTTCGAGATCGTCGACGCCCAGCGTGGTCGCCGCGTCGCGGAGCGCGTGACGCATCGACTTGAGTTCGCCGCTGAGTTCACGGTCGTCGAGGGCGAAGCGCGCGATGTCTTCGAGGACGCGCAGGGCCTCGCGGGCGCGGTTGAGGTTGGCGTCGAGGATGCGTGCGGCGGAATGCATGAGGAAGGATAGCGGACGCGCGCAAAAAACCCCGGACTGGCCGGGGCTTTCGGGGGAGAACGGGGAGAGATGTTGAGATCAGCGGCGGCGGCGGAACGCGAGGATGCCCGCGGGGGCGAGGGCGGCGATCACGCCCGGCGAGGGCACGAGGACCGCGGCGAAGGCGTGGGTCTGGCCGTTGAAAATGCCGGTGCCGATGATGGTGCCGTCGTCGCTGATGCCCAGCGCGCCGGACGAGGTGTTCATCGAGATGTCCCAGCCGGTCCCGTTGACGAGCAGGTCCTGGAGGAGGAAGGTCTGGTCGCCGTCGTAGAGGAACGGCCGGGCGAATTGGCCCGAGCCGATCCCGACGACCCAACCGTCGGAGTTCACGCCGCGCGCCGAGCCTTGAGAGGCGCCGGAGGGCAGGCCGATCTCGACCATGCCGCCGTCCTCCGTCCAGATGAACGGCGTGCCGGCGCCCTGGTTGAGCATGGATGAACCGACGACATGGCCGGCGTTGCTGACGCCGAAGGCCAGTGCGCCGTTGCGCCCGACGAGCGAACCGATGTCGATGGCTTCACCGGTGACGGTGTTGTACGCGATGCCGACATTGCGCGCGGCGTTGTTGGGATCGACGCCGTTGCCGACCGCGAGGCCGGCGTCGTTGATGCCGTAGGAAGTCGTCATGAACGATCCGCCCGAGGTAGTTGCGCTGAGGATGCTGGCAGAACCGTTGGCGTACATGACCGCGCGCTCGCCGGTGCCCGAACCAACGGAGCCCACGGCGACATTGCTGTTGTTGATGTCGTTTGCGCGGCCGAAGGTGTGGCCCGCGGGGAGCGCGAGTTGGGTGGCGACGCCGTTCTGCCAGATGAAGGGAAGGGGGCTGGAGCCGAAGGCGGTCGTCGTGCCGGTGCCGACGATGGAGCCCATGTCGTTGGCGCCGTTGGCCTGCGCGAAGTTGCGCGCGGGGTTGGTGGGGTTGGCGAGCCCGACGATGCCGCCGTCGACCGTCCACGAGAACGCCTGGGCCGGACTGCCGAGGATGCGGCCGACGGCGACACCGCCCGCCGAGATGCCGAGACCCTGCGAGGCGATCTGGCCCGATTCGACCACACCGATGTCGATGATCATGTACTGAGGCGCGGCATGGGCGAGCCCGGCGGCGACGGCCAGCGATGCGGCCGCGGCGAGGATTCGATTGGAACGCATTTCATTCACTCCTGGAGAAGACAAGGCAGGCGACCGCTCAAGGCGACGTGAACCTGACGGAGCGGCCGGCGCTCAGGGTAGCCGGAATCCTGAAAAGTGAAAGTAATTACACTCCATTTTGTGGTTTTTTCGCCGTGCGTTATGCTCTGTCATGAGCGTAACTCCTGCTAAAGACCGAACAACGAGTTCCAGAGACGATGTCGACGCCATGGTGCGTTCGGTCGGGGAGAGGCTCAGGTCGTCCATGCGAGGGCTCGTGGGCTCGATGCCCGAGGTGGGGTCGTCACCCACGGAGTTGGCGCGCAGCCTGGGCGTGAACCGCGTGATCATGAGCCGCCTGCTCAACGCGATGGCGCAGGACGACATGTACGAGTTCCTGCACCGCGTGCCCGGTCCCGAGTCGTTGCGCGTGATCGCGTCGGCGTCGCCCGAGCAGGGCGCCCCGGTGGAAGAGGTCGAGCGCGCGGTCGCGGCCGTCGAAGAGTTCGCGGGACTGATCCGCGACGAGTTCGGCACGCGCGGCGCGCTGAACGCGGCGATGCTCTCGGGGCGCGACGACCTGCAACTGCGGTTCGAGCAGACCAGCCGGTACCATGTGTTCAAGGGCATGCGTCAGGTGATGGGCGTCGAGGCGGACACCTGGGTGACCGCGATGATCTTCGTGCCCGACCCGAAGGACGACGCGAACATCGCCGTCACGACGATCCAGGGCGCGCTGGGCATGCGGCGATTGCGCTCCGACGCCGAGGTGTACTTCACGCTCGGGCCTCCGTTCCGCGAGCAGGGCGACGATTCCGACCGCTCGCGCAGTCCGGTCAGTCTCGAAGACCTCTACACCAACGCGCCGGCGGAACTCGAGACGCACACCTCGGGCGGGCAGTTGATCCACCGCTTCGCGAACACCTCGCTGGGCAAGCGCGCGACGGTGGACATGATCGCGGTGAGCCACGACGCGCGGGCGTCGAAGCGGTACGCGGCGCCCGGCAAGACCCATCGCGGCATGGTGGTGTTCACCGACATCCCGGTGAAGACGCTGATCTGTGACGCGATCCTGCACGAGAGCGTGTTCCCCAACGCCGAGCCGGAACTGCGCTTCTACAAGCCGGGCACGCGCGGGCCCGCGGACCCGAACGACCCGAGCCGCGATATTGATCGCGTGCAGTTCTCCGAGCGCGCCGAGTGTTTGGGCACGGCGCCCGAGCGGTTCGATCTCGCGGAGATCCCACGCTACGGCAAGATGGTCGATCGCGTGTTCGAGCGCATCGGGCAAAACCCGAGCGAATTCCGCGTGTGCCGCCTGCGCATGACCTACCCGGTGCCCGGGTACCAGCATGTGATGGCGTTCGC
>CAYGLT010000087.1:0-8964 GCA_964350875.1 uncultured Phycisphaeraceae bacterium | reverse complement strand
GTGCGGAACTCGCGTTCGCTGGGCCAGTTGCTCGTCATCGCGAGGGCGGCGGCCAGTTCGTCGCGGGTGTTGTGGGGCTGGATGATCCGGTCGAGCCAGCCGCGTGCGGCGCCGTGGCGGATGTCCTGCTGCTCGGTGTAACTCTCGCGCACGGCGTCGAGGATCGCCTTGTGCGTCGCTTCGTCGATGGTCTCGCCCTTGCGCTCGCGTGACTTCTCCTCGATGGTCGCGAGCACGCCGCTGGCCTGCGCGGCGCCCATGACGGCGCACTTGCTCCCGGGCCAGGCGTAGGTGAGGAAGGGGTCGAACGCGCGGCCGCACATCGCGTAGTTCCCGGCGCCGTAACTGCCCCCGATGATGAGCGAGATCTTGGGGACGACGCAGTTGCTCATCGCGTTCACCATCTTGGCGCCCGCGCGGATGATGCCGTGCTGCTCGCTCTCGCGGCCGACCATGAAGCCGGTGGTGTCGTGGACGAAGACGATGGGGATGCGCTTCTGGTTGCAGTCCATGATGAAGCGCGCGGTCTTCTCGGCGGAGTCGTGATAGATCACGCCGCCGATCTGGATGCCGCCCGCGGCGGGCTTGGTGAGTTTCTTCTGGTTGGCGACGATGCCGCAGTTCTGGCCCTTGATGCGCGCGTAGGCGCAGACGAGCGAGCCGCCGTAGTCCGCGCGGTATTCCTCGAAGGAGCCGGCGTCGACGAAGGTCTTGAGGATGTCCCGCGTGTCGTACTGTGCGCCTTGCTTGTCGGTGAAGACGGAGTAGACATCGTCGGCGGGGCGCTCGGGCTTGGGCGCGCCCGGGTCGACGGCGTCGGCGCGGGGGGTTGACTTGTTGAACGCCTTGACGAGGGCGCGGATGCGCGCGATGCAGGCGTCGTCGTCTTTCTCCTTGAAGTCGACGGTTCCGGACACGCTCGCGTGCATGGCCGCGCCGCCGAGGTCTTCGTCGGTGACCTGCTGGCCGATGGCGGCCTTCACGAGCGCGGGGCCCGCGAGGTAGAGCCCGGAGCCCTCGGTCATGAGGATGTTGTCGCAGAGCACGGGGAGGTAGGCGCCGCCCGCGACGCAGAAGCCCATGATTGCGGCGATCTGCGGCACGCCGTCGGCGGAGATGACGGCGTTGTTGCGGAAGATGCGGCCGAAGTCGTCGGTGTCGGGGAAGACCTCTTCCTGCAATGGAAGGAAGACGCCCGCGCTGTCGACGAGGTAGAGCAGGGGCATGTGCGCCATGTGCGCGATGCGCTGGGCGCGGATGATCTTCTTGCAGGTCGCGGGGAAGAACGCGCCGGCCTTCACGGTTGCGTCGTTGGCGACGATCATGCAGAGGCGGCCCTCGACGGGGCCGACGCCGGTGACGACGCCTGCGCTCGGCGCGCCGCCGTGCTCCTTGTACATGTTGAACGCGGACCAGAGCCCCATCTCGGCGAAGCGCTGGGGGTCGTCGAGGAGTTTGTCGATGCGTTCGCGCGCGGTGAGGCGGCCCTTGGCGTGCTGGCGGTCGATGGCTTTGGGGCCGCCGCCCAGGCGGATCTGCCGCTCCTGCTGCTGGTACTCCTCGTTGAGTTCGCGGAGCGGGTTGATGGCGGTGGCGGGCTGGGACATCGGTTCGTCTCGATCTCAGGGAACGGTTCTCGGACCAGAGTGCGCGCGGGTTCGCGGCGAGCCAGTCTAGCGGCGAGAGCGCGGGGGACGGCGGATTTCGGGACGGGCCCTCACAGACGGAACGCGGTGCGCGGCGTGTGTTTGGATCGGGGCGATCCGATTCGCACACTCTGGGTAGTCGCGTGCGATTCGGACCGCGCCGGGCCTCGGGGCCGGGCGGCCGCACGATCGGGCCTTCGGAGACGCGCGGAGCGCGTGGATGTTCGGGAAAGCGAACACGGAAAGCACAGCACACCCCATGATGACCACCACCAAGCAATTCGGTTTCTCGCTCGTCTTCGCCGCCGGCCTGTCGGCCGCCGCGAGCGCGGGCGTCGTGAACGGCAACCTGTATCAGATGACTGAGCGCGGCGAGGTGACCGCGGAGTTTCTGAGCAGCAATGCCGGCGCGAAAGGTTCGCTCTACTTCCTCGGGCACTCGGGCGTTGGTGATCCCATCACCTATGCGGCGTCGAGCGACGCGAACGGTCTGGGCCAGTTCCTGTTCAGCAACAAGGGGACGGCCGCGGGCACCAGCGTCGGGCTCGGAACCTTCGACCTGGGCGACACGCTGTACTTCGCGTACATGATCACGAACGGCGTGGCGGTTGCGCCGACGGGCACGCTGGCACGCAACGATCTTGCGCCGGATGTGGACTTCTTCCAGACGCTGTCGTTCGCGCTGACCCCGGACGGTTCGCGCAGTGTGATCGGCGTGGAGGACATCTTCAAGCGCACGGGCAGCGACTGGGACTACAACGACACGAAGTTCGCGCTGAATGTGAGCAGCATCCCGACGCCCGGCGCCGGTCTGCTGGCGGTCATGGGCGGCGCCGTGGCGTGCCGCCGCAAGCGACGGGAGCCGTCGCCCACATGAGACACAACACCGCTTCGCGCGAGAGCGCGGGGCGGGCGGGGGACGGGCGCACGCGGTTCGCGTGACGCCCACCCCGTACGGATGACATGAACCCGCAACGAGTCATTTTTCCTCGTGCGGAAAAGACAGCCGCCCCGGTCCGTGCAAACCGGGGCGGTTGTGTTTTTTCGGTATCGGGCGCTTGAACCCGGGTCAGTGCTGCGCACCTGCCCCGGGGCACCGACGCCGGTCTCTTACGCGTTCCACTTGCGGATGGTGGGTCCGGTGTAGTTGCTGAGCGGGCGGATCAGGCGGTTGTTCTGGTGCTGCTCCATGATGTGGGCGGCCCAGCCGGTGATGCGCGCGGCGACGAAGATGGGGGTGTACTGGGGGACGGGGATGCCCATCGCGTAGTAGGTCATGCCGCAGGGGAAGTCGACATTGGGGAAGATGCGCTTCTGATCGCTCATGATCTGCTGCGCCTTCTCGCCGATGTCGAACCACTTCTGCGCGTCGCCGCCCTTCTTGTTGGCGTACTCGCGGCCGAGTTTGTGGAGCAGGGTGGCGCGGTGGTCGCCGTTCTTGTAGACGCGGTGGCCGAAGCCCATGATCTTGCGCTTGGTGGCGAACGCGTTGGCCATGAAGTCCTCGACATTGTCGAGCGTGCCGATCTCGCGGAGCATTTCCATGGCCTGCTCGTTGGCGCCGCCGTGGAGCGGGCCCTTGAGGGCGGCGATCGCGCCGGTGACCGCGCCGTGCATGTCGGAGAGGGTCGCGGCGATGACGCGCGCGGTGAAGGTGCTGGCGTTGAAGTCGTGCTCGGCGTAGAGGATCAGCGAGACATCGAGGATCTTGGCTTCCTCGGCGGTGGGCTTCACGCCCTTCATCATGTAGAAGATGTTGGCGGCGTGGTCGAGCGAGTTGTCGGGCTGGATGAGGTCGCGGCCGTCGATCACATTCTGGATGTGCCCGATCATCGTGCCGATCTTCGCGGTGAGCGAGATGGACTTCTTGAGTTCGGCCTCGGGGGAGTTGTCCTGGCACTGCGCGTCGAAGTGCGCGAGCACGGAGACGGCGGAGCGGAGGACATCCATCGGGTGGGCGGCCTTCTCGCCCGCGCACTTCTTGATGACATCGACGACGGGCGCCGGGAGGGCGCGCTCGGCGACGAGTTGCTTCTTGAAGGCGGCGAGTTCGGAGGCGGAGGGCTTGTGCCCGACGAGGAGGAGGTGGGCGACCTCTTCGAAGGTCGCGTTGGTCGCGAGGTCTTCGATGGTGTAGCCGCGGTAGATCAGGTCATCCTGCTCGACGGAGCAGATGGCGCTGTCGCCGGCGACCATGCCTTCGAGGCCTGCGCCTTGGGGAGCGGGGGTCTTTGCGGGCTTGGTCTCGGTCGATGCGCTCATGGATGCTCCTCGCGTGCGATTCGGGGTGACGGATGGATCAGATCGGTTGTGGGGTGCGCGTCCCTGCGCGGCGGGTGGTGTTCTTCAGCGGCCCTGGCCGAGCCGGGGTCCCGGGAACACCCACTCCTGCCCGGGAGTGTAGGAGAGCAGGCGGTAGAGTTCGGCGCGGGGCTGCATCCCGTCGAGCGAGGCGGAGACATCGCCGTCGCGCTTGAGGGCGGCGAGCATTCGCTGGGCCTCGCCCATCGCGCTGCGCAGGGTGCTGACGGGGTGGATGACGCAGTGATAGCCCATGTCGCCGAAGCGGCTGAGGGGGATGACGGGCGTCTTGCCGAACTCGGTCATGTTGGCGAGCAGGAACGCGCCGGTGGGACGGAGCGCTTTGGCGACGGTGTCGAAGTCGGCCTCGGACTTGAGCCCCTCGGGGAAGATCATGTCGGCGCCGGCGTCGATGTAGGCCTTCGAGCGCTCGATGGCCGCGTCGAGTCCGTCGACACCCGCGGCGTCGGTGCGCGCGCAGACGATGAACGCGCCGCCCGAGCAGGCGTCGCGCGCGTCGGCGGCGCGGCGAACCTTTTCGACCATGTGCTCGATCGGAACGAGCGTCTTGCCGTCGAGGTGGCCGCAACGCTTGGGGAAGACCTGGTCCTCGATGTGGAAGCCTGCGGCGCCGGCGGCGTGGTAGTCCCAGACGGCGCGTGTGGCCATCTCGCCCTCGCCGAAGCCGGTATCGGCGTCGGCGATGAGCGGCAGTCCCGACGCGCGGAAGACCTCGTTGATGACGCGGCAGAAGTGCTCGAGGGAGACGAGGCCGACATCGGGGAGGCCGGCGCTGGCGCTGACGGCGGCGCCCGAGACATAGGTCCCCTCGAATCCGGCGTCGGCGACGGCGCGACCCATCAGGCCGTTGAACGCGCCGGGAAGGGCCACGCATCGCTGCTTCATGGCCTCGCGGAGTCGGAGGGCGGCGGCGGTGGCGGGGTGGGACGGCGCGGGATTGGTGCTCATCGGGCGATGGTAGCGCGGCGGGGGGAAACTCGAAAAAGACAACGGCCCGCTCCGGTGAGGAACGGGCCGCTGGAAGTCTGATTCACGATCGGCAGGGAGCGTGAGGCGCTGTTTTGCTCAGCGACGGCGACGGATCGCGGCGATGCCCGCGAGACCGGCGACGCCCATCATCCCGCCGGTGGGGAGGGGGATGATGATGAGTTGGTCCTGCGCGGTCGCGGAGGTGATGGCGCGGAGGCCGCCCAGCGCGTCGCCGTTGAACGCCCAGCCGAAGAAGGTGTTGAGGTTCGAGGCAACGCCGGAAGCGATGCTGCTGGTGACCTCGAAGTTGTCGCTCGCGAGCAGCGAGGTGTAGTTCGGGCCGCCCGAGGCCGCGGCGAGGACGCCGGCGTCTTCGAAGGCGAGTTCCCAGACCACGAGTTGGAACGCGGCGGCCTGCTGGCCGGTCATCGAGTCGGTGGCGCTGCCGCGGTTGTCGATGAGGCCGTTCTGGATCGCGTTGTAGTACAGCGACTGCAGGAAACCGGCGCGGAGCGTGCCGACATTGCCGGTGGGGGCGTCGGGCTCGGGGGCCGAGGCGACGCTGGCGATGTCGTAGGTGCGGACCTGGCCGACGACATTCTGCGCGAGGTCGATGCAGAAGGTCTTGAGCAGCGCGCCGGCGTAGGTCTCGGAGTCGCCCTGGACCTGGTGCTTGAGGGCGCCCGCGCCGACATGCGCGGTCAGCGTGCCGGTGTTATGGGCGAGCGAGATGTGGTAATTGCCCGAGTTCTGCCCGAGGCCGGTGTATTTGGCCTTGAGGGTGGCGGCGGACGCGCTGCCCGCGACGACGGCGAGCGCCGCGCACGAGATCAACAGTCGGTTCATGGTGCTCTCTCTCTCTTCCGAGGTGAATCCTGATCACTTCTTCCCGGGCCCGGAACGCCGCCTGCGAGGACGAAAGTTCGCGCGAAGCGTCGTCAGGACTTACGGGTCTCTTCTCCACGGAAAACATAGCGCAGAAAGCGACCGTCACCAACCGGAAATTTTCCCAGAAGTATCGATATAGGCGCGATTTAGCGCGATCAGGCCACAAAATTATGGGAACCCCCGGGCGACCGGACACCGACTCGTAAATCTGGGTAAGACCTTCCCCACAAGAAGAACCGCGGCCCACACTCGAAGACGAATGCGGGCCGCGGGCACACGAGCCTGGGGGGATGGAGTTGCTGATCGATCAGCGACGGCGACGGACACCGGCGATGCCGGCGAGCCCGGCGAGGGCCATCGCGCCGCCCGTGGGGAGGGGGATGACGATGAGCTGGTCCTGCGCGGTCGCCGAGGCCATGGCGCGGAGGCCGCCCAGCGAGTCGCCGTTGAACGCCCAGCCGAAGAAGGTGTTGAAGTTGGCGGCGACGCCCGAGTTGATGCTGTTGCTGACCTTGAAGTCGTCGGTGGCGACCAGCGTGTTGTAGTTGGGACCACCCGCGGCGGCGGCGAGGACGCCGGCGTCTTCGAAGGCGAGTTCCCAGACCACGAGCTGGAAGGCGGCGGCCTGCTGGTTGGTCATCGCGTCGGTGGCGCTGCCGCGGCTGTCGAGCAGGCCGGCCTGGATCGCGTTGAAGTACAGCGACTGGAGGAAGCCCGCGCGGAGCGTGCCGACATTACCGGTCGGGGCGTCGGGATCCGGCGCCGAGGCGACGCTCACGATGTCGTAGGTCTTGACCTGACCGACGACATTCTGGGCGAGGTCGACGCAGAAGGTCTTGAGCATGGAGCCCGCGAAGGTCTCAGAATCGTTCTGGACCTGGTGCATCAGGGCGCCGGCGCGGACATGGGCGGCGATCGTGCCGGTGTTGTGCTGGAGGCTCACCTGGTAGGTCCCGGTGTTCTGACCCAGACCCGAGTACTTGGCCTTCACGGTGGCGGCGGAAGCGGAACCGGCGAGCGCGGCGACGGCGGCAGCGGCGAGAACAAATTTCATGGTCTTGACTCCTCTTGATTGCTTTCCCTCGGCGGCGGCTGGCTGCCCTGACTCAGGCAGACGCCGTTGACTCTTCTCCCCGCCAACGGGAGGAAGATACCTCCGATCCGGCCGCGGTCGAGCGGTGAAAAGTTCGGAAGTATCGTCCAATCAAGAGGTTATATGTCGCTACCGGACGGGGCCCCCTACAACCATTAGCCGAAGCCGCCGCGCTTTGCCAGAGTGAAATCGTTGATGGCGGCGATGTCCTGCGCGGACTTCTTCTCAAGGTCCGCGAACCGCTCAACAAGCCCCTCTGGGGTGTCGCTCGCGAGGCGCGCCATCAGCGCGAACTTGTGCTTCAGGATGTCCTTGAGGTTCGCGGTCGTGTTCCGGGCGTGACCTGCGGGGTACATAACCAAACCGGAGTCGTGAACCTTGCCCGAGGCGTCCTCGATCTTGAGCGAGGTCGGGATGCCGTCCGGATACTTCGCGTCGTACTCCGCGCCGCCGTGCTCGAAGCGGATCTTCTGCATGATGGTCCGAGTAGCGGGGTTGAAGACCGCGGTCTCATCCTCTTTATAGTCGGCGGGCTCGAGCATGAGGGCCTTCCAGACCTCGTCGTGGGCGCCTCCCCCGGTGGGCAGTTTGCCGCCGTTCTTCGCGGCAAGTTCGCAGGCCTTGCGCAGGAGCGTGGAGACGATGTACGCCATCGAGTGGTCGGCGCTCTGGCGGGTCTTCGGGTCCATCTTCATGGGGTTCCCGATAATCCCGAACGCGGGCTCGTAGGCCAGGATCGTGATCGACTTGATGCTCTCGCCGGCCTTGGCGCCCTTGAGCAGGTCGGGCGACTTGCTCGCGAGGTCGATAACCGCCTGGAGCGCGCCGGCCGACTGGTGCTCGTAGAGACCGAGTTTGAAGTGCATGCCCATGACGGCGAAGTCGTCGCCGCTGTGCGCGAGGTGGAGGTCGAACGGCGAGGGCGCCATCTCCTTCCAGCGCTCTTTGCCTTCGGTGGTGGGCTCGAAGAAGCGGAAAATCGCCTCGGGATTGCGGAAGATGTCGCGCGGGCCGAGGAAGCCCTTCGCGGAGCGCATCGCGCTGAGCACGGCGACCTCGCTGCTGATCGCCGCCGACGCGCCCTTCGAGTCGCTGAGTTGCTTGCCCGCGCGGATCGCGCGCCACGGGATGTAGTGCGCGACGACCATGCCGATGGCGGATTCGATCTGTTCCTCGGTGGCGCCGATCATGGCGCCGTAGACCGCGGCGCTGGCGATGGCGCCGTGGACGACATGGTCGATCTTGTAGGTCTTGAGCGAGAAGACCTCGGCGAGGCGGCCGCGGATCTCGTCGAGGGCGATCATGCCGCGCAGCGCCGTTGCGCCGTCGAGGCCCTTCACCTGCGCCGCAGCCATCGCGACGGGGTAGAAGTCGTTGTGCCCGAACTCGCCCGCGGTGTGCCCGAGCGCGGGGTTGTAGCCGAAGTTCGTCCCGTTGCTGTCCCACTCGCGCACGGCGGAGGAGTTGGCGACGACGGCCTTCTCGGGCTTCACGCGCGACTTCTCGCCGAAGATCGTTGCGCCCTTGCCGTCGGCGTATTCGAGCGCCTCGGCGCGGAGCACGGTCGGGGCGTTGGTGCCCAGCGCGATGGCCGACAGGCCGCAGAAGGTCGCGTCGACATGGAACATGTTGGTTCGCTCGATGACGCTGGCCGCGGGGCTGCCCTTGCCGTTGCGGATGAAGTCGATCGCGTAGCGCGCGATGCCCAGGGCCTGATTGCTGTCGGCCGGGAGGATCAGGTGGGTGTCGGTCTTCTCGAACGCGGGGGCTTCGGCGGTGGCGGCGGGCATGGGGCTCTCCTCGAATGGAACGGATCGGGGGAGAAGGGTAGGACGGCGGGCTTCGATGTGAAAAATGAAAGCACGGGCGAGTCTGGCTCGCCCGTGCAAGGGGATTCGTCGGAACTCGGGGTCGCTCAGCGTCGGCGGCGGATAACCGCCAGCCCGGCGAGCCCGCTCAGGGCGAGCAGCGACCCCGGCGCGGGGACCGCCAGGAAGTAGTTCGCGGCGAGCCAGTCGGCCACGCTGTAGCCGCTCTCGAGCCCGT
>CAYGLT010000086.1:0-9057 GCA_964350875.1 uncultured Phycisphaeraceae bacterium | reverse complement strand
CGCCTGCCCAACGATCAGGGCTTCGACGAGTGGTGGGGCATCCCGAACAGTTGGGACCAGTCGGCCTTCACCAGTTACCCCATGTACAACCTCATGGCCGACGAGATCCTCAAGGAGATGGGGAAGAAGGAACTGCTCAATGTTCCGCCCCATGTTCTTGAAGGCAAGAAGGGCGAGCCCTCGAAGCCGGTGATGGTGCTGGACCTGAAGGTCCGACCCATCATCGACGGGGAATACCTCATCCCCAAGACGATCGACTTCATCAACGAAAACGCCGAGGCGGAGAAGCCGTTCTTCGTGTATCTCGGCTATTCCGAGATGCACCCGCCGATCATGCCCAACCCCGAGTTCGCAGGGAAGTCCCCGAACCGCGGCGGCCCGTACTCCGACAGCATCGCCGAGATGGACTTCCGTGTCGGCCAGGTGCTCGACGCCATCGAAGCGGCCGGCATCGCCGACAACACCATCGTCGTGCTCAGCAGCGACAACGCCACCGGCGGCCTCAACGGCGGCGCCGACGCCGGCGGCGGCTCGAACGGCCCGTTCCGAGGCAATTTCTTCTATACGCCCTACGAGGGCAGCATGCGTGTGCCCGCCATCGTTCGTTGGCCCGACAAGTTCGCCAAGGGCTTGGTGACCGAGCAGATGTTCGCTTCCGTGGACTGGCTGCCCACGCTCGCCTCCTTCGCCGGCGCCTCAAACCTGGTGCCCACGGACCGGCCAATCGACGGCGTGGATGTCTCGGACTTCCTCCTCGGCAAGGAGGAGGAGACAGGACGCGAACACTACATGTTCTTCGGCACCGACTGCGAGTTGATGTCCGTCAAGTGGCGTTATTACAAGATGATCAAGCGGACCGTGCCCGGTCCCGCGATGGAGGCGATCAACCAAGGGTACATGACGCCCCAACTCCCCATGGTCTTCGATCTCTCCAGCGACCCGCACGAGGACTACAACCTCTGGACTTCTACGCTCACCATGGCATGGGTCTTCGAGCCGATGCTGAAGATCATCGGGGCCTATGAGAAGAGCGTGGAGGAGTACCCGAACATCCAGCCCGGCGAGCGGAACTTCGACGGCTACAACAAGACCGTGAAGAGCGGTCGATAAGCGTCGCTCGCGAGGCTCTCTCGTGGCGCCGCGCGTCATGGCCGCGTGCTGAACATCCCACCAACTCTCGCAACGGGTGAGGAGGTACACTCTCCTCCCGGCGGCGAGAACCGCGCGCCGTCTTCGCATCTAAAAAGGAACCGACAGTGAATCTTCGCGCATCAATTATCGCTGCTGTCGCGGTCGGGACCGGCATGTCCCTCGCCGCCTGTTCGACGGCGCAGTCAACGCACAACATCCCGCCGTCCCTCGTCACCCCCGATCGCGTCGAGACGCGCATCGGCACGCTCGAGTTCAAGAACGGTGTGCCAACCGACGAGACCGCGCGCCGCGTCTACGACAACATCGACTACACCTACGCCTACCGCGTCTTCACGGACACCATGCGCGGCGTCAGCATCCAGGCCCTCCGCCAGGGCATGGAAGACCTCGGCATGAAGCCGAACGATGTCCTCGTCTTCTCCGAGTTGATGGACAGCGACTCGCTCTTCCTCACCGCCAACGCCGACACCATCTATGTCATGGGCTACGCGGACCTCACCAAGGGGCCCGTGGTCATCGAGGCGCCCCCGAAGTTCCTCGGCACCGTGCAGGACGCGTGGTTCCGCTGGGTGATCGACCTGGGGCTTCCCGGTCCGGACCGCGGCGAGGGCGGCAAGTACCTCATTGTCCCACCCGACTACGAGGGCGCGCTCCCCGAGGGCGGCTTCAACATCGCGCATTGCAAGACCAACACGATCCTCTGGTTCGGTCGGTCGTTCCTGAAGGACGGCCACGATCCCAAGCCCGTCGTCCAGACGATCCGCGATCACACCAAGGTCTACCAGTACGAGCCGGGCGGTTTCGGAACGCCCATCGCCGAGTTCCTCGAGGGCAAGGCGCCGCTCGCGCAGATCAAGGAACCGCCCGCGACCGTGTTCCATGAGGGCAGCGGCAAGGTGTTCAACACCGTCCCTCCGAACGACTGGACCTTCTACGAGATGCTCAACACGGTCGTCCAGCGCGAACCGGCGACCTCGCTCGATCCCGAACTGATGGGCCCGGTCGCCGCCATCGGCATCGTCAAGGGCAAGTCGTTCGCGCCCGACGCGCGGATGCGCAAGATCATGAACGAGGCGCTCGCGGACGCCAACGCCGCGTCGCGCACGCTCATCATGAGCCCGCGCGATCCCGACTGGTACTACTACCCCGGCTCCAAGTGGTTCAACTTCCTCTTCGTCACCGGCTACCAGTTCGAAACGCCCATCCCTGAGATCACACGCGACGGCGTGAAGCCCTTCCCGCCCACCGGGTACCGGACGATGGACGCGCGCACGAACTTCTTTTATGTCGCCACCGGCATCACCCCCGCGATGGCCATGCGCCTCACCCACATCGGCTCCCAGTACCTGCTCGCGGTCGAAGACGCCGACGGCAACCACTTCGACGGCTCGAAGACCTACAAGGTCACGCTCCCGAAGGGCATCCCCGAGGCCAACTTCTGGTCGTTCACGCTCTACGACAACATGACGCGCTCGATGCTCGCGACTCCCCAGCGCTACCCCCGCGCCGGCAGCCAGAGTTACCCGTCGCCCGCCGCCGAGCCCAGCCGCGACGGCTCCGTCACCGTGTATTTCGGCCCGACCCAGCCTGAGGGCGTTGCGCGCGGCAACTGGATCCAGACCGATCCCGACAAGGGGTGGTTCATCGTCCTGCGCCTCTACAGCCCCCTCGAGCCGTTCTTCGACAAGACATGGCGTCCATCCGAGATCGAACTCGTCAACTGAGCGATCCTGAGCACGATCCCCGAAGGCCCTCGCCGATTTCCGGCGGGGGTCTTTCTCGTTGGACGCACGCCGCTCGCGAGAACAAGTAGACTCGCACGCGATCCCGTTGACCCGCACGCCCTGAGGAGCCACGGCGCAGCACGCTATGCACTATTCCACGATCGTCAGTCTGATCTACATCGCGATCCACATCGCGATCGCCATCCGGATCGTCATCCGCCCGCACCGCGATCCCGCGTCGCGAATCGCGTGGCTGGTCGTCATCGTGTTCGCGCCGGTCGTGGGCATCATCGCGTACATCCTGCTGGGCGAGGTCAACATCGGCCGCGCCCGCGTGCGCAGGGCGAAAGCGATCCTCGACCAACTCCCGAGAGTCCACGATGCGCCGGGGAGCGACGCGCCCGATGTTCGCCCCACGGAGTGCGAGGACTACCAACACCTCTACCGCGCCACCGGATCGATCAACGGGTTCTCCGCGCACGGCGGAAACACCGCCGAACTGATGGAGGACTCCAACGCCGCCATCGATCGCATGGTCGAGGACATCGACAACGCCAGCGAGCATGTACACCTGATCTTCTACATCTGGCTCACCGACAACAACGGCCGCAAGGTCGCCGACGCCCTGAAGCGCGCCGCCGCGCGCGGGGTGACCTGCCGCGCGATGGCCGACGGTCTCGGCTCGCGCGACATGATCAAGTCCAAGATCTGGAAGGAGATGCGCGAAGCGGGAGTCCGCTTGGGCGTCGCGCTCCCCGTCGGCAACCCGCTGGTCCGCGCGCTCCGCGGCCGCGTCGACCTGCGCAACCACCGCAAGATCCTCGTCATCGACAACAAGATCACCTATTGCGGCAGCCAGAACTGCGCCGATCCCGAGTTCCGCGTCAAACCGAAGTACGCGCCGTGGGTCGACGCCGTCATGCGCTTCCAGGGGCCCGTCGTGCGCCAGAACCAGTTCCTCTTCGCCAGCGACTGGATGGCGCAGGTCAAGAACGACGACATCGACGATCTGCTGAGGCAGCCACTCGAAGGTTCGCCCGACGGCTTCACCGCGATGGCGTTCGGCACCGGACCGACCAACCGCTACTCCGCGATGCCCGAGGTCTTCGAGAATCTCATCTACACCGCGCGGCGCGACCTGTTCATCACCACCCCGTACTATGTGCCAACCGAGTCGATGCAGGCAGCGCTCTGCGCGAGTGCGCGGCGAGGCGTGAAGACCACGATCATCTTCCCCGCGCGATGCGATTCTCGTATCGTCGCCGCCGCCAGCCACAGTTACTACGAAGAACTCCTCGAAGCAGGCGTGCGCATCTTCGAGTATGTGGGCGGCCTGCTCCACACCAAGTCGCTGACGCTCGACGGCGAGGTCACCCTCATCGGCTCGGCCAACATGGACCGGCGCAGTTTCGAACTCAACTACGAGAACAACATCCTCCTGAACGATCCCGCGGCAACCGCCGCCATGCGGGCCCGCCAGGATGTCTACCTCGCGTCCTCCAAGGAGATCACCGCCGAGATGGTCAGGGGCTGGTCGCTCGGTCGTCGCCTGATCAACAACACCGTGGCCATGCTCGGGCCCGTGCTCTGAGTGCGGCGGTGGGGGACGGGGGACAGGGCGCCCCGTGCGGTGGGGCAGGAATCGCTGAGACGGGCCGGCTTCCTCGATGCCCGCCCCCGGGTTATGCCGATGAGGGGCTGAGAAACCCTTCTCCCGGCCTCTCCCACGGCCCTCCTCGACCTTGCGGCAGGGATCGCCCCCCATGCACAGACGCGTCCTCACGCTCACGAACCTCGCCGTCGGCGCCGCGGCCGTCGTCGCCCTCTCCCTCACGGCCTGCGTGTCGGTCTCGAAGGAGACCCTGCGCTCGACCACGATGGAGCAGCCCCGCGTCTCCTCAGGCGTCATCGTCGAAGAGGACAAGGCCACTCTCCTCGCCGAGGCGGTCAGGCAGGTCGAGGAGCGCCGCAAGGAAGAGGCGATGCTCCGCGCGTCCATCGCCAAGCGTCAGCCCACGACCGTCGTCGAGATGGACTCGCGCGGCGTCTTCGGCGAGCCCTCCATCGAGGAACTCGCCGACGACCACCGCTCCTGGCCCGAGGGCTCCGGCCGAACCGTCGGCGTGGGCCGCATGAGCGACACCGAGATCCTCGAGTTCCTCGACATCCTCGCGCTGCGCTTCCAGACCGAACTCGGGTACACGACCGCCGTGGCCCAGATCGCCGACTTTCTGCCCACGATCAGCCGGGTCGAACCCGCCGTCGTGCTGGCCCGCAATTCTCCGGACGGTCTGCGCGTCGTGCGCATCAGCCACCGGCGATTCGTCTCGCAGGGCGGGCGTCTGCTCGCGCACGGGCTCGTGCTCTCTCCCCAGCAAACGACCGCCAACGAGGACATCCGGCGGCTCGACGAATGGGTCAAGGAAGCAATCGACGCGTCCATCGCGCAGCGCACCGGACTCACCGTGCAGGATCTCGAGGCCAAGGTCGTGCAACTCAGTTATGTCGACGCCGACGCCGCGGCCAAGGCGCTGAGGATGCTGGGCACGCAGGTCGTCAACGCCGAGCAGATCACCGAACTCAAGATCGACTTCGCCAAACTCCCGCTCGTCGCGCAGATGCCCGCGCCTCAGGCGGACTCGATGACCCTCATCGAAGCGGACGGCAAGAGCGCGATCCACCCGAGCGGCCTCTTCACCGTCCCCGTTTCGTCGCGACGCATGAACACCGACACCGTCGCCGGACCATCGTCCCAACTCGTCGTGCTGTTCCACCCCGCCCACCCCGAGCAGTACAGCCATGTGCTCCGCCTGCTCGATGACCTTATCGATGTCCCGGCGCGTCAGGTGTTCATCGAGGGCATGGTCATCGAGATCGGCGACGACGGCCTCAAGGAACTCGGCGTCGAATGGCAACTCCAGGAGGGATCGTTCGACCTGCTCCTCGGAACGCTCAACCCGGAGCGCGCGACCGAAACTCTCAACGCGGTCTTCGATTCCCGCCTGAACCTGCCCTCCGAATGGAGCGTGCGACTGAAGGCGCTCGTGACCGAACGCAAGGCCGAGATCCTCTCGCGGCCCAGCGTCGTCACGCTCGACAACCGCCAGGCCACGATCCGCGTGGGCACCGACATCCCCGTCGCCACCAGTCAGGAAGGCATCAGCGGCAACGCGTCCAAGATCGCGTTCGACTTCCGCTACATCCCCACGGGCATCCTGCTGAATGTGCGCCCGCGCATCGATGCCCAGAGCAACGAGATCAGTCTCCAGATCGACACCACGGTCTCCTCGTCGATCCCCGGGCAGGAACTGGAACTCGTCGGCGAGAACGGGCAGGTCCTCGCCTCGGCGCCGACCATCGCGAGTCGTCAGGTGCAGACCTACGCGCGCATCCCCAACAACACGCCGCTCATCATCGGCGGCCTCGTGAGCAGGCAGGAAGACTTCGTCAAGCAGAAGGTCCCGCTCCTTGGCGATCTCCCGCTCTTCGGCCCGCTCTTCCAGTCTCAGCGCTGGGAAGAGTCCAAGCGCGAGGTGATCATCGTGCTTACGCCGTATGTGCTCCCCGAGGACACCGCGGAAAGCCGCGTCAACCCGAAGTCCGAGCCGACCTTCGACATCACCGGGTACAAACTCCACCGCGATGTCCACCGCCTGCGCGAGTCGGAAGTCTTCGATCTGGCCTTCCTCACGGGCAACGACAGGCTCGTCGACGCGAAGCGCGAGGTCAACGAACTCGTCCGAAAGAACTTCCGTTACGCGTCCGTCGCCCCCTTCAACCAGTTCACGGGCGACAGCATCCCGGGCGAGCACATCCTCGTCGAACGCATGATGTACGAGGTGATCAAGAACCTCAACATCGGTGAGAAGATCGAGGTCGACCGCATCATCTACTTCGCCGAAGAGCCGAGTTCGGGGTATCAGGTCCGCTTCCTGAGCGAACTCCTCACCGAGTACGGCGAGGGCGGCATCAACAGTTTCTTCGAGCACAACCCCGGCCGCGCCATCGCGTTCCGCTACTACTTCGACCGTCACTCCCAGGACCCCGGCTCGCTCGGCACGGAGCGGATCCCCGAGGTCTCGATCATCGACTGCGAAGACCGCGCCGAATGGCGACGACTCATGTGGGAGATGAACCAGACAGACCAGGAAGGCCGCCCCACGGCGACGGTGATCATCCAGGCGCCCCAGGACCTCCTGCGTCTCCGCCGCGCGATCGTTCTCAAGCGCATGGCCCTGCTCAACGGCGGCATCGCCGGGCAGCGGCTCAAGCATTTCCATGTCGGCACGATGCTCCAGATCCCCGACATCAACGCCGCGGACATCCAGGTCCTCGACTCGGATGTCGCCAAACTGTTCTTCGACACCGAGCACTATTACTCGGCGACCATCGCGCAGATCGAGGAGTCGCTGGCGGCGCTGGAGATCGCGATCCCCAAGGCCGCGCAGGGCAACCTGCCCGCGATGGACCCGCGAAGGAACGACGAAGCATGGTGAACTCCTCTTCGCGGTCCGGCGCGCATCGGGTACGCTGAAGACCCATGCGGCCAGCCACGCTCCTGAAGCATCTGCACGAAAGGGTCTTCCCGCCCGGACCGCGGGCGCCGATCCGCCGCATATCCCTGCGCGGGTACACGCCCCAGATCATCTCGGTGCTCGTGATGCTCGCCGCGCTGACGGCGGTCAACATGGCCGTCCCGTACGCGCTGAAACTCATCGTCGATCGCGTGCTCCCCGGTCAGGGGCACGACGCCGACTGGCCGCTGATCTGGCCGATCCTCGGCGGCATCGCCATCGCCTACATCCTGCGCAACACGCTGTTCTTCTCGAGCAGGATGATGAGCGTCGCCGTCGCGGAAGACCTCTCCTACGGCCTGCGCAGCGAACTCTTCGGGCGTCTCCAGGAGATGAGCATCGATTGCGACGCGCCCGAGCAGGTGGGCGAACTCTCGTCGCGCGTCATGGACGACACGAGCCGGCTCCAGCAGTTCATCGAGGAGCACCTCCCCAAACTGCTCTTCAACCTGATCACTTTTTCCGTGCTGATGGTCGTGATCTTCGCGATCAACTGGCGTCTCGCGATCGCGACCGTGCTGCTGCTGCCGTTGCACTTCCTGACTTTCCGCACCTTCAACTCGCCCATGCGCCACACCTACGCACTGGCGCAGAGCCACCTCGCCGAGGCGCACGGCGCGATCGTCGAGCGCCTCATGGGCATGGAGGTTGTGAAGGGCTTCACCGCGGAGAAACGAGAGCGACGCATCTTCGATTCGTCGATCGCGGCGGTCCGGCGCTCGTTCATGCGTTCGCAACTCTTGCATGTCGGCCAGAAGGTCGTCGCGGACCTGCTCATCGGCGCCGCCACGATCGTGCTGCTCGGGTTCGGCGCGTGGCAGGTCGTCTCGGGCGTGATGACGACGGGCGAGTTCTTCATGTACCTCGGGTACGCGATGATGCTCTACCCGACCGTGCTCGACGGGCTGAGCAGCGCGAGCCACATGGCCCGCGCACGCGTGAGCGCCGAGCGCATCAACAAGGTGCTCGCGACGCGTCCCGAAGAGCCGCTGGGGACCGACGACGCCGCGCTCGATGTGTCGTCGTTCGTCGGCAAGATCGTGTTCGAAGATGTCGGTGTCGGATACGAGGATCAGGGCGAGGTGCTCACGGGAGTGTCGTTCGTCGTGAATCCGGGCGAACGCGTCGCGATCACCGGGCCCAGCGGCATCGGCAAGACCTCGCTCGCGAACCTGATCCCGAGGTTCCACATCCCGACCTCGGGGCGCGTGCTCATCGACGATCGCCCCACGACGGACTGGCCCATCGCGTCACTCCGATCGGGCATCGGCGTCGCGTTCCAGGAAGTCTTTCTGTTCAACTGCTCGCTGTGGGAGAACGTGCTGTACGGGCGCACCGACTCGTCGGTGCACGAGGTGATCCGCGCGTGCAAGGTGACCGGCGCGCACGACTTCATCGACAAACTCCCGATCGGGTACGCCACCACTCCCGGCACGATGGGCGCGCGGTTCTCACGCGGCGAGCGCCAGCGCATCACCCTCGCCCGCGCGATCCTCAAGTCGCCGCGCATCCTGATCATGGACGAGGCGACATCCTCGCTCGACCCCGAGGCGGGTTCAGAGGTCGTTCGCGCCGTGTTCGAGGCGCTCCCCGAATCCACGATCATC
>CAYGLT010000085.1:0-9088 GCA_964350875.1 uncultured Phycisphaeraceae bacterium | reverse complement strand
GCGAGAAGAAGGTGGACATCGTGCCACCCGATCCGATCGGCGAACTGGGCTCGGGCTTCGAGCGCATCGCGGAGAAGAAGGTCCAGCAGGTGACGGTGGGCGGCGCCAACGCTTAGAACAACCCCATCTGGCCGCCGGTCTCGGGGCGCTTGAAGTGCGCCGACGATAGCGGGCGGATGTCGCGGTTCAGACCGTAGCGACGAGTGAACACATCGAAGTTCTGCGCGATCTGCCGTGTCATCGGGCTGCCCCCACGGTGCCGACGGACTCCCGCGTTGTAGAGTTTGCCCGCGTGGGCGTCGCGCAGGAACGCCTCGACCTTGCGAGCGCGGTCGGGGTGCACCGAGCGTTTGAGCCAGTCGAGGAAGAGTTCCTTCAGTTGGTACGGGAGGCGCAGGAGCACCCACGCCGCGCGTTTCGCGCCGGCTTCGGACACCGCTTCGAGGATGCTCGGCAGTTCGACATCGGTCAGCCCGGGAATGATCGGCGCGACGTTCACGCTCACGGGTATTCCCGCGGCGGAGAGTTCACGGATCGTGCGCAATCGCGCGGCGGGCGACGACGCGCGCGGTTCAAGCATTCTTGCGAGATCGGCGTCGAGCGTCACCAGCGTGACCGTCACGCGGCCCGCGTTCATCCCGGCGAGTTTCGACCACAGATCGGTGTCGCGCAGGACCATCGCGCTCTTGGTCATGGTGGTGACCGGCTGGCCGCACTCGGCGAGGACTTCCAGGCACGCCCGCGCGATGCGCATCTGGTGCTCGATCGGCTGGTAGATGTCGGTGATGGCCGACATGACGATCGGCTCAGGACGCCACTTGAGCGACGCGAGTTCGCGCCGGAGCAACTCGGGCGCGTCGGGCTTCGCGACGATCTTGGTCTCGAAGTCGAGGCCCGAACTGAAGCCGAGGTACTCGTGATACGGCCGCGCGAAGCAGTAGATGCACCCGTGCTCGCAGCCCCGGTACGGGTTGAGCGTCCAGTCGAACGGCACATCACTCGTGCGCTCGACGCGGTTGATGATCGTCTTCGTGCGATCGTGGTAGACGGTCCGCTCGACCTTGCGGGGTTTGCCCCCCTCGTCCTCGCGCTCGACCCACTGGCGGTCGAGTTCCTCCCCGAGCACATGGAGCCGCACGGCCTCGAACCGGTTCCCCGGATTCAGACCCGCCCCCCTCCTGTGGGCGAGCCCCCCGGCCAGCGCATCGCGATATGTGTGGTCTTCGCCTCCTGACATGTACCATACAGAATACGAACAGATGGCCGCCTGTCAAGTGGAATTCCGGTCCGGCCCATCGAACCGAGGAAAGCGGCGCGCGCCCGTGTGTGCGAGCGCGCGCCGGAGGTCATACTCGCCGCGCGTTCAAGCGCAGTCGGAGCCGAAGTTGGTCAGGACGAGGTTGAGATCTACGAAGTTCACTGACCCGTCACTGTTGATGTCGCCGGGGACCGCGCCGGGCGCGCCGGTCATCCCGAAGTTGGTCAGCACGGTGTTGAGGTCGGTGAAGTTGATAAGGTTGTCGCCGTTGGTGTCGCCCGGGCAGACCGTCCCGACGAAGTAGGCGCTGTCGTCGAGGTTGATCCAGCCGACATTCTCGCCCCACGCGTAGCCGCGGAAGCGGTTGCTGTTCGCGTCGTAGCGGGCGCCGTCGGCGCCGATCTGCGGCTGCGTGCCGAAGTTGATCCAGCCGACATTCTCGGCCCAAGCGAAGCCGTTGAGGAATCCGGCCGCGCCGATATTGACGCCGTAGTCCGTGTTGCTGGTATTCGGGTAGGGGCCGGCGCCGTCGCCTGTGTTGATCCAGCCGACATTCTCGTTCCAGATGAGTCCTTCGAGGAACGCGTTTCCGACGAAGACGCCTTCCATGCCGGACTGCGCGTCGCGCCAATTGGTCCAGCCGAGGTTCTCGCACCACGCCGACTTGTCGATCGGCGAAATGTTGCTCTGGGCCCGCGCTGCGCCTGCGGGAGCAAGCGCGACGAGCGTGATGATGACGATGAAACGGTTCATTGGTCGCCCTCCCGATTCAGTACTGCAGGTTGGCGTACGTGGTCGATGTGGTCACGGTCGCACCCGCGACATTGATGATGGTCCCGACGGCGTTGCCGCCCGTGATGATGTAGTTCGAGCCGCCGCCGGTGGTGTTCCCGGCGCAGGTGTTGCGCAGGATGATGTTCCCGGAGCCGGTGACCTCGATGCCATCGGAGTTGTTCGTGCAGTTGTTCTCGTCGATGCGGCTGTTGTCGCCCGACGCGAGGATCCCTGAGCCGTTCCCGGTCGAGAATCCGTTCCCGGTGCAGTTGTTCCGGGAGACAAGCGTCTCGCCGAAGATGCGGATGCCGTGGCTGGTGTTGAAACTCGAGGTGTTGTCGAGGATGGTCGAGTTGTTCGTCGCCTGGATGCCCACGCCGGTGTTGTTGGTCGAGGTGTTGTTCGCGACGACGGAATGGTTGCCCACGACGATGCCGTCTGAATCGTTATCCCAGACCGTGCACCCGCGCACATTCGCGTTCAGCGTGAGATAGATGCCGCGGCCGTCGTTGATCGAGGAAGTGCAGTTCTGGACGCTCGTTGTGTTCTCGGCGCGGATGCCCTCCTGCCCGTTCCCGAGTGCGGACGATTCGACGATGCTGCCGCGGCCGCGATGATAAATGCCGCGACCGATGTTGTCGGACGCCGTGCACCGGCTGATCACGCTGCCCTGATCGATGTCGAAGCCGTGCGAAGCGTTGCTCTCGGAAGTGCAACCCTGCACGACGGAACTCTCGCCGGCAACGATGCCGATGAGGGCGTCGTTGACGGAGCAGTTCATGATGCGCGCGCGGTCGCCGGCCTCGATGCCGTTCCCCCCGGTCGTGCGCACATTCATGTTCTCGATGAGAATGTCGGTGGCGCCGCCGGCGTTGATTCCCATGCCCAGCGCGTTGCTGATGTTCCCGTTGCGGATCGTGATGGCGCGTCCGGTGACGCGGATCACATCGACATTGGAGCCGCGGATACGGAAGCCGTTGAGGTCGAGGGTGATGTCGTCGCCCGCGATCTCGATGGCGGCTCGTCCGCTCGCGGCGCTGATGGTGCTGGTCAGGTAGTACGACCCGTTCGAGGTCAGTCGATAGACCGAATCCGCGTCGCCCGGCGTGTTCTCCGAGTTGATCGCGGTGCGCGGCTCGACTTCGGTCAGCGTCTTGAAAGTCGGGGCGATCGGCCCGGGCGGGGGCGTGAGGTCGCCCGCGAGGGCCGCGCCGGTGAGGGTCAAGGCGGCCGACGCGGCGAGCAGTGACAGACTTGCGTGCGAAAGCATGATGAGTCGCTCCTTCCGAGTGGTGTCTCGCCCCCCGCGCGATGCGAAGGGCTCCACCCGGAGACACGCGATCCGGACGACGAGCGGCTCACGGTTGGCAAAAAAAGATTTCGACGCCCCGCCCGGGGAAAGCACGGGGTTGAAGGGTGCGGTGACCCCGTCGGGCGGTTGTGCGTCATACTGAGGGCGATCATGCCCCTCGTGGACGCCGAAACGACGAGAGCGCTCCTTGCGCAGATCCGCGAGGGAGGCGATCGTGGCGCGGACGCGCGAGCGCGCCTCCTCCCTCTGGTGTACGAGGAACTGCGCGAGATCGCGGAGCGATACATGCGCTCGCAGCGCGACGCGCACACGCTCCAGACGACCGCGCTGGTGAACGAGGCGTACATCCGGCTGGTTGCCCGCGAAGCGCAAGGCTGGGAGAGCCGGTCGCACTTCGTCGGCGTCGCCGCCAAGGCGATGCGCAGCGTCCTGGTGGATCACGCGCGCCGGAAGCATGCCGAGAAGCGCGGCGGGGTGCGCCGGCGCGTGCCGCTCGCGGGCGCGGCGATCCTGAGCGAGGACCCGAGCGACGACATCCTGGCGATCGACGAGGCGCTCTCGCGTCTGAGCGCGATCGATGCGCGGAAGGGGCGAGTCGTCGAGTTGCGCTTCTTCGGCGGGCTCACCAACGAGGAGACCGCCTCCGTGCTGGAGGTTTCGACGGCGACGGTCAAGCGCGAATGGCGTTTCGCGCGCGCCTGGCTGTTCAACGAATTGACCGGAGAGGTCGCGGATGACGCCTGAAACGCGCCAACGCATCGAGGAGTTGTTCGAGGCGCTCGTGGAGCTCCGGCCCGACGCGCGCAGGACTGCGCTCGATCGGGCGCAGGCTCAGGAGCGCGAGGTCGCGAGTGAGGTGGAGCGGCTTCTTCGGGCGCACGACGCGGCGGAGGGCTTCATCGAGCGACCCGCCTACGAATCAGCGGGCGCGGCGATCGTCGGAAGTTCGGGCTTCGAGTCGGGCGCTCGGATCGGGAATCACCGTGTGATCCGCGAGATAGGCCGCGGCGGGATGGGCGAGGTTTACCTGTGCGAGCGCGCCGATTCGTCCTTCGAACAGCGCGTGGCGATCAAGGTCGTGAAGCGAGGGATGGACACGGAGGAGGTCCTGCGGCGTTTCCTGACCGAGCGCCAAACGCTCGCGAACCTCCGTCATCCGAACATCACCGGGCTGCTCGACGGCGGCGTGACCGAGGACGGTCGCCCGTACCTGGTCATGGAGCATGTCGAGGGAACGACCATCGACCGGCATTGCGAGGAGCACGCCCTCCCGGTGCGCGATCGGCTGGAGTTGTTCTGCAAGGTCTGCGACGCCGTCCACGCGGCGCACATGAATCTCGTGGTCCATCGCGACCTCAAGCCGTCAAACATTCTCGTCATGCCCGACGGGGAACCCAAGCTCCTCGATTTCGGCGTCGCGAAAGCGCTCTCGGGCGAGGAGGACGCCGAAGACCCGTACACCGAAGCGGGACTCCGGTTGCTCACGCCGCAGTTCGCGAGCCCGGAACAACTCCGGGGCGAGCGGGTGACGACCGCGACCGATGTGTACTCGCTCGGGCTCGTGCTCTGCGTGATGCTCACCGGGAAGCGCCCCTTCGACGACGCGACGACCGCGTCGGAGGAAGCGACGCGTCGCGACCACCCGACCAAACCGAGTCGCATCGTGGAGCGCGACGCCGACCCGGCGAGGCTCGCGAGGTCGCTCCGCGGCGACATCGACACGATTGTGCTCAAGGCGCTCCGCGCCGATCCGCGCGAGCGGTATCTTTCCGCGCGATCGCTCGCGGACGACATCCGGCGTCACCTCGACGGGCTGCCCATAACAGCGCGACCGCCAAGCATCGCGTACACGGTCGCAAAGTTCGTCGGGCGAAGGCCGCTGGAATCGACCGCTGCCGCGCTCGCGCTCCTCGCGATCGTCGGAGCGCTGGTCGTCTCGGTTCTGAGCCAGCGTGCGACGGAGCGTGCACGCACGAAAGAGGCCGCGCAACGGCAGGTCGCCGAGCAGCGGGCGGCGGAGTCGGCGGCCGTCGTCGAGTTCATGCGCGACATTTTCGGGTCTATCGACCCGACGAATGCGCGCGGCCGCGACACGGCGCTCCTGCGCGAGACGCTCGACAACGCCGTCGCGCGTCTGGACGAGCGAGAGGGACTGTCCCCGACGGCGCAGGTCGCGCTCCGGTCGACGATCGGCGGGGCATACCGCTCGATCAGCACATTCGACGCGTCGGACGCGCAGTACGAGCGTGCGCTCGGGATCATCGAATCGGGCGAGCCTGTGGGGGATGAAGAAGCCGTCCGCGCGCTGCGCGGGCTGGCGATGCTGCGCACCGACCAAAGCCGATACGACGAAGCGAGGGCGTCCCTCGATCGCGCGATGACCAGACTGGACGCGGCGCCCGACGCGACCTGGAAGGCGAAAGAGCGGCTCGGCGCGCTGGAGTCGCTCGCGCTGATCACGCTCGAGACCGGCGACTTCGCGGGGGCGGAAGCGCGTCTGCGCGACCTGATTGACGCGCAGCGCCGCAGCGATTCGGGCCCCGTCACCCTCGACGCGCGCACGTTCCTTCCCGTCGTCATCGCGATGCAGGGCAGGCACGAGGAGGCTCTGGAGTTGCTCCGCGTGCGGCTCGACGAAGTTCTCGCGGAGCACGGAGAGGACCACCCGGACACGATCGGAGTGCGCAACACCACGGGCGTGGCGCTGCGCCGGCTCGACAGGAACGAGGAGGCGGCGGCCATGTACGCCCGGGCCGCGGCCTCGGCGGAGCGAGTCTTCGGACCTGAGCATCGCGCCACGCTCACGCTGAGGAGCAACGAGGCGGTCGCGCTCGAGGCGATCGGCGAACTCGACGAAGCGGAACGGATCGCGCGGGAGGTGCTGGAAACGCAGCGCCGCGCGTTCGGCGACGCGCACGACGACACCCTTTCGAGCGCGAGCAACCTCGGGAACATGCTGGTGCGCACGGGGCATCACGATGAAGCGGAAGCGATCCTTCGCGAGGCCCTGTCGACCCTCATCGCGGCCCGCGGCGACGACTCCCTCCTCGCCGGAATGCTCTACGGCGGCCTCGGAAAGTCGCTCCGCGGTCTGGAGAGGTACGACGAGGCGGAGACAGCGTTCCTCCGGTCGCTCGAGATCATTGTCGCGGCCGTCGGGCCCGGGCACCCGGCCGCGCGGGCGACGCTCGGGGAGATCCGCTCGTTCTACGGGCCCGAGGGGATGAACAACCCCGAGCGGCTCGCGGAGATTGAGGCGTCCGTGCACCCGCCGGAGGGCGCTGACGGGCTATCGGACTGAGAAACGACCCAAAGCGGCCTCAGCATGAAGATTCGGTTGAGACTGGGCGACCGAAGTCCGGTTTGTGAAGATCCGCGTACACTCCCGATCAGGTCCCGAGACGGGTCATGTTCTCGGGCGAACTCGCCGATATCGGGGGCATGCTGCTCTCATTGGTCGTGCCCTTCACGGGCCGGAAGGACAAGTCGCAAATGGCCAGCAAGGTCCCGCCCCCCGTCCATCACCCGATGCCGGGCAAGCACACCGACTTCGACGACGCGCTCGATTCGCTGTACCGCCGCCTCCTCAACGAGGGCGCGCTGGCGGTCCGGCAGGTCGAGAACGCGATCCAGGCGTTCAAGAATCTCGACCGCAGCGCCGCGAGCGAGGTGCGCAAGGGCGACGACGAGGTCGACGCCGAGGAACTGCGCATCGAGGAAGAGGCCATGCGCCTGATCGCGACCCACCAGCCGGTGGCGCGCGACCTCCGCCGCCTGATGGCCATGCTCAAGATCAACACCGAACTCGAGCGCATCGCCGACCACGCCAGCGGTCTGTGCAAGGCCGTGCTCTACCTCGACCGCGAGGGCGACACCCCCGAGCCGGTCACCTGGCAGCCCTCGCTGCTCGAGATGGCCGACCGCGTCATGCCCCGCGCGCACGAGGCGCTCCGCGCGCTCCAGCGCCTCGACGCCACCGCGGCGATCGCGCTGATCCGCGGCGACGCGACCCTCGACGCCCTCGCGAAGAAGGCCTTCGAGGAGATCGAAGCGGACGACGAGAACGGCCGCATCTCCGCCCGCGCCGCCATGCTCGCGTTCCGCGCCAGCCGCGAACTCGAGCGCATCAGCGACCTGCTGGGCACGGTCTGCGAGGACATCATCTACATCGACACCGGCCGCGTGATCCGCCACAGCGGGCTCAACCCCGGCGGCGCCGGCGCGGTCTGAAGTCGATCCACTTTCAGGTGATCTGTCACTGCCTCGGCGGCGGCGCGCCCCGCGACGCTATCGGTGTCTCGCCGCGCAGGCGCAGCGCGATGTCGAGCATGATGCGCTTGTCCGTCGTGATCGCGAGGTGCGCGAGCACGGGCGGCGCGTCGATCCAGATCGGGTTCTCGCCGGGCGGCGCGGTGTTCTGCGCGCCGACCATCCCGTCGCGCAATCGCGTGTAGGGGACGATCTCGATCGGGTGCGCGGCCAGCGACTCGTCCATCGCTTGGAATACCGGGTTGCCCGGGCGCATCTCCCTCGCGCAGGTGTCGATCGCGACGATCTCGGCGAGCGATGCCCCCCGGTGAGGCGTCGCGAGCGTGAACAGCCGCGCGATGCGCAGGGGTTGAGGGCGGAGCCCTTCGCCGCACGCACCGAGGGAGTCGCGCGGCGCGGCCGCGAGACGCGACGCCAGCCCCCCCATCGACACGGCGACGACATCGACCTCGGGGAGCGAGGCGTGATCGGCGCCGGTGGCGTTCGCGACGGCGTCGATGAGCGCGTTCGCGGCGCCGACGAGCGAGGGCGCGGTCATGAGCGCGACAGGAATGAAGTCGCTCTTGCGATGGCTGGTGAGTCCGGCGAGACGCGAGGATGTGAGCCGCGGCGCGGTGGCCGGCGCGCGCCATCCCGAGACGACGACCACCGGGCGCTCGAGTGCGACGGGCTCGTCGCGCATGCGGCGGAGTTCGGCGTTGAGCGTCGCGGTGTCGATCGAGAACGAGGGGTTCTCGATCCGCCGCGCAAAGGGGCGCTGCGCGTGCTCGACGAGGAGGCCGAGGCGTCTGGCGATCGGGATGCGATTGGGCGAAGGGCTCATCGAGTGATGGTTGGGTCGGGCGCGGCGTCGATTCCGTGCGAGTATCCTGCCGCGATGAAGGCGATCCTGCTCATCGGCATGCGGGGGTGCGGGAAGTCCAGCGTGGGCGCGCTGGTGGCGCGGGATCGTGGCGCGCGGTTCGTGGACCTCGACGCCGAGGTCCTGGCGCGGGAAGGGTACAGCACCGTCGCGTCGATGTGGGAATCGGTCGGCCAACCCGCCTTCCGGGAGGCGGAGACGCGCACGCTGGCCGCGTTGCTCGATGACGAAACGGAGAGGTCGCTCGTGATCGCCCTCGGAGGGGGCGCGCCGACGGCGCCCGGCGCGGCGGAGGTGATCGACGCGGCGCGGGACGATAGCCGCGCGTTCGTGGTGTACCTGCGCTGCGCGCTGGCGACGCTGGAGTCACGGCTGCGCTCGACACTCGAGCGCGACACGAACCGACCGAGCGTGACCGGGGCGAACCCCGTGGACGAACTCGGCGAGTTGCTGCGCGTGCGCGACCCGATCTACCGCGCGCTGTGCGACGCGGAGGTTGATGGAGAGGTGGGCGATGTTGAGGGGGTCGCGCGGCGTGTGCGCGAGGCGGTGACTCAGGCGACCAGCCGGTAACGCCCGCCGCCCAAGGCGCGCTCGAGGCGCTGGCCGTCGC
>CAYGLT010000084.1:4694-9104 GCA_964350875.1 uncultured Phycisphaeraceae bacterium | reverse complement strand
CTGCTGGACCTGCGGCGGGGCGACTTCGTCGTGGCTGTACTCCATCACGAACGAGCCGACGCCTCCGGTCATGCTCTTGAGCCGACCCGCGTAGTTGTCGAGTTCTGAGAGCGGCGCGGTCGCCTTGATCATGCACATATCGCCGGGCGCCATGTCTGTCGTGAGCACGCGGCCGCGCTTGCCGATCAGGTCGCTGGTGATGTCGCCCATCTTGTCGGCGGGGACGCTGACCTCAAGATCGACGAACGGCTCGAGCAGCGCGGGCTTGGCTTTCGCGACGGCGTCGATGAACGCGCGCTTGCCCGCGGTGACGAACGCAACTTCCTTGCTGTCCACGGGGTGGTACTTCCCGTCGTAGACGCTGACGCGCACGCGCGTCATGGGGTAGCCGGCGAAGGCGCCGCTCGCGAGCACGCCGCGCACGCCTTTTTCGATCGCGGGGAGGAACTGCTTGGGCACGCTCCCCCCGAAGGTGTCGTCGACGAACTCGAACTCTTCCTCGGTTCCCTGGATGGGCTCGACGCGCAGGAAGACCTCGCCGAACTGGCCGGCGCCGCCGGTCTGCTTCTTGTGGCGGTGGTGGCCCTCGGCCTTGGCCATGATCGTTTCTTTGTACGCGACCTTGGGCGGGTGGGTGTCGACCTCGACGCCGAAGCGGTTCTTGAGTTTCTCGAACATGATGCGCAGGTGCAGTTCGCCCATGCCGCGCGCGACGGTCTCGCCCGTCGCGGCCACGCGCTCGACGATGAAGGTTGGGTCGCTCTCGGTGAGTTTCTGGAGCGCAGCGCCGATTTTGGTTTCGTCGTTGCGCGAGTGCGCGACGATCGCGAGGCCCTGCATCGGCTTGGGCAGGTCGAGCGGCTTGAGGTGCAGGCCCGCTTCCTCGGGGTGATCGTGCAGCACGCTGCCGTAGTGGATCTCGTCGATCTTGGTCACGCACGCGATGTCGCCCGGGATGGCCTGCTGGACCTCCTTGAGGTCTTTGCCGAACGGGCGATGGATGTGCGCGATGCGGACTTTCTTCGTGGAGCGATCGACGAGCAGGTTGTCGCCGTGCTTGATCGTGCCCTGATGCACGCGGAAGTACGCGACCTTGCCCACGAACGCGTCGGCGGCGATGCGGAACACATGCGCGATGACATGCCCGTCGGGCTTGTGCGTCGCGGCGAAGGCCTCCTCCTCGCCGTCGTCGGTGGTCATCAGGAACGGGCGGGGGTTGCCCTCGAGCGGGTTGGGGCACACATTCGCGAAGATGTGCAGGAGGTCGTCGATGCCCACGCCCGTCTTGGCGGAGCAGTACACGATGGGGACGAGGTGCGCCTCGCGCAGGGCCTTGATGAGCGCATCGTGCCACTGGTCGGCGGTGATCGACTCGGGGTCTTCGAGGTACTTCTCGGCGAGCGTGTCGTCGACCTCGGCGATCTGGTCGAGCAGGCGCGTGCGCGATTCCTCGACGGTGCCCATGTCGGTCTCGCCCGTTTTGGTTTCGAGGAGATCGACGACATCGGTCCCGTTCTTGCACGGCTTGTTGACGGCGACGCACTCGCTGCCGAACGCCTCGACGAGGTGCTCGCGCAGCGCCTGGAGATCGACCCCGGGCTGATCGATCTTGTTGATGATCAGCATGGTGGGGAGTTTGCGCTCCTTGGCCGTGCGGAACATGCGGCGGGTGTTCATCTGGATGCCCGCCAAGGCGTCGATGACGATGGCGACGGTTTCGACCGCGGGGAAGCAGGCCATCGCGACGCCCGCGAAGTCGGGGTAGCCCGGCGTGTCGATCAGGTTGATCTGGCGCCCCTCGTGCTCGAGGTGGACGACGGCGGGGGAGAGCGAGTGCTTGTGGTGCTTCTCTTCGTCCTCGAAGTCGGCGACGGTGTTGCCTTCCTCGACCTGCCCCATGCGTCCGGTCAGGCCCTTGTGGTTGAGGAGCCGCTCAACGAGGGTCGTCTTGCCCACGAAGGCGTGCCCCGCGAGGGCAATGTTGCGGATGTCGGTCGTGGAGTAGGACATGGCGGCGCTTCTCCCATCGATCTGAACGGGCAGAGGGCGGCGCGCCGGACCACGATGCGCCGCGGCCCCGAGGGCCCGTGCGTGGTCGGATTGTCGGCCCGATGGCGGGGAACACCCTCGCCCGGGCGAACTTGGATTGTACTGGGAAGGTCAAGCGGAGGGGCCGGGGGAGGCCGGGTCGCGGCCGTCCGATTGTCCCTTGCTCAGCGGTCCCCGCCGCGGGTCAGGCGGGCGTCGGCCACGATGTCGATCGGGACGATCGACTCGGCGACGGCGCCCGTGACGCGATCGGTCACGGTCACCTTGAGCCGGTATGAGCCGACGGTCAGCGTCTGGGGCAGGTCGATGACTTCCGAGAAGAAGAAGTCGCGCCGGCGGTTGAGCGAGGAGTCGGTGATGTCCACACCCGGACGGCGCCAGGCGAGCAGGCCGTCGGCGTCGTGGTAGAGCGAGAGTTCGCGGGTGAGTTCCACGCCGTAAGCGGGCAGGCCGCTGTCGTCGCTCCCGGGGCGCGCACCGAAGCCGTCCACCTCGACATAGAGCCCGACGCGGTGGGGCCTGCCTGCGAGCATCTTGGAGTTGTCGAGTTCGATGTACTGGCCGAAGCCGTCCACCCGTGCGCAGAGGGCCACCTTGGTGAGTTCCAGCGTCGCGAGGTCGCGGGCCTGTTCACTCGCGGCGCGGATCGAGCGCAGGAGCGTGCCCGACGAATCGGTCTCGGCGAGGGAGCGCCCGGCGTAGCGGAGCATGTCGCGCCACAGGTTGAGGGTGTCGCGCTCGCCGCTGGTCAGCAGTTCGGCGGCGGCGGGGTTCTCGTACACCCCCGGCTGGATGAGTTCGATCGCGGCCAGCGCGGCGAGGGCCTGCAGGGGCTGATCGCCCGCCTCGGCCTGCTCGCGCAGACGGGCGGCGAGTTCGGTCGCCAAGCGCTCGATGCGCTGCTCGCGGGTCGGCTCCGGCTCGGCGGGGGGCGGGGGCGTGAGGTCCTCGGGCACGGCGATCGCGACTTCCATCTCGACGGGCTGCTCCTCGTCGAGGTCGACGCCCGCGTTGGCGGGGAGGACGGCCACCGAGTCGTCGATGATCGGTTCGGGCTGCATCGGGGGGATGCGCGGCGACTCGCTGCCGAGTCGCTCGGCGTCGCGCTGCATGCTCGCCTGCTGCGCGCCCTGATCGAACCACTCCTGCAAGGCCTGCGTGTCCTCGGCGATGGCCGCGGCCAGATCGTCGCGCGAGGGCTCGGCGTTCGGCGACCCGGCGGTCTGATCGCTCGCGCCCGAGGAGGCGCAGGCGGCGAGGGTCAGCGCCGTGCCCGCGGCGAGGGCGAGGGCGGCGGCGCGGCGAACAGCGAACGACAGCGCATTGCGGGTAGCCATGACTTCACCATCGGCCAGACCCGCGCCGGAGTCGCAGGAACTGCGCGTCAACGCGCAAGAACGCCGTATTCCGGTGGTCGCCCGGGGTGGGTCAGGCGAGCGTCGAGAGCCGAACGGCCATGCGCTCACAGGCGGATTCGGGGTCCGAGAGACCAGTCTTGCTCCGCCGGTCGAGTTCGATCGCCTGGGAGAGCGCGTCGGCGAGGGCCGCGGGCGACGCGCGTCGGGCGAGGGGAACGAACGCGTCGGCGTCCTTCCAGAACCCCGCCCGCTTGGCCGCGGGGAACGGGGGCACGCCCTGATTGAGCAGCGCCGACAGGGCGTGGAGTTTCTTCGCGAGATCGACGCAGGCGAACGCGACGAGCGTCTCGGGGTGGCGCGCCACGCGGATCGCGTCGCGCACGGCGCCCAGCGCCACGGCGGGGTCGCCCGTCGCGATGGCCGCCTGGATCGACCACACCTCGTCCTCGCGCGTGCGGCCGACGAGTTCGTGCACGAGATCGACCGTGATGCGCGGCGATTCGCCTTTCTCGCCCGGCGCGGCCGACGCGAGTTTCGCCAGTTCGCTGTCGATGCGCCCGAGATCGGCGCCCACGCGATCGACCAGCGCGACGGCGGCGTCGCGGTCGATGTCGGCGTTGTGGCGCTTCTTCGCCCGCGCGCCGGCCCAGCCGACCGCCTGCTGGGGCGAGGGCGGCTCGCACTTCACGATCACGCCGACCTTCTCGATGAGTTTGTCGAGGTTGCCCCGGTTCCACTTGCCGGCTTTCAGCGCAAGCGTCGCGTTGTCGGCGGGCGACGCGGCGTAGCGCTCGACCAGCGGACGGTTGTCCCCCGCGACGAGTTTGTCGGCGTTCTCGACGACGACGAGTTTGTGGCGCTGCATCAGGTCGAACGAGCGGCACTCGTCCAGGACCTCGGCCACGCTGGCGGAACCCGCGTCGAACTGGAAGACATCGACGCCCTCCTCGCCGTGCTCGGCGAGGAGGAGTTCCTTGAGTTGGCGCACGCGTTCGGCCTGCAG
>CAYGLT010000084.1:2767-4594 GCA_964350875.1 uncultured Phycisphaeraceae bacterium | reverse complement strand
GGTCTTGCGGGCGCCGGTCTTGGCCTTCGCGGTGGTCTTGCGAGCCGTCGACTTGCGGGCGGTCTTGCGAGCCGGTTTGCGGGTCGAGGTCTTGCGGCCGGTGGTTCTGCGAGTGGTCGTGGGCATTGTCCGAGACTCCGAATCAGGAATGGGCTTGCCGTGTGTGTGCGCTGGAAAGGAAGTGCGCGGCGACATCCCGTGGGTGTATGCCCGACCCACCCTGTGCCAGGGGTCGAGCGGGCGCCCGGCTCGCGTTGAGCCGGATAACGCCGGTCTGACCTCCCCGATCGGACTTCCCAAGCCCGAACATAAATCTTGAGGGACTTTCACACGAAAAAGATCAAAAATCTCACTCATGCGGCGCGTCGGGCGTCCTTCGATGACCCGAAGTTCGTCGCCGACAGCGCGCTTCCATACAGTTCGGCCGCCTGCTCCCCGACGAACAAGGCAGCACTTCACGATGAACGACCGCGCAACGCACCATTCCGTCACCGACTGGACCCCCGAGAGTTGGCGCACGAAGCCCCAGCCCCAGGGCCCCGCGTACGAAGACCGCGCCGGGCTCGACGCGGCCGTCGCCAAACTCCGCGCACTCCCGCCGCTGGTCACTTCGTGGGAGATCGAGCGGCTCAAGGGCTTCCTCGCCGACGCTCAGGCGGGCAAACGCTTCGTCCTTATGGGCGGCGACTGCGCCGAGGCCTTCGCCGATTGCACCCCGGGCGTCATCACCAACAAACTCAAGATCCTCCTTCAGATGTCGCTCGTGCTGGTCCACGGCGGGAAGAAGCCCGTCGTGCGCGTCGGCCGCTTCGCCGGCCAGTACGCCAAGCCCCGCTCGAGTCTCACCGAGACCCGCACCGACGCGAGCGGCGCCTCGGTCACGCTGCCCAGTTATTTCGGGGACCTCGTCAACCGCGCCGAGTTCTCGGCCGACGCGCGCACGCCCGACCCGGGGCTGCTCGTGTCGGGCCACCAGCACGCCGCGCTGACGCTGAACTTCATCCGCGCCCTCACCGAGGGCGGCTTCGCCGACGCGCACCATCCCGAGTACTGGGACCTTTCCTTCTTCGGGCACGCGGCCATGCCGCCCGACCTGCGCGCACGGTACGAGGTGATGCGCGACGACCTGGGCCACGCGCTGCGCTTTATGGAGGCCATCGGCGAGGGCGAGGTCCACGAACTCTCGCGCGTCGAGTTCTTCACGAGCCACGAGGGCCTGCTCCTCGAGTACGAGGCGGCCATGACGCGCGTCCCGCCGCGCCGCGATCGCTACTACGACCTTTCCACCCACATGCCGTGGGTGGGCGAGCGCACGCGCCACCTCGACGGCGCACACATCGAGTTCTTCCGGGGGATCGGCAACCCCATCGGGGTGAAACTCGGTCCGAAGAGCACGCCCGACGACGCGATCGCGCTCGCCCGCGCGCTCAACCCCAAGGCCGAGCCGGGCCGCCTCGCGTTCATCGCGCGCATGGGCGCCGGGAAGGTCGCGACCAGTCTGCCCCCGCTCGTCGAGGCCGTGCGTGACAGCGGCGAGAGCGCCCTGTGGCTCTGCGATCCGATGCACGGCAACGCGATGACCACCTCGAGCGGCATGAAGACTCGCTCGTTCGACGACATCGTCGCCGAGTTGGAGGGCGCGTTCGAGGTGCACAACAACCTGGGCGTCCCGCTCGCGGGCGTGCACTTCGAACTCACGGGCGACGATGTCACCGAGTGCGTGGGCGGCGCGGGCGGCATCACCGAGGACGACCTGACGAAGAACTACGCGTCGTTCTGCGATCCGCGGCTGAACTACCACCAGGCGATGGAACTCGCGTTCCGCGT
>CAYGLT010000084.1:0-2667 GCA_964350875.1 uncultured Phycisphaeraceae bacterium | reverse complement strand
CGTTCTGCGATCCGCGGCTGAACTACCACCAGGCGATGGAACTCGCGTTCCGCGTGGCGGAGCGCATGGGCAAGGGGCGCTAGTCCAGCGACCGAGCCTGCGTACATCTGCGCATGATCTTCGGTTACCAGATTTCCAACGGCGATCGCTCGTCCAGTAGGAAATGCGCGTACTCCGGCCCGTCGTAATCTGCCGTCGGATGCAGCGGTATCGTGACAACGGCATTGTTCTCGAAGCGGATCATGATCTGCTCTCCATCACGAACAATGACTTCAACAGCACTATGGTCGATGAGCGAGCAAAGCGCGTCTCTCGATCCGGGAAACGGCAGCTGGTAGACACGGCCATCGATTTCGATCGTCGGCATCGCCAATGCTCTGATGATCTTGCCATGAAAGCGGAGTTCGAGATAGTCGTGGATGAAAACCACTTCTGACATCTCTTCTTGCACGATGCGCTGAATATCAGATCTCATGCCAAGCTCGCTGTGAATACGGCAAAGATAGTGGGAGCGTCGGTCATCCCGATGTTGTATCACCTCAGCGAGAAATCGCGCACGGGCGGTTCCCAGATCACGCCGCGTCGGGTGGTGAACTCGGGGTCTCTCACGAACATCGCCTCGGCCGGAGCGAGCAGGGTGAAGGGCCAGCCGGGCCCGACGGTTTCAGAGGTGCGCTCGAAGGTGAGGCCGCGTGTCCGCGCGAGCGCGAGATCCGAGGGCAGGTACGCCTCCTCGTTCTCGTCATCGATCGGCGGGCTCAGCCCGTCGGACCCGACGAGGTAGATGAACGGCGCGCCGGTGACGGGGTCGGTCGCCTGCTCGGGGGTCATCGCTTCCGTGAGCGTGGCGGGCCAGCGGCCGTTCATCGCGTGGAAGCGTTCGAGGCGCAGCAGCACGATCGTCGCGGCACGCTGGGCGGCGACGGTCTCGAACTGATCGATCACCCGTGAGAACGCCGGGAGAAAGTACGCCGCGGTCCCCGCGTCGGGGATCGGCTGGGAGGTGCGCTGCGCATGAGGGAGCGCGATGTACGCCTCCATCTCGGCGTGGAACCTCCGGCCGTCGCGCAGCGCGAGGCGCGGCGGCGGGTTCTCCACGACCGCACGCCAGTATTCGGGCGTGAAGAAGTCGCGCGACTCGCCCAGGTAGGTGTAGCGGATCGCGGACGGGTACGCGAGGCGTTCGGTCTCGAGCGAATACGACATGTCGTGGGCCGGCGCACGCTCGAGTTCGTCGATCATCGCGTCGCACGCGTCGGCGGGGATGTCGTGCTCGTTGATCGTGAAGCGGAGTTCCTGAAGCGTGGTGTGTTCGATTGAAATAGCGACCATGGTGGAGATGAAGAACGGTTCGCAGGCCGTGTGCCGCGCATGACGCATGCCCGTGCGCACGCGGCGGGTGACTCCCGTCCAGTCGTCGTCGTTCGCGGCGGCGCGCAGGAAGATGGTGTTGAGTTCGTTGATCGAGCGGAAGAGCCCGAGATGCGAGAGCGTGATGTCGATGGGGCCGATCGGCCCGCCCGAGTCGTCGGGGTTGAAGATGTCGCTCGACGCGGAATATCGGGGACGGAAGCCTCGCGCGTCGGCCGCGCGGTCGAGCGGGTCGAGGATCGGGCGCAACTGCGCGAGCAGGCGCTTGCCCTTGTCCTGCCGCGGGTCGTCCCAGTCGCCCATGATGAGGTTCGAGAGGCGGCTGTCGCGGCGCGCGGCCTGCCATTGCCTGAGCAACGAATTGCCCGCGTCCTCGTGATACCAGTTCTGCGGCGCGCCCGGCAGACCGAGCACATCGACGAACAGCGTGCGGTAATGCACGACGGCGTTGTCCGGGCTGTCGTACGCGAGGTCGCCGAACCGTTCTGCTGATATGCGGTTCATCGTCGCCGGGCCGTCGATCTCGGGCGGCAGGCCGAACCACCATTGCCAGGCGCCGCCCCCCGCGCCGGCGAGCGCGACGACGCCCAGCGAAACGAGCGCGAGCCCGCGACGGGAGAACACCCCCGTGGTGCGTTGTCTGCGTTCGCCGCGTTGCGCCATTTCCGGCCCCTTTCCTCACCTCGGCGGTTGCCGCCCCCTGCTCTGTACGGGGAAAGGCGGGCGCGGCTTCGTGAAATCGCGTTCTTCTTCGCGGACGAAAGCGGCTTCGGGCGGCGCAGACAGCGAGAAGGGGAACGGGCCGTCGGGCGTCAGCGTGTACACGAAGGGTGTGAGCGTGTTGGGATCGAGGGTGTCCTCGCGCGGCATGATGTCTTCGAGCGACGCGGGCCACTCGCCAGTCAATGCGTGATGGCGTTCGAGCAGGAGAATGATGCGCGTCGCGGCGCGGGCGCAGAGGGCGGCGGCACGATCCTTTACCGCGCGCGAAATGTAGAACGCTTCGTGCGCGAGGAGGTAATCTTTGGGCAGGCCGCGCGACACGAGGTCCGCTGTCGGCAGATCGACGAACTCGGCGGCATCCTGCACCTCGCGGACTCGGCGCTCCGCGATCTCGCGCGGCGAGGGGTACGAAAAAGCGTCGATCGATGTCTGCAGCAATTCCGACGGGGCGCGCACCTCCCGCGAAAAATGGCGCAAGTCGATGTTCGCCGACACCTCGACGGTTGCGAGCAGGTAATCGCGGAGCGGGATGTCGCGAGCCGGCTCGTCGAACATCGCGAGGAACGCGTCGAC
>CAYGLT010000083.1:0-9484 GCA_964350875.1 uncultured Phycisphaeraceae bacterium | reverse complement strand
ACACCACCGCGGCCGAGATGCACGACACCATGGCCATGCCCTGCTGGTCCATCGCCGCGATGTAGTTCAGCACCTTCATGCGCTCGGGCTTGGCGTCCACGGCCTTCAGCGCCGCGGTGATGTTCCCGACCGAGCACCAGCGCGTGGGGTTGCCCTGCCACGCCATGCTCGCGATGAGATCATCGGGCTTGGCGTCGGCGATCATCTTCACCATCGCCTGATCGTGCTGAACCGCGGAATTGCGCGCGGCGACGCCCTGGGGGTTGGTCTTGTCGTCGCCGTGGAGCGGCGCCTTGTCGCCGAACGCCGGGCCGACATGCGAGAGGTCGGCCGAGGAGATCACGAGCGTCTTGCCCGGGAGTTCCTTGATGGTTTCCTTCAGCGCTTCGACGAACGGCTCGAAGGCGAGCCCGGTGTCGTCGTACGACTGGCCGCTGTTGCGCGCGGGGTCGTGCACGAGCGCGGCGAACACGGGGATGTGCTTGCCGTCGACATCGCCCGGCTGGGGGCCGAAGACATGCTGGATCCAGCCGATCTGGAGTTCGATCGAGTGCTCGCGCTCGTGGTCGTACTTGTCCTTGAGGAAGCGGCGCTCGCCGTCTTCGCCCAGGCGGCGACGGAGCGACGCGAGCACATCATCCGCGAGCGGCGACACGCCGAGGGGCGTCTCGAAGCCCTTGTCACAGCCGACCACGCCCGTTCCCGAACCGAAGTGGTTGGTCCCGAGGATGATGATCCGGTCGGGCTTATCCACGACGCGCATGCGGCCGTAGACATTCGCGTAGTTCATCCACCCGCGGCCGTAGTCGAGGTGCGGCGCGATGACGGCGGCGGGGAGCGAGTCGAACGAGGGCTGCTCGGCGCTCTTGAGCGCTTCGTCGATCCACTTGTCGAACTGCTCGCGCATCTTCGTCCCGCCGATCTCGGCCTTGGCGGACTCGGACGCTTCCTCGCCCAGTTCCTGCGCGGCGAGGGCGTCGGCGAAGTTCGCCGTCACGCTGGGCGGGAGGTTGGGCTGGCTCTCGAACTGCTCGCGCACCTTGGTGAGGAGGGCGTCGAACGAGGGGCCTTCGAGCAGGCCCGCGTCGTCGAGTTGGGCGACGAATTGCTCAAGGAACTGGCGCTCGAGCCTGCCCTGCGCCTTGGCGCCCTGCTTGGCGGCGGCGGCGGCGACATGCTCGTTGACCTTCGTCACGATGGTGTCGAGGTCGTTGGCCCCGTCGAGGTGGGGGAGGATGAACTGGGCCGCCGGGGCGGTGAAGACGATCTTCTCGGAGATCTGGCGGGCGTCGGCCAGGCCGAGGAGTTGCTGACCCTCGCGCTGGGCCCCGAAACCGCGGATCGGGCGGAGCCGGGGGTGGGCCAGATGGGGCTTGGAGCCGTCGTACTTGAAGGGAGTCGGATTCTGGCCGCCGGCATTGGCAGCCCCGGGGGTGTTCTCACTCATAGGGAAGTCTAGACAACGCGGCCGGGAGGGCTACAGTCCCGCTCGGATTCGCGGCGAGGGCGCAGGTGGGCTGCGCGCTGCCGAGTCCGCTAGACCCCCAGATATCCCCGTTTCCCCGCTTCCGGACGCATTCCGGGGCCGGGGCGACCCTCGCGAGGCGCCACATGGCCGACACGACTTTCACGGCAACTTCCTTCACCGCCGGCCAGAATCTGAAGTGCACGGTCACCTCGATGCCGCCCTCCAAGGGCGCCGAGTACACGATCGCGCGCCTCATGCGCCTCGATCCCGACAACACCCGCGCCCTCAAGCGTTCCCACAAGGAGCGCGACCAGAACCTGATCTACCGCAACCGCGGCGGTCGCCCCTGGGCCAAGCGCGTCCACGCTTCCAAGATCGTCCGCCCCGAGCGCGGCGAGTCCTGGACCATGCCCTTCTTCCCCCAGATGGCCGGCGAACTCAACGCCGTCTCCGGTTGCGTGAAGATCGAGAAGGCCTGAGCCAACTTTCCGGCAAGCAGAGAAGAGATCAGACTCCCGGTGAAAGCCGGGAGTCTTTGTTTTTCTCCACCCCCGCCTACCCTCAGCCATGACGCAGACCTCCCGATCGTTCCTCCTCGCCGCGGGCCTGCTGACCGGCGCGGCGTCGCTCCCCCTCCTCGCCGCGTGCGGCCACGAGTCCTCCGACTCCGCCGCCGAGGTCGATTCGGATGCGAAGGTCGCCAACTACACCGTGCGCGGCCGGGTGGCGCAACTCCCCGAGGCGGGCAAGCCCACAACCTCGTTCCGCGTCCACCACGAGCCCATCCCCGAGTGGAAGAAGAACTACGACCAAGCCCCGGTGGGCATGAACGCGATGGTCATGGAGTTCCCGCCCGCCTCCGAGAGCGTCCTCGAAGGGATCGCCGTGGGCGATGTGGTCTCGCTGACCTTCCGCGTCGAGTACGACGAGGAGGACGGCATGCTCAAAGGCTGGAAGGCCACGCGGGTCGAGAAACTCTCCGCCGACACCGCCCTGGTGTTCGAGAAGGCCGCTCCCGAGGGCGAGTGAGCGCAAAAACAACCGACGGCGCATCGCGAAGACGCGCCGCCGGCTCTCGTGGGGGTCTGGAAAGAGCCGGTTTCCCGGCCCAGTCCCAGAACGCGCCCGAGCCGCGGATTCTTCCCTGAAGCGCCGGAATTCCGGTTTTTTGTTGTGGGATCATCGAATTCGCATACACTGGGGCATGGCCGGCAAGGCGATAGTGCTGCTTTCGGGGGGGCTCGACAGCGCCGTGGCGCTGGCCGTCGCCGTGCGCGAGCGAAACCTCGAAGGGCACGCGATCAGCATCGACTACGGCCAGCGGCACCGACGCGAACTCGAAGCCGCAACCCGCGTCGCCCAGCACCTTGAGGCCGCCTCCCACACCACCGTTCAGATCGACCTGCGCGCCATCGGGGGCTCGGCGCTCACCAGCGACACACCCGTTCCCAAAGACCGCGAGCACGCCGGCCCGGGCGGCCCGGCCGAGATCCCCGTCACCTATGTCCCGGCGCGCAACATGGTCTTCCTCTCCCTCGCGATCGGCCTTGCCGAGGCCCAGGGCGCCGAAGCCGTGTACATCGGGGTGAACGAGGTCGACTACAGCGGCTACCCCGATTGCCGCCCCGAGTTCATCGGCGCGCTCCAGCGCGCCGCGGCCCTCGGAACCAAGGCGGGCGTCGAGGGCAAACCCGTCACGCTCGAAACCCCGCTCGCCGGCTGCTCCAAAGCCGCGATCATCACGCGCGGCGCCGCGCTGGGCGTCGACTTCTCGCTCACGCATTCGTGCTACGACCCCAACAGCGAGGGCCTCGCGTGCGGGCGGTGCGATTCCTGCACGATCCGACGCGAGGGCTTCGTCACCGCGGGCGTCCCCGACCCCACAAAGTACGCGTTCGTCGATCGCGGCGAGATCCGTGTTCGCCCGCGCAAGTCGCGCGTGTGGGACGGAGCCGACGCGTGAGCGCACCGGGCTTGCCCCTCGCGCAAGCGCGCGACCCGCTCCCCATCGCCGAGACCTTCGTCAGCGTGCAGGGCGAGGGGAAACTCGCGGGGGTCCCGTCGTGGTTCGTGCGCATCTCCGGGTGCAACCTGCGATGCGCGTGGTGCGATACGCCCTACGCCAGTTGGTCGCCCGAGAAAGCCACGCGAAGGCTCGACGACCTCATCGACGACGCGAAGCGGTCGGGCGTCCGCCACGCCGTCGTCACGGGCGGCGAACCGACGCTCTTCCCGCGCTGCGCCGACCTCTGCGCACGCCTGCGCGACGAAGCGCGCATGCACATCACCATCGAGACCGCCGCGACGATCGACTTCGACGCGCCCTTTGACCTGCTCAGCGCCAGCCCGAAACTCTCGACGAGCGCACCCGACGCCGCACGGTTCCCCAAAGAGCACGCGATGCACGAGGCGCGGCGGGAGAACATCCCCGCCCTGCGCGCGATGATCCAGCGCCAGCGCGAACGCGGCGGCGACATCCAACTCAAGTTCGTGGTCTGCGCGGCGGCCGATCTCGACGAGATCGAAACCCTCCTCGCGCGGCTCGATCAGTGGGCGCCCGCCGATGTCCTGCTCATGCCCGAAGGGCGCACCTCAGAGGAGATCCACGCCAAGCAGGCCTGGGTCGCCCGGGAGTGCCTGTCGCGCGGCTGGCGCTATTGTCCCAGGCTGCACATCGACCTCTACGGCAACCGTCGCGGCACCTGACCCGCGGCCCGCGAGGTCCGCCAGCATCACACACCCGGAGCGACCGCCCCGTTGCGTTACCGCGTCTGCAAATCGTTCACCGTCGAGAGCGGGCACCTGCTCTCCAAGCACCCGGGCGCCTGCCGCTTCCCCCACGGGCACACGCGGCGGGTCGATGTCGTCCTCTCGAGCGAATCCCTCGACGAGCGCGACATGGTCTGCGACTTCAAGACGATCAAACTCGCGATCGAGTCGTTCATCGAACGCTTCGACCACGCGATGGCCGTGAACAGCGACGATGCGCGACTCCCCGAGTTGCGTGCGGCGGGCGGGGATCGCGTCATCGTGTTCGAGGGCGAGGACCCGACGACCGAGGTGATGGCGCGCGTCATCTTCGAGCGCCTCGCCGAGTCGCTCCGATCGCGCGCTGACCTGACCGACCCGAAAGACGGCGCGTCGTACTCGTTCCCGGATGGGATCATTCTTGAGCGCGTGCGCGTCACCGAGACGCCCACGAGTTGGGCGGAGTACGGGATCGCCTGAGCAAAGAGAAAACGCCCCGGACCTTGCGATCCGGGGCGCCGTCTGGTTCGCGGGAGCGTGAACGCTTCGCGATTAGAAACAAGCCGTGGGAATTACTGAGTCTGACCGAAGGTGCCGAGCACGAGGTTCAGGTCGGTGAAGTTGACCTGACCGTCCTTGTTCGCGTCGCCGATCAGGCTGCTGCCGCTCTGACCGTACTGCGCAAGCACAAGGTTGAGGTCAGAGAAGTTGACGGCGCCGTCGGCGTTCAGGTCGGTCTGGAAGCGGGTGCGGAAGGTGGCGACGCCCGGGGTCATGTCGTTCTCGCCGCCGAAGCCGACCGCGTGCACGGCCCAGTAGTACTGGGTGTTGTAGTCGAGCGTGCCCGGGGGGACAGGCCACGCGTTGATCGTCAGGCCGGTGGCCTCGACGATCGGATCGGACATGTCGCTGTTGGTCGAGAGGGTGAAGTCGTAGGTGGCCGCGAACTGCGAGTCCTCCCACTGGACGGCATAGCCCGAGAGTTGCACGGCGACAGCGTTGTTCGTCGGCTCGACCACGCCGAAGTCAACCGGCGGCGGGTTGCCGACGACGCTCTGACGGAAGTTCGACACGACCGCGCTGGTGACATTCATCGAGCGGGTGTTGTCGGCGGCGGTGTTGTTCGCGCAGCCGTCGGCCTCGCTGACGCCGAGGACGAACCCGCCGAAGGTGAGCAGCGGAGACGAGAAGTAACTGATGCGCTGGCCGGGAGCGTACGACATGATCGTGCGGTACTGGTTGTTCGGCGTGCGGTGGCCGAAGGAGTAGCAGCGGTAGCCGGAGGTGGCGTTGTTGTGGTCGTGCGCGCAGCCCATGTTGTGACCGAGTTCGTGCGCGAAGGTGGACCAGCCGCAGGAGTAGCCGGTGACGCCGAAGCCGGTGGCGGAGTTGCCGCCCGGGAAGAGCAGATACGCGATGCCGCAGGTGCCGCTGACGGCCTGGCGGGTGACGAGGTGAACCAGGTCGGCGCCGTACTCGTTGCGCAGGCCGTGAACTTCGTCGATGTGACCGTCGCCGTTGTTGCGCAGGCGGCTCAGGTCCGTGCCCATGTTGCTGATGGACTCGGTGTAATCGGTGAGCGCGAGGTGCACGATGCGGATGCGCTGATCAACGCCCGAGTTGGTGTACGCGGCGTTGGTGTTGTTCTCCCACGCCTGCATGGCGGCCGTCATCGAGTTGGGGTTGCCGCCCACGGCGGTCAGCGCGCCCTGTGTGTACACGACGAGGACATCGATGGTGGTGGGTTCCGAACCGCGCGGGTCAAGCGTGCCGGGCTCGGGAGCGGGCATCGGCTCGCCCGAGAAGTGCCAATCGGGCAGCGCGGGGAGACCCTCCTCCGGGCCGTTGGCGGAGTCGTCCCACCACAGGTCGTGCTCGACATCGTTGCCGCAAGGCGAGAGGCCTTCGGTGTCGACCTCGATCACAAGGTAGTCATCGCCCTGATTGGCGCTCTGGATGATGTACTTGCCGTACACCGGGCTGTCGATGATGCCGTACATGACATCGCCGACGCTGGTGAAGGTGGCGGTGGCGAACTCGTCCTCGGCGACGCGGCCGGTCCAGTTGAAGTCCGAGATCGCGGTCGAAGAAACGCTGTCGCGCACGGCGGTGAGCGTGAGGTCGTCGAACAGGTTGACCGCGATCCGCTCGTTCTCGAGCGGGCTCGTGATCAGGTCGCGGGAGGTGAACTCGACGGTGCGGTGACGGGTGGCCACCATCCCGTCGGGAAGCTCGGCCTGCACGCCGGCGGCCGTGAACACAACAGCCTCGGCGCCATCCGCGTCGATGCCGCCGATGCCACCCTGCGCCAGCGCCTGGGCGCTCAGCGCGAGCCCGGCAGAGAACGCGACTCCAGCCGCAAGACGGCACGAAAAATTCAGCTTCCGCATCTGTGAGGTCTCCCGAGACTAGTCGAACCAGACGAAATGATTGATGCCGATCGATGACGAACGCCGACCGCACGCAGACCCCCGGTATGGGCTTCTACGCATTAACAACTACCGCAGATTTTGCCAATCCGCAACAAAAATCCCCCTGGAACCACCGGGAAAGGGGAATCTGCCGCTCTTCTCGGACTTTACGGCGTCTTTTCGACCCCGGCCCACCCGCTGATTCGCTCATCGCACCTACTTCCCTATATACCCACATGTCCGCGATTCGTTGCCCGGGCCGGCGACCTCTTGGACGAAAAACGCCCTCCCCGGCGAGCGACCGAGAAAGGCGTGTGAAGGAAGGGAACTGAGTTGTAAGTCCTTACGACCGCGTCTGGTTCACGGTTCCCTCCCCGCGCGGTCCTTCGTTCGTTCTGGCCGCCGCGCTCAGCCGCGTCTCCGCGAGCGCTGCCTGCCGACGCTGCGATGCACCGCCCGGGCCGCCCGTTTCGAGGCCGCGTCGATCGCGTTGTAGATGTCGTCGCTCCGTTGCTCGATCACCACCGGACGCCCGGGCACGCCCGCGAGCATCACGCGGAGCCTGCACGCCTTGTCCACCCCGCCGCGCGGCCCGTTCTCGTCGTCGAGCGTGACGGACACGCCGAGAACACGGTGGCGCAAGCGTCCGAGCGCGACGCCCAGTTTGCGCTGGATGTGCGAGATGATCGCGGGGGTCGGACGGATGTGTGAGCCCTGAACGGTGAGTTGCATCGAAGTGCCTCCTTGCGAAAGCGTGGACGATCCGTACACATACGCCCAGCACGCGCACGCGCGATGCCGGCGTCCGTACTCACATGTACGCACGGCCGCGCGGCGTGTTCGTGAACACGATCTGAAATCGCCGTCACACAACACCCAGCAACCGACTACCGGACTCAGAAGGTGAAGTTCGCCCAGGGGCTGGTCGTGCCCGGGCTTGAGCCGCCCGAGTTCCCGTTCACCGCGGCGGATGTCACCGCGCTCACCACAAAGCAGACATTGCCCGCCACGACGCTCCAGTTCGTGTCGTTATCAGCGCAGGTGTTCCGCACGATGAAGTTGCCGCTCGTGAACACCTGCACGCCGATCGTGTTCGCCTCGAAGTGATTCCCTTCGAGGCGGTTGTCCGAACTGGTGAGCAGCACCCCCGAGCCGTCGCAGAAAGTCGCGATGCAATCGCGGATGACAGTGCCGAACGACGCGGAGAACCCGTTGAGGGTGTTGTCCCGCGCTACGCAGCGTTCGATAAGACCGCCCGAACCGCCGAAGTATCCGTTGCTCCCGTTGCCGTACGAGGCGCAGTCGGCGACGCGCATGCCCTCGCCGCTCACGGAGAACCCCGCGCCGTCGTTGCTCGCGGCCGTGCACCCGATCACCGTGCTCGCAGCGGCGATGTGCAACCCCGTGCTGCCGTTCTCGTACGCGGCGCAGTGCGCAACACTCGATCCGTACGCGACATTGAAACCGACGCTCGTGTTGTTCGACGCCGTGCAACGCGTGACAACGCTCCCCGACGGAACGCGCATGCCCGCGCCGCCGTTGAAGTCGCATTGCAGATTCTCGTACACGCCACCCGCGATGAAGATGCTCAGCATCGAGATGCCGTCGACGCCCCACCCGCGGATGTGCCCGTTGCGCACCGAAGGGTTGCGGATCGTCGTCGGGCTCGTGATCCCGTCGAGCGAGCCGGAAACACCTTGAAGCGTGAACCCCATCAGATCGATCGACACATCGTTCGCGGCGATCCAGATGCCGTTCTTCCCCGATTCGCCAACCAGGTTGCGATCCAGGTAGTACGAGCCGGGCTCGCTGATGACGAAGGTGTTGCTCCCATTGCCCGGCGTGTTCGTCTGGTTGATCACGGTGCGCGGCTCTGGGCCGGGCGTCGACGACACCGGACCGGGCGGCGGGTTCAGCGGCCCAGCGACGGCGCCGCGCGACAGCATCGCGCCCGCGGCCAGGCCACCGATGCCCGCGAGCATTGCGCGGCGATGCGAAAGCGGTGCGTTCTCTCCGGCGCCGGTCGTGTCGTGTGTGTGCATCGCGACACGATACCGCGCGGCCAGTGCGCGCCAACAACGATTGACACAATTCAGCAGGACTGACCGAAGTTGCTCAGCACGATGTTGAGGTCGGCGAAGTTCACCACGCCGTCCGCGTTGACATCCCCCCCGGTGAATCCCGGGGCGCCCGACATGCCGAACGCCGAGAGCACCGCGTTGAGGTCGGTGAAGTTCACAACCCCGTCGCCGTTGGTGTCGCCCGGGCAAACCCCGGTGAAGCCGACGAACACCTGCCCGTTGTCGAGGTTGATCCAGCCGATGTTCTCGCCCCACGCGTAGCCGCGCAGGCGTCCCGCGTCGAAATCGACGCGCGCCTGGTCGCCGAAGATCGAGAGCGTGTCGCGCGTGTCGAAGTTGATCCAGCCGGTGTTCTCGCTCCACGCGAGGCCGAACAGGTCGCCCGTGCTCGGATCGATGTTCACGCCGAAGTCGCCGCCGTCGAGGTTCGCGTAGGACAGGCCGTTCACGGGCGTGCCGTCGCCGAAGTTCACGAAGCCGATGTTCTCGCCCCACGCGAAGCCCGAGAGGTAGCGCGTCCCGATGACGACGCCCTGATTCCCCACGGGCGAGCCCGCGTCGCGGAAGTTCAGGAACCCGACATTCTCCCCCCACGCGAACTTGTTCGTAGGGCTGACATTGCTCGGCGCGGCCGAGGCGGCAGCCGCGGGGATCATCGCGAGCAGGATGGCGGCGGTGTTCGTCTTCAAGGCGGGTCCTCCTGCGCTCCGGGCTTCATTCTGCCACGGCGCATGCATCTACACAAGCGTAAACCGGCGCCGAAATGGGCCGGATCC
>CAYGLT010000082.1:0-9595 GCA_964350875.1 uncultured Phycisphaeraceae bacterium | reverse complement strand
CGTTGATGGGCATCTCGAAGGTCCACCCGTTGAACTCGATCCGCTCACCGGCCGCCGCGCGATGCCAGACGCGTGGGTTGATGGTCACCGGCTCGGGCGGCTCTGGCGGAAGGATCGCGGCCAAGACGCCCAATCCCACCAGCAGAGCGAGCAAAAGCCCCAGCGTCCCGAAGAGCATGTACCGCACGGGTTTGGGGAGCCGTTTCGCCATCGGGCCATCGTATCGACCCGGCTGGACCGCCGGCGTCCGGGCCTCCCCCGGGCCGCCTACTATTCGGGGACGCCCTGCGCTCTCCCACCGGTGGGGAGGCAGGGACATCTTCCGATATCGACTCAGCCCTGAAGTCTCTCGGAATGCACACACCCCATCTGGGCCCGAGAGATTCGATCATGAAGCTGTATGTCGGAAACCTTCCCTTTGACGCCTCCCAGTCGGACGTTCACCAGCTGTTCTCGCAGCACGGCGAGGTCCGCGATGTCGCCCTCATCAACGACCGCGAGACCGGCCGCCCCCGCGGCTTCGGCTTCGTCGAGATGCCCAACGCCGATGAGGCCAACGCCGCCATGACCGCCCTCAACGGGCAGGACTTCATGGGTCGCGCCCTCAACATCAACGAGGCTCGCGAGCGCGAGAGCGGCGGCGGCCGCGGCGGCTTCGGTGGTGGCGGCGGCGGTCGCGGCGGCTTCGGCGGCGGCGGCGGTGGTCGCGGCGGCTTCGGCGGCGGCGGCGGTGGTCGCGGCGGTTACCGCTAAAGACCGGCCCGCAAGGGCATAACCACAAGAATTCCATGCGGCCTCGTCGCTTTACGGCGGCGAGGCCGATTCGTCTGAGGGCGTCGCACACGCCTCAAGACTTCACCGACTCGATTCAATCCATTACTAGCGACTCGCATGGCATCTCCGTTGCGAATCGCACGGAGATTCTGCTTTGTCGACTTTCGCCTCGTACGGTCTTGCTGCGCCCATCCTTCGGGCGCTCGAAGGCCGCGGCTACACCTCCCCCACCCCCGTTCAGCACGAAGCCATCGCCCCGGCCATGACCGGCCGCGATGTCCTCGCCGTCGCGCAGACCGGGACGGGCAAGACCGCCGCCTTCCTGCTCCCCACCATCCACCGCCTGCTGACCTCCGGCCCCAACGCGCGGCCCAAGGGGTACAACGGCCCGCGCGCCCTGGTGCTCACCCCCACGCGCGAACTCGCCGCCCAGATCGCCGATTCGTTCGTCGAGTACTCCGACGGCACGACGCTCCGCGAGACCGTCGTGGTCGGCGGCGTCAGCCAGGCCAAGCAGGAGCGCTCGCTCTCGCGCGGCGTCGACCTGCTCGTCGCCACCCCCGGGCGCCTTCAGGACCTCATGAACCAGCGCGTCGTGGACCTGCGTCTCATCGAGACGCTCGTGCTCGACGAGGCGGACCGCATGCTCGACATGGGGTTCATCCAGCCGATCCGCGAGATCGCCGCCGAACTCCCCTCGCCCCGCCAGACGCTGATGTTCTCCGCGACCATGCCGCGCGCCATCGCGGACCTCGCGAAGTCACTGCTCACCGATCCGGTGCGCATCACCGTGGAGAAGCGCCGCGAAACCACGGGCCTGATCGACCAGAAGGTCTATCCCGTCAGCCGCTCGCTGAAGCCCGCGCTGCTCAAGCACCTGCTCGCGAAGCAGGATGTCGATCGCGCCATCGTCTTCACACGCACGAAGCACGGCGCTGAGCGCGTGATGAAGGGGCTCCGCGACGCCGGATTCGATTGCGACGCCATCCACGGCGACCGCACCCAGCGCCAGCGCAACCGCGCGCTCGACGGCTTCCGCTTCGGTCACTACCAGATCCTCGTCGCGACCGATGTCGCCGCGCGCGGCATCGACATCGACGGCGTGACGCATGTCTTCAACTACGAACTGCCCGACGATCCCGAGTCGTATGTGCACCGCATCGGCCGCACCGGCCGCGCTGGCGCGACGGGCACCGCCATCGCGTTCTGCGATCCCCAGGAGCGCAAACTGCTCCGCGCCGTCGAGGCGGAGATCGGCGCCCGCGTTCCCGTCGCCGAGTTGCCCCCCCGCTCGCCCGAGGCGCTCGCCCGCGAGCGTGAGGTGAGCAAGGGCGCCGCGCCCGCAGCGTCGAACCAGCCCGCCGCGCAGCCCTCGCCCGCGTCGCACCACGCCACGCCGCCGGTCCATCACCACGACCGCTCGGCGAACAAGCGTTCCGGCGCGAAGCCCGTCGGGAAGCCCGCGAAGAAGAAGGGCTACCCCAAGAACAGCGTGATGAACACCAAGCCCAAGAAGAAGGTGCGCGGTAAGAAGGCCCAGCCCGGCAAGGGCGCCGGCAAGTCCTTCCAGCGCCGCTGATCCATCACGAACCGCGAAGATCACCTCAACCGCCTGACATGGGCGGTTTTTTTGCGTCCTGACCGCACGCGAGCGCCGATCGGAGAGCAGACAGGACGCCCGCGCACCTTCTCCAGGAACGATCGCAGCATGCCCGATTCTCCGACGAACCTCCTCGCAATGACCGCGCTGGCTCTGGCGTGCAGTCTGGTCCCGCTCGGCTGCTCCGGGCCGTCGCGCGCCGTGCTGACCGACGCGCAACTCCGGGAGCGGGACGCCGTTGATCTGGCCGAGAGCCGGGAAACCCTGCGCACGGCGATCACGCATCTCATCTCGCGCGCAGAACGGGAAGGCGACAAACGGATCGACATTCTCGCGCTCTCCGGAGGCGGCGACTTCGGCGCGTTCGGCGCCGGGTTCCTCATTGGTTGGGGCGCGGCGCCGAGCGACGGCGCGCGGCCCGAGTTCGATCTCGTCACCGGCGTCAGCACCGGCGCGCTCATCGCCCCGTTCGCGTACATCGGGACCGACGAGGCGCTTCACAAGATCGAAGACTTCTACCGCAACCCGAAGAAAGACTGGCTCCAGAGCCGCGGCCTGCTCTTCTTCCTCCCGTGGAACCAGTCGTTCTTCTCGATCCCCGGGCTCGAGCGCGACATCCGCGCGGCGGTCAATCGCGCGTTCGTCGATCGGCTCGCCGAGGAGTCACGCCAGGGCAAAGTCCTCGCCGTGAGCGCGACCGATCTGGACTTCGGGCGCCAGAAGTTCTGGGATCTCGGCCTTGAAGCGCAGCGCGCCACCGACGAAGCCGGCGTCGAACGCGTGCAGGCGATCCTGCTCGCGTCGGCGGCGATCCCCGCCGTATTCCCGCCGGTCGCCGTGGGCGAAGGCCTGTACGCCGACGGCGGCGTCACGGCCAACCTGTTTCTGCGCCTCGACGACCGCAACCCCGATTCGCTGATCCCGCGCTGGCGCGCCAAACATCCCAACACACCGCTCCCGCCCGTCCGGTTCTGGATCATCGTGAACAACCAGTTGGCGCAGGCGCCCGCCAGCATGCAGATGAGTTGGACCGATGTCGTCAACCCGGCGCTCGCCACCGCGATCCGCTCGAGCACGAACGCCGAGATCCGCTGGCTCGTCGCCGAAGCCGACTACATGAACGCGGTCTACGACACGGATATCGAAGTCCGGGTGGTGGCGATCCCCAACGACTGGCGTGCGCCCGTGAAGGGTGATTTCAAAGAGGAAACAATGCGCTCACTCGCGGATCTTGGCCGTGAACTCGGCGCCGATCCGGAGTCGTGGCAGGTGTGGACGCTGCCCGTCGAGCGGTAAGCGAACCGTCGGCGCCGCTCAGCGCGCGGTGCAGTCCAGGCCGAAGTTCGCCAGCACCTCGTTGAGGTCGGTGAAGTTCACGACGCCGTCGCCGTTCACATCCGCGGGGTTGCCTTCGCCCGACTGGCCGAACGCGGCGAGCACCGCGTTGAGGTCGGTGAAGTTGACGATGTTGTCGCCGTTCGTGTCGCCGGCGCAATCAACCGGGTCGACGCCGAGATTGCTCTCGGCCCACGCGACGGCGTCCGCGAAGTCCATCGGATTGGCCTCGTGATCGAACACGAGCCAGAACGGCTCGCTCTCGGCCACGCTCGGGCTGCTGCTCGTGAGGCGCATCTTGAGGAGGTAGACGCCCGGGGGCGCATCGAAGTCGACCGCGTAGGTGTAGTGCCTGTGCCACACGCCGCCCGACTGGACGGGAACGCTGAACCCCTGGACCGTTGTGTCGGGGGTGGCGGGCGTCATGACCGGCCCGAGCGACAGGAACGAGACGCCGAGGGTTTCGCTCGAGACGGTGTCGAAGTTCACGCCGTCCCATTCGCGCAGGGCGTCGAGGATGCTGAAACTCAGCGACGATCCGGCCGGGAAGGTCGCGGGGAAACAATCGAACCCCGGCTCGTCCGTAATGCCGGGCACGAGTTCGCCCATGACCGAATCGAACACGCGTTGGGGCTGGGGCGCCCCGCTCACGAACGCATTGGTGACGATCGATCCGGTGTCCGTCGTCAGGATGATGTCGCCCGTGTGCGTCAGCCCCCCGGCGAACGCGGGGTTGACGGCGGCGGAGGCGGCGAGCGTGACGGCGAGAACAAATCCGGATCGCATCGATGATCTCCTGTCGAGCGCGAGTGTTATGGGAACACGGGCCCGATCCGCGGGACGGCGGCACGCCCTTCCCATACGCGGTTCGTTCAGGATTGTACCGCTGGTTCCCCCGATCGCCGCGAAGAATTCTTCACGCCGCGTCGAAGGTGTTTCACGCGGCAAACTGGGAAAAAACAAACGCCCCGTCCGGTGGAGACGAGGCGCTGTGCGCGGAAGGGGAGTTCCACGACTTGACACACTTCAGGGTGTGTTGCAGTCCGTTCCGAAGTTCGCGAGTACCTCGTTGAGGTCGGTGAAGTTGACAATGCCGTCGCCGTTGACATCGCCCGGAAGTCCCTCGCCCGACTGGCCGAAGGAAGCCAGCACGGTGTTGAGGTCGGTGAAGTTGACGATGCCGTCGCCGTTGGTGTCGCCGACGCACTCGTCGCCGTTCAGGAAGATCACGAAGGAGATGATCAAGCCGGTGCGGCTGTCCCGGAACAACCCGGTCACCGCGTTGCCGTCGGGCGACACCGCGGTCAGGTCGATGATCTGGTAGGTCGCGGGGATCTGCGACGCGAGACCGAGACTCTCGACGAATGCCGTGCCCGTGATCAGCCCGGTCTCGGGCGTCCAGACGATGCCGTCGATGAAGCCCTGATGCTGGAGGTAGCGGTTGAATCCGACGGCGAAGTCTCCGTCGTCGGTGATGCCGTACAGGTACGCCTCGCCGAAGACCGGGGAGGTCATGGGAAGCGAACCGAGGAGGGTCATGTCGTAGGACGCGCCGTTCCACACCCAGCGTGCGGCGACGCGACCGAGCGTGTCGTCGTGCGCGCTGCCGACCACGACCGAGCCGTCGGCGTTGACGGCGCCGGCTTCGCAGAACGAGAGCGAGTCCTGGAGCATGAACTTGGCGCCGTTGCGCCACGCCGTGGGGCGCCACGCGCCATCGCTTCGCGCTTCCCAGCCCACGACGACAGAGCCGTCGGTGTTCGCGCCGTTCACACGGGCGGCGCGATCCGGGAGTTGCTCGAGATCGACGACGCCTTCCGACATGCGCCAGGTGCTCGCGCGGGCCTTGGTGAAGGCGCCCACGACGCCCCAGTGGAAGCCCGCGACGGTCGAACCGTCGCCCGACAACGCCCACGCGGAGCCGTAGGAGTTGTCGAGGAGCACGCCGCCCGGGGGCAGCGGGGGCATCGCTTCCGTCCAGCCGTCGCCGCTGTCCCACACGCCCATGGTCATGTAGTTGTCGGAACTCAGGATCGACGCGGAAACACGGGTCCCGTCGTAGGAAATGTCGGGCGTGCCGGCGCCGACGCCGATCGGGTTGACTGTGTCGCGGCCGAGGCGCTCGATGTTTCCGCCGCGCGTCCAGCGGAAAGTCTCGTAGGAGCCGTCGCCGACGACATTGCCCGCGCCCATGGCGCCTTCGGACGACAGGTCGGTCAGGACGAACCCGTCGGGCAGGAACTCGATCGTGGGTTCCGCGGTTGCGGCGCCGGCCGCGGCGATGATCGCGAGCGTGCAGGAAAGGATGCTCTTCACGGGGTTGCTCCATCGGCGTGCTGCGCTGGGCGGCACGGGGTGTGTGAACGGCGAACGGATGCGCGTCGTGGGCAAGAAGTACTTAGTTGCAGTCGGCGCCGAAGTTCGCGAGAACCTCGTTGAGGTCGGAGAAGTTCACGACGCCGTCGCCGTTCACATCCGCGGGGTTGCCTTCGCCCGACTGGCCGAACGCGGCAAGGACGGCGTTGAGGTCGGTGAAGTTGACGATGTTGTCGCCGTTGGTGTCGCCGGCGCAGGGCTCGTCCGCGTTCAGGTAGACGAGCATGGTCTGGAAGCCCTGAAGGTCCACATTGACGCCGATGAACGCGATGACATTGCCGTCGGGCGAGATCGCGCTGACTTCACGGATCTCGAAGGCCGCGGGGATCTGGTCCGAGACGCCGAGGTCATCGAGGAAGTCCACCGCGTTCATGACGCCGCCCTGCGGGGTCCAGATGATGGCCGCACGCGCGCCGCCCGGGTTCTGCGTGTAGACATTCGAACCGCCCGCGATCTGGCCGTCGCCCGACACGCACGAGAGGTAGGACTGGCCGAAACTCGCCACGGTCCCGGGGAGGAAGTTCAGGTTGTCCATCTCGTAGGCGTCGCCGCCCCAGGTCCAGATGGTCGGGACGCGGGTGATGACGGACTCGTCGTACTCGTAGCCGACCGCGATGGAGCCGTCGGCCGAGACATCCCAGACGCCGCCGCCGCCGCCGAAGTCGCCGTCGGCGACAACATGCTTGACGCCGTTGCGCCAGATCGTCGCGATGCGGGGGCCAAACTGGCTGTTCTCCCAGCCGCAGACAACGGACCCGTCAAAGGAAGCGGCGTCCGCCCGCGCGCTGCGACCGAACACATGAGGAAGGTTCGTCATGCCACCCGAAGCGCTCCAGGTCGACGGATTCGCGCGAGCGTTCGGTGCCCAGTAGAGGCCGACGACCGTCGTGCCATCGCCGGAAAGGCCCCACGCGCTCCCGTAGGAGTTGTCGATGAGGGCGCCGTCGGCCGGGGGAGGGGGCATGGTCTCGGTCCAGCCGACATTGAATTCCCAGAGGCCCTGGGTCATGGCGTTGTCGCTGGAGAGGATGGTCGCCGACACCTTCATGCCGTCGTAGGAAATGTCGGGCGAACCGGCGCCCGAGCCGATCACGGGGACGGTCGCGCGACCGAGGCGGACGATGCCCTCGCCGCGCCACCAGTAGAAGGTCTCGTACGAACCGTCGCCCTGCACATTGCCGCAGCCGCGCGTTCCGTCTTCGGAAAGGTCAGTAATAAGGAAGCCGAGATCGACGAACTCGACCTCCGGTGCTGCCTGCGCAGCGCCGACAAGTGAGAGGAACGAGATGGTCGCGATGGCGAGGGGCGTTTTCATGCTCAGTGCTCTACTTTCGGTGTGTGCAAGGCAGCGGCCGCGCCGTGAGGGGTCTTGGCGCTCACGGCGCGGCCGATGAAGGGAAGGGGAAACAGGAGAGAAATCAGGCGCGGCGGCGACGGAGCGTCGCGAGACCGGCGATGCCCATCAGGGCGCCGGCGCCGGGGGTGGGAACGGCGTTCCACGAGAGGTTGTTCACGACCGCCTCGGGGAAGAAGCCGAAGCCGAGTGCGCGGACCTCGTCGAAGACCATCCCGTCGGTGGCGACGATGTTGAACCACGAGTCACCGAAGCCGCCCCAGGCGGGGTTGTCGATGAACAGGGAGCCGACCTCGACGCCGTCGTTGAGCGCAACGACGAGCGCGCCGCCGCCGCTGAAGGTCGCGGGGCCGGACGAGTCCCAGTACTGCATCGAGAACTCGGTGACATCGGTGTCGAGGGTCATGTAGGCGCCGAAGGTGCCGTAGAAGATGTTGTCGCCGGCGGCCCAGGCGAGCGCGGGGTTGCCGACCGGATCGCCGACGAAGTTGCTGCCCTCGCCCGAGACGAGTTCGGCCATGCCCCAGGCGGTCCAGGAGTCGCCGGGGAGGTTGTTGCCGGTGGGAGCGCCGGGCTCGTCGAAGTTGAGCACCGACGAGTAGGTCGGGGCGCTCGTGCCCTGGGTGATGGTGATGTTGGCGGTCGCGGGGACGGCCACGGCGGCGGCGGTCACGGCCGACGCGATCAGGAGCTTGCTGGTCATGCTTCTCTTCTCCAGATAAGAGCGATACTCGGCCGGGACACTCCCGACACCTTTCAGCAAAATAACGACGGACGCCGTCATGTCAAGTGTCACATGTGACATTTCTTGAAATGGCATTTGCTCATCGTCCGCGTTCGTGCTATGTTCCCATCATGGAGAATGGCTCCTCAACAATGCCCGAACAAACGCCCCTCGCATCCGCCCCGGATGCCGGCGAACTGCATATTGACCACCTCATGGAGTCCTTCTACCGCGTCAGAGCCGCGGTTCATGACCTCCTGTCGGGTGTCGGGGCCGACCCCAACCAGACCCGCGAGTCCTCCCGATTGCTCGGCCTCAGCCGCCAACTCACCTGGCGGCTTTCGCGCGTGGTCTGCTCCACCGAGCCCGAATCGATCCTGAGCGAAATGCCGGGCCCGCAGGGCATGTCGAAGTTCGTCGCCGCCTGTCGCGACCTCGGCGCGCCCGAAGAGAGCGTGGACGCGCTCCTCAACGCGACCAACTCGTTTGAAGACGCCATCAAGGCCGTGTCCGGCAACCGAAAGTCGCTCGCGGCGCTCATGGCCAATCAGAGCGATCACCCCGCGTCCGGCGCGCAGGAGCGCGAACGCCGCAAACTTTTCGACGGCGGGTGCTCGGTCTGGGGCGTCCACGCCGCCACCCGATTCGTCTCGGTCTTCCTGTTCCCCGCGAAGGACGACCCGACCATGCTCGATGTCGCGCATGTGACCGGGTACCTCGGCTTCCGCCGACTGCGCGCCATCCCGTGGCCCATGTCCTTCGAGGAAGTGCGCACGCACGACGGCGTGCACATCCCGTTCGTCAAAGAGCCCCTCGACCTCGCCAACGGTTCGGACGAGGGACAACTCCAACTCATCGACCGGTTCTGCAACCCGCCCGCGCCGAAGATCAGCGTCTCGACCGTCGGGAATGTGAAGCGCTTCGAACTCAACCCCGGGCCCGTCGGCAACGCGGGCGCCGCCGATGTCGTCTTCGGCACCTACCTGCGTCACCTCTACCCCCGCGAGCAGACCGCCGAGAACCTCAACGCGTACTTCATCCTGATGCTCGTCACGCCCGTCGAGCGCGTGATCTTCGACATGTTCGTGCACAAGGACATCAAACTCGACGCGCTGCCGTCGGCGCACCTGTGCGACAAACTCACGCACCCGTTCGCGCCGGCCGACGACGAGATCGAGCGCCTCGCGATGCCGCTCGCCGAGACCCCGCAGCCGCTCGGGCCGGGCGCCACCGGCGCGCTCACGCCGCACATCCCGTGGTACCCCCGTCTGGTGCGCTTCGTGTCGGATCGCATCGAGCACAAGCCCGAGGACTTCAACGGCTCACGCTTCGAGATGAACTACCCCCCCATGCCCACCTCGATCGTGCGCGGCTTCCCCCTGGCCAAGCCCGCAAAGTAAGCGGCGGCGCCGCTCTTCTCAGAAGATCACCT
>CAYGLT010000081.1:3618-10037 GCA_964350875.1 uncultured Phycisphaeraceae bacterium | reverse complement strand
TCAGCCCTGGCCGGCGAGGAGCGCTTCCGCGAGGGCGGCGGCTTCGTCGTCGGTCTTGTCGTCGGCGGCCGCGGCCTTCGGAGCGCCCAGCGCGAGGATCCGCTGCTGCAGATCCCCGACATAGGCGATGCGAACGCCGAAGTTCTCGCCCACTTTCACGGCCTGCCCGGTGCCCACGGTCTTGTTGTTCACGAGGATCTCGAGTTCGTCCTCGGCGGGCTTGGGCAGTTCGATGATCGCGCCCGGCGCGAGCGAGGTGACCTGGGACACCTTCATCTTGCGGCGCCCGATCTCGACGATCACGGGGACTTCGAGTTTCATGATGGCCTTGAGTTCGGCGGGCATCGTTCCAGTGCTATCGGGAATCGGGGGCGGTAGGCTGCAACGCGAAGGAGCGTGCGCGGATGTTCGACCCAGCGGTGACAGGGGCGTGGATCGTGGGGCACGGGGTGGACCTCGCGGATGTCGCGCGCGTCGGTCGCTCGATCGAGGAGCAGGGCGAGCGCTTCCTCGAGCGCGTGTTCACGGCTTCCGAGCGGGCGTACGCGGACTCGGGCGGGAAACGACGCATGGAGCGGTATGCGGCCCGGTTCGCGGCCAAGGAAGCGGCGTTCAAGGCCGTGGGCACGGGCTGGCGGAGCGGGATCGCGTGGACCGACGCCGAGGTCGGCGCTCTGCCCAGCGGCGCACCGACGCTGACGGTGCGCGGCGAACTCGCCCGATTCGCGGCCGAGCGGTGCGAGGAGGCGGGGGGACGCGAAGCGGTCTGGACGATCTCGCTGAGCCACACGGAGACGATCGCGATGGCGTCCGTGATTCTGACGACCCGGTAGCGGGGGGCGTCGAGAAGTCTGCGGGGCGAGTTGGCAAGCGGGCGGGAAGAACCGATAATGGGGGTCATGGCGCGTAAGCGGCGAGGCCCCACACTGCTGGAATTGATCCGCGAACCTCCCCCCGGGGGAGCGTTCCGATCCGGTCCGTCCGCCGGCGCTTCGAGCGAGGGCGGCACGCGGGCCGCGTACTCGGGCAAATCGCCCGGTTCGGGCGGGCTTTCGTGGTGGCAGATGGGCTCGCGGACGCTGCGCATCCCCGTGGGGTATGTGATCGTCGCGGTGGGCCTCGCGCTCGTGCTGACGGTGGTGGGCTACATCGTGGGCTACAACCGGCGGGACTCGATCGCCAAGGCGGACGAGGAACGCGCGCGCATCGCCAACGCGCAACTCGACATGGTCGATCCGCTCAACGCCCCGGCGGGCGGCGGGCAGGCGACGCCCACCAACCAGCCGACACAGCCGGTCAACACCCGGCCGCCCCAGCAGGCCGCGGCCCCTCAGCAGGCGGCGAGCGGCGGGAGTCAGTCCACGCCTCCGGCGGGGCTGGAACGCGACCCTCGGGTTGTGGGCATGAACTACTGGGTCATCGCCCGACAGGATCCTGACGAGGCGCGCAGGGCGGCCGCGTTCCTGATGGCCAACGGCGTGTCGGTCGCGATCGTGGAAACCCGGGACGACAAGGTCCGCGAGATCATCGCCTCGATGGGCTTCGAGGGCTCCGGGACCGCACCCGAGGCGGCGCGGCTCAAGGCCCGGATTCTCGAACTCGGGCGGCTCTACCGGGTCCAGGAGAAGGGCGCGACGGATTTCACGGACATGTACGCCCGGAAGTATTCCGGACGCTGAATCCTCGACGCCAACCCGCCGGGCCGCGCCTACCATCCGGACCCCTCAGCCAGGGGCTCCCGCACGCGGCCTGCTGCTATTCCGGCCCGGGCGGCTACCTGATGATCCTGATTGGAGTTCGGCGATGAGTCTGCACTCGAGTTTGAAGACCGGCGGCAACCTGACTTCCCACCGCAATGTCCTGACCCGGACCGAGCGCATCGAGCGCCTCAAGGCCACCAAGGGCTTCGACCCCAAGGCCAAGCCCGTGCTCGGGATGCAGAAGACCGGCAACCGTCGCGGCAAGGTCGGCTAAGCCGCCCGCGCCGATCCGTCGCGCACGCGACGCGCGACACCCATTCGAAACTTCACACGCCCGCGAGCCGTTCGCGGGCGTTGTCTTTCCCGCGCTGCGCGCGAGGTCTCAACAGGGAGCGTTTGCGATGGATATCGAGGCGCTGATCAGCGATCGCGCGAAGGGCATCGATGCGTCGGGCATCCGGCGGGTCTTCGAACTCGGCGCGAAACTCAAGAACCCGATCAACCTCTCGATCGGACAACCCGACTTCGCCGTCCCCGAGCCCATCAAGCGCGCCGCGATCGAGGCCATCGAGCACGACAAGAACGGGTACACGCTCACGCAGGGCGTTCCCGCGCTGCTCGAGAAGATCCGCGATGACGCGCACGCACACCTCGGCTGGCCCGCGCGCACGGGAGACGCCGGCCCGATGGTCGCCGACGGGTACGGCGCGATCGTCACCGCGGGAACCAGCGGCGCCCTCATGCTCAGCGCGATGGCGCTCCTCGATTCGGGCGACGAGTACATCGTCGCCGACCCGTACTTCGTGCTCTATCCGAACAAGGGCAAGTTCATCGGCGCCAAGTCGGTGTTCGCCGACACCTACCCGGACTTCAAACTCACCGCGGAGCGCGTCGAGCCGCTCATCACCAAACGCACGAAGTTCGTGCTCGCCTGCTCGCCCGGCAACCCGACGGGCGTCACGATGACCCAGCAGGAATGCGACGACCTCGCCGACCTGTGCGCACGGAAGAATGTGCTGCTCATCAGCGACGAGATCTACGACGGGTTCGTGTTCCCGGGAGTGGGGGAGAGCACGCTGCCCGGCCGCGCGCCGAGCGGCGCTCGCGTGCGCGAGGGCTTCAGCAGGCCCTGGGAGAATGTGCTCGTCATCCGGGGGTTCGGGAAGACCTACGGCGCCACCGGCTGGCGCATGGGCTACGCGATGGGCCCCTCGGCGCTCATCGAGCACATGGCCAAGATGCAGCAGTACACCTATGTGTGCGCGCCGAGCATCGCGCAGTGGGGGTGCGTCGCCGCGTTCGACGCGGATATCAGCGACATCATCAAGGGGTATGTGCGCCGGCGCGACATGGTGGTGAACGCGCTCGGCGGGCTCACCGAACTCGCGACGCCCACCGGCGCGTTCTACGCGTTCGTGAAAGTGCCGCCCTCGCTCGGGCTCACCGGAACGCAGTTCGTCGAGAAGGCGATCGAGCGCGGCGTGCTCATCATCCCGGGCGGCGTCTTCAGCCGCAAGGACACGCACTTCCGCCTGTCGTTCGCGGCGCCGGAAGAGAAACTCCGCGAGGGTTTGGCGATCATCGCCGAACTCATGCGCGGATAAACAGTTGCGCAGTCCGGATGATCGCACGCATGCCGGATCCGCGCATCTTCATCGCCCGGACTTTCCCCAGAACTGCGTTCAATTCCTTCCAATTCGGCCCGCTTTGTGGTATGCCGGGTGGGCGTCTTTCGTCACTTCCGCGCCGCAGGGCGTCGGATGTTGTCAATGTAGGAGGAAGGAAAACATGTTCAGAACGACACTGACTGTCGTCGCCATCGCGGCGACGGCCGGCGCGGCTTCCGCGCAGCAGAGTTGGGGCGTGATCTCCACTTCGGGCGATCCCGATCCGGTCACCGTGTTCGATCTCACCAACCCGGGCGGGTCGCAGTCCGCGCTGGGGTTCGTCGACGGAAACTTCAACCGCGGCATGGACTTCGTCACCGAGAACAGTTTCTACTACTTCGTCAGCACCGATGCGCTGAACGATCCGGGCGATCGCGGCCTGTGGTTCTTCGACAACGGCGTCAACACCCAACTCGGCACGATCAACTTCAACGATTCGGGCGACGGCGACGCCACCTACAACACAACCAACAATACCTTCTATGTCACCGTCGACGATCAGGACGGCACGGACGGCGACTCGCTGTACGCGTGGACCAACCTCGGCGGCGTCGCGACCTTCACCGAGATCGGTGAGACCGGCCTGTCGCAGTTCATCGGCCTCGCGTTCAACCCCGTTGACGGCATGCTCTACGGCTACGACAGCGGCACCGAAGGCCTCTACACCATCAACGCCGCGACCGGCGCCGCGACGCTCGTCGGCAACAGCGGGATGTCGCTCGCCGCGATCGGCGGCATGGACTTCGCCCTCGACGGCACGCTGCTGCTCAGTTCGGGCGACGATCTGTTCCTCGTCGACACTTCCAACGGCGCGCTGACGGCTGCGGGCATCCTCACGGGCCTGAACACCAGCGCGCTCAGTTACCGCGTTCCGACGCCGGGCGCCGTAGCCCTCCTCGGCCTCGCCGGCATCGCGACCGCACGCCGTCGTCGGTAAGCACTTCGATCACCCCGTGTCGTCGCCTCAACCGGCGGCGACGCGCTTTCCTCCAAGGTCGCTGAGACTCCCCGGTCTCGCGACCGGGGCCCGGACCAGGTTCAACTCAGTTTCCGCGCAGCGCCGCGTACTTCTTCAGCGCGATCTCGCTCACGCGCTTGAGCCCGTGCGCCCAGCCCTCGTGCACGCCTTCCGCGTGGTCGTCGGGGATCATGCCCAGCGCGCGGTGGTTGAGCGTGAGCAGCGTGCCGCCCGTCTTGGGCGTGAGCCGGTACTGAACATGCGACGCGACCGGGTACGACATGAACATCGGGCCGCAGATTTCGAGGAGCGTCGGGGGCTTGATGACCTGCACATGGCCCCACAGGTGGCCCTTGTTGCCTCCAAGGTCGCGGAACCAGCGGCCGCCCGGCCACGGCTCGAACTTCATCGGGAACGCCGTCCCGTCGGGCATCTCGCTGCCCGGGCCGAGTTCTTCGAGCACCGACTCGAACACCACCTCGGGGGGCGCCTCGATGGTCATCTCCTGCTCCACATGGAACGAACGGATATCGCTGGCAATGCTCTGCATGGCTCTCGTCTCCTGTTTATGACTGTTTCTTCGCGCGCTCGGCGCGCCGCTTGATGCGGCCCAGTTTGTGCGACCAGAACTTCTCAAACTCCGCGACCCACGCGTGGACGGGCTTCAGCGCCTCGGCCTTCAGCCGGTAGACGCGCAGACGCCCGCGGGGCTCGACATCCACCAGCCCGACCTCGCGCAGCACACTCAGGTGCTTGCTGACGGCCGGCTGGGGCAGGGCGAGCGCGTCGACCAGTTCCGTGACGGTCATCTCGCCGTCACGGGCGAGGATCTCCACGATCGTCCGGCGCTTGGGCTCGGCCAGGGCGGTGAACACATCGCTGGCGACGGCGGCGGGGGGCATAACGACAAGATATGCGATTATGGGAATAAGTCAAGCCCCGCGCGGCGACCCGGGCAATCCGGGAACCCGCCCGGCGTTCAGCAATAGACTTTCCGCCCGCTCCGGCGTGATCGGGCGACCTGGAGGAACAGAGATGAACCGACCGCTCTCGCTCGCCGTGCTGTGCGCCGTCCTTTCGCCCGCGCTGGTCGCGCAGGACGCCGCCCCCGCGACCCCTGCCGCTCCCAAGCCGATGGCGTTCGCGCAGGTCGTGAACCTGCCGCTCCTGTGGCCGAGCGAAACCACGATCAACACGGACCTCTCCGACGGCACGAACGACATCAAGTCGGGCGATGTCGTCAAGGTGCACAGTCTCGAAGCGGGCGGCGTGGTCGTGTACATGCCCGCCGACCAGAGTCTCATGATGCTCCGCCCCGACTGGACCGATGTGGGCGCGCGAGCGGCGATCGTCGCCGAGTCCCTGCCCGAGGACATGCGCACGCTCACCCGCGCCGACCTCGCGAAGCGCGACGACCTTTTCCCGGAGCGTGTCGCGCTCACGACCGCCGTCTCCTACGACAACGGCGTCTCCCACCCCGTGGGCACGGAGTTCATCCCCGGGCGCATCGTCGCCACGCGCAACGGCGCCACGATGTTCGGCATGTACGCCGCGATCCCCGAGAGCGGGCCGGTCGAGCGCTCGTACTTCGATATCTCATACACCGACTTTGTCGATCGCGTGCGCGACCGCGTGCTCAACCACCCGGAGGAGGTCGGCACGCGCTTCACGAACGCGCTGGACGGCAACCTCGTCAACGCGAGCGGCGAGCCGGTCGAACTCAAGGACTCGACCGAGTACTTCCTCGTGCTCCACGCGGCGGGCTGGTGCGGCTGGTGCCACAAACTCATGCCCGATGTGAAGAAGTTCTACGAGGACAACGCCGCGAACCGCGACCGCTTCGAGATCGTGTATGTCAGCGCCGACAAGAGCAAGTCTGAGATGTACGAGTACATGCGCACGGCCGAGATGCCCTGGCCCGCGCTCGATTACGACAAGCGCGACGCGACGGCGACGATCATCGCCATGACCGACGGCGCGACGCCCCACATGATGCTCGTCGCCCGCGACGGCCGCCTGCTGAACCACGGCGAGCCCATCGGCGGCAAGGGCGCCGCGGCGTCGATGCAGATGCTCAAGCGGGAGTTGGCGAAG
>CAYGLT010000081.1:0-3518 GCA_964350875.1 uncultured Phycisphaeraceae bacterium | reverse complement strand
TGGAGTTTCCCCCCCTGGGTATCTAGCGTGGGTCTCGCACGCCGATCCGCGGCCAGCCGCGGGATGGAGACTTTCCTTCGATGACGATTCGCATCGGGATCAACGGGTTCGGCCGCATCGGCCGACTGGTCTACCGCATCGCCCACCAGCAGGGCCTCGAGATCGTCGCGATCAACGATCTCGTCCCCTCCGACAACCTCGCGTACCTCCTCAAGTACGACACCGTCCACGGCCGCTTCAAGGCGGATGTCTCCGAGGACGGATCGAGTTTCACCGTCGACGGGAAGAAGACCAAGTGTCTGAGCGAGCGCGATCCGGCCAACCTGGGCTGGGGCAAACTCGGCGTTGACTATGTCCTCGAGTCCACCGGCCTCTTCACAGACTTCGACGGCGCCAACAAGCACCTCGAGGCCGGCGCCAAGCGCGTCATCATCTCGGCGCCCACGAAGAGCACCGACAAGGTCAACACCTACGCCTACAAGGTCAACCACGAGCAGTACGACCCCTCGAAAGAGAAGATCATCAGCAACGCGAGTTGCACGACCAACTGCCTCGCGCCCGTCGCCAAAGTGCTCCACGATCTGTGCGGCATCGAGAGCGGGCTGATGAGCACCATCCACGCCGTCACCGCAACCCAGCCCACCCAGGACGGGCCGTCCAAGAAGGACCTGCGCGGCGGGCGCAACGGGTACATGAACATCATCCCCGCGAGCACCGGCGCCGCCAAGGCCGTCGGGCTCTGCCTGCCCGACCTCAAGGGCAAACTGACGGGCATGTCGTTCCGCGTGCCGACGGCCGATGTGTCGTGCGTGGACCTCACCTTCCGCCCGACCCGCGCGACGAGTCTGGCCGAGGTGAAGAAGGCGATGAAGGCCGCGGCCGACGGCCCGATGAAGGGCGTCCTCGCGTACACCGAGGAGCCGGTGGTCAGCAGCGACTTCATCGGCGACTCGCACAGCAGCATCTTCGACGCCGACGCGTGCATCGAACTCAACGACCGCTTCCTGAAGGTCGTGTCGTGGTACGACAACGAGTACGGCTACGCCTCGCGATGCGTGGACATGCTGAAGTACCTCGCCCAGCGCGACGCCTGAGTAGCGTCCGTCCCGTTCCGAAGCACCCCCGACGCCCGGCCCGCAAGGCCGGGCGTTGTCGTTGACGGGCGTTCGGTCGAAATCCGGTAGAGTGCTTTCCGAATCAGGAACACCGGGCGACGCGGTGCGTGCCGACGGTCTCGTCGGCGGCGCGATTTCCCGGGCTGGAGGTCGATCATGGTTTCACTTGCGCTTCTCGGTCTGGGTGTCGTTCTCGCGCTGCTCATCCTTGCGTCCACGCCCAAGTTGCCCGGAGGCGCCCTGCGCGCCGTTGCGGCGCTGACCGCGCTCATCGTGCTGCTGCTCTTTATGGTGGCGAGTTCGGTGCGCTATGTCGGCGAAGGTCAGGTCGGCATCGTTGTGAAGAATGTGGGCTCGAAGTCGCTGGCGGAAGGCCGCATCATCGCGACGAGCGGCGAGAAGGGGCCCCAGGCCAAGACGCTCCCTCCGGGCTGGCACCTTTGGTACTGGCCCGTGGTGTACGACGTGCGCATCGAGCGCATCATCACCGTCAGCGATGGAGAGGTCGGCCTCGTCAACGCGCTCGACGGCAGGCCGCTCCCCACGGGCGAGGTCTTCGCGCCCGAGTGGGCGGCGGACTCGTTCGAGGAGATGCTCGACGCCCAGCACTTCCTGACCGACGGCGGCGGGTTCCGCGGGCCGCAGACATCGGTGCTCAAGCCCGGCGCGTATCGAATCAACACCGCGCTCTTCGAGGTGGTGAAAGTCCCCGTCACGAACATCGCGCAGGCGACGGTGGGCGTGGTGAAGTCCAATGTCGGCCCGGCGCCGAAACTCGAGATGCGCGGCGAAGACGCGGCGCAGAGCGGCCTCGTGCCCGTCGGCTCGCGAGGCATCTGGGACGCCGCGTTCGGCCCCCAGAAGTTGTACCTCAACAGCAAGGCGTTCGAGGTCACGATGATCCCGACGCGCAAGCAGATCGTGCAGTACGCCGCCGCCCGTCAGGAAGGCGCCGAGCGTGAGATCATCGTCCGCTCCAGCGACGGATTCACCTTCCCCGTCGATGTGCGCGTCGAGTACGAGATCCGCCCGGACGACGCGCCGCTGGTTGTCGCGAATTTTGGCGGCGACGGGAGCAACCTTCAGTTGAACCTGCACTCGGCGGTTCGCGGCATCTTCCGCAACAACGCGGAGCGTGTCCGGGCGCTGGACTATGTGCAGCAGCGATCCCAGCAGGAGCGCCAGTCGATGGAGATGCTCGGGTCGGAGATGAGCAAGGTCGGTGTGACGGTCACGGCCGTCCGCATCGGCGATGTGGGCGATGTCGAGTCGCTCGGGCAGTTGCTGAAGACCCAGACCGACCGAGAGATCGCGAAGCAGGAGCAGGAGACCTTCCAGGAACAGCAGCGTGCGGCCGAGCAGCAGAAGGCGCTGTCCCGCACGACGCAGGAGGCGGAGGAAGAGAAGCGCCTCGCGACGGCCCAGTACGCCGTCAAGATCGCCGAGCGCGAGAAGGAGCAGGCGATCATCCGGGCGCAGGCCGAAGCAGAGGCGATCCGGATCACGGCCGAATCGCAGGCGCAGGCGTTCGGCGCCATCGCCGCGGAGATCGGGCAGCGCAACGCCGCGATGATCGAACTGCTCAAGGTCGTCGGCGAGCGGGGGATCAACATCACGCCGCGCGTGATGGTCTCCGGCGCTTCAGGAGCGGCGCCCGGCGGATCGAGCGGTGATCAGGCCGCGTTGATGGGCACCTTGCTGGACATGCTGCTTTCGCGGGAGGAGGCTGAGAGCGCCCCGGACGCGTCCGGCGCTCGCTGACCGGCGCGAACGAGTGTCAGACCAACAAAGAACGCCGGGCTGCGCGTGGTGCGCGGCCCGGCGTTTGTCGTTGGGGAGAGACGGTGATCCGATCAGGCGCTGCGGCGGCGACGCGCGCCGACGACGAGCAGACCCGCGAGGCCCATGGCGCCGCCCGTGGGCAGCGGGATCATGTTGCCGACGGTGACGAGATCGCCCAGCGCGACCGCGTAGAGCGGATCGGGGTCGAACGCGCTGCTGCCGTAGGTCCCGGTCGTCGTGCCGTTGTCCCACAGCGCCGCGATGCCCGTGCCGTCGAAACTGACGAAGCCGGCGGTGCCGTCCGAGCCCGCGATGCGGTCGGTGGTGCGCATGTTGGCGAGTTGCACCGCGTCAACCAGCGCGCCGGCGGCGAAGCCGAGGTCCGACATGTCGAAGCCGTACGAGTGTGCGCCCTCGGAGGAGGTGCCGGTGTACAACTCGAAGCCGTCGGCGGCCTGGTAGTACCAGTCGGACCACGCGCCGGTGTTGGCGTCGCGGCCGCGGATCATGAACGCTTCGTACCCGCCGGCCGACGAGGCCGACTCGTAGACGAGGAAGTCGGCGCCGGCGCCGTTGGACATGGCGCGGTTGCCCGACCACGACATCTCGAGGCCGTGACGG
>CAYGLT010000080.1:6677-10153 GCA_964350875.1 uncultured Phycisphaeraceae bacterium | reverse complement strand
GTTCGAGTCCTTCGGGGGGCATTTCTACGCGCTGGGCGGATTCTGTCCGGGGGACGACTCTCCCTGCGCGATGGCGCTCTGGAACGCCTTGTGCGCGGTCCTCGAGACCAGCACCATCACCACGATCGCGACCACCACCCCCGCGCCGACGACGATGTCGTGCGTCGTGATCCCTTTCGTGTCGCTCGCGGCACGGTCCATGTAGTGCCGCCCCGCGTACCCGAAGTACACATCGAGCAGCAGCGACGGGAGTTCGCCCACATACGCGGCGCAGTACCCCCAGAAGCGCACGCCCGCGGCGCCGAAGAGGTAACTCGTCAGCGCGGGGCTCAGCGGCGTGAGGCGCACGAGCGTCTGCATGCGGATCTGCCGCTCGCCCACCGCATGCTCAACAGCAACAAGTCCGGGCTTCTTCGACGCCCACTTGACGACGCGTTCCCGAAGCAGGCGCCGCGCCACGATGTACTGGATGCACGCGCCGAGGAGCGCGCCCGCGACGGCCGCGCCGGTTCCCCACCCGAGCCCGAAGAGCGCGCCGCCGATCATCGCCAGCGGCGTGAACGGAACGAACACCGACGACAACGCCGCGAACAGCGCGATGTACACCACGATCCCCCAGGGTCCGATCTCTCCCAGCCATGTCTCGAGATCGCGCAGATGGCGATGCACATCCTCGCCGATCAGGATCACCGCGATGATGACCACGATCGCGATGGCCCCGTAGCCGATCGCCGCCCGGAGACTCACTCGTTGAAGGAGCCGCGAAACCGCGGCCCGGGCGTGGGAAGACATGGAGAGAGTGTCCCGGCGCGGCTCGATCGACGCAAGCGGCGCGTCAGAGGAGCCGCATCTTCCTGAAGAGCCAGAGCACGACGACGGTCATCACCACCAGGATGACGCACACGATGGCGAATCCCCAGTCGCTCTGGGTGCCCGGGAGCCCTCCGACATTGATCCCGAGCAGACCCGTAAGCAGGCCCAGGGGCAGGAAAATCCCCGCGACGATGGACAGGACATACATGTTCTTGTTCATCTGGTCGGAGATGCGGCCGCCGAGTTCTTCCTGCGTGACGGCGGCGCGGTCGCGCGCCGAGTCGAGTTCCTCGATGTAGCGCGTGAGCCGGTCGGTGATCTCTCGCAGGTGGCCGTGCTCCATCTCGCCGAAGATCCCGGTGCGGTCGGCCTGCAGGCGTGTGAACACCTCGCGCTGTGGGGACAGGAAGCGGCGGAGACTGATCGCCTGACGCCGCAGGTGGCTGAGTTTGGTGCGCAACTCGTGGCCCGGCGCGTCGAGCACATCCTCCTCGATCTGATCGACCTCGTCGTTGAGATCGTCGAGGACCGACCCCATGCGGTCGATCATGAAGTCCGCGATCTCGACGAGCAGCGCTCCGGGCGAGGCGGGGACCTCGCCGCGCTCGATGTTGTCGCGGACATCCTGCACCGCCATGAGTCTGCGGTGACGCAAAGAGATCACGCGCGAGCCGTCCACCCAGAGACGGATAGAGACCATGTCCTCGGGGTCCGCGCCGGGGTTGAGGTTCACGCCGCGCAGCAGAACGAGCAGCCCGCTGCCTATGGCGACGCACCGCGGGCGTGTTTCCTCCTGGAGGAGCGCCTCGATGGCGAGTTCGTCGAGATCGGCGGCGTCGCGCAGCCACGGCTCCGTCTCGTCGCTGGTCCGGTCGAGATGCACCCAGAGCCAGCCGTCGTCGCGGCGCCAGGCGTCGATCGCTGCGCCCGCGAGCGGGGTTGCGCCGCCCTGAGTGCTGAACCCGTACGCGCAGATGAGGGCCTGATTCAGCGGCATGGAATGCTCAGAAGTTGATGAAGAGGCGCAGGCCGAGCACGACCGCGGGGTCGGTGTCCTCGACGAGTCCATCGACGACTTGCAGGTCGAAGGTCAGTTCCGCCGCGCGGGTGACTGCGAGCATGTAGAACGCCTCGAAGCCCTGCGAGTTGTCGGTGAGCGCGAAGGCGCTCGAGAGCCGCCCTTCGTTGATGCTCGAGTAGAAATAGCCGACGCCGAAGCGGTCGTAGTCGCGTCCGGGGATGATCCCCTGGCCGCCGATGCCGCCGCTGATCGACCATTCGACGGGGTTGGTGTCCTTGTCGGCGAAGCCCGCGCGGGCGAAGAGGCCGAAGCCCTGGATGTTCGGGGGCCCGTTCTCCAGATCGACCGGGCCTTTGTGCGTTTCCTTGGTGTACAAGTATTGCCACCCGCTCCACATGACGGCCCACGAATCGTCGTCGGTGGGGGGGATGATCCCCTGGCCGGGCTGGAACGAGAAGCGTCCGCCGATATCCAGATATTGGTTGTCTCCCGCGATCAACGCGGAAATGTTCTGTCCGCCGGGCAGTTCGCCCAGCGCGTACTGGAAATTCGCCTCGGTCGACCATGTCCACCCGTCGCCGAAGTCCTGGAACCCCGTCGTGGTGGACGCGTCCGCGGTGTTCATGACGGTGCTGGTGATCGAGATATTCGGCGAGAGATTCACGACCAGACCCGCGGCGAGCGTGCTGTAGGGCACGGTCATCGTCGCGACACTGTTGAACACGAAGTTCTGGTTCATGAACTGCTGGTTGCCGCGGCCCGACGCGAACGGATTGAGGTCGCCGCTCAGCGTGTCGATCTTGCCCAGGAAGACGCCGAAGGAATCCGAGAAGAACTGGTAGTAGGTGAGGTCGGAGATGGTGATGGGGATGTCGTCGTCGGAGAGGGGGAAGAAGGCGTCGGTGCTGACGGGGGAGATGAGCCCGGTCATATCGTTGACCGAATCGCCGTAGCGCGTCTCCGCGCGGAACGCGATGAGACCTCCGGGGACGAGGCCCATCTTGTCGAGGTCGAAGTCGACGATGTAGTCGAGCGACCCGCCGTAGCGCGTGCCGCGCTGGTTGCCGCCGTCGACGACGGACTGCACGGTCTGCACCCAGTCGAGTTTGATCTGGATGCCCTTGTCGGCGAGTTGTGTGCGCGCGCCGTTCCAGTCGCCCGTGAGGAACTCGCGGTCCCAAACATCGCCCGCGTAGGTCGGGATAGGGAGGATTCCTTCACCCAGCACATGCGCGGGCGGCGCGTCCGTATGGGCGGTCTGCTGGTCCGGTGTCGTCGCGTCCTTCTTGGCCCCGCTGTCCTGCGCAAGAACTGCCGAAGCCACTGAGAGCAACGCGATGATCGGCGCTGTGGTGGTCGTGAGGCGTGGCATGATCTGTCTCATCTCTGTGTCATGGTGATGGGAGGGGCAGGGCCGGGCAATGCCGGCTCAGCGTACCGGGAACGCGGGGCGAGAGTCTCGTCGGCTGGAAGTCACAGAAAAGGGTTGCGTGGGCGGGTCAGCGGGTTGTATAGGTTAGAAACAAGTGACCCGGTCGATTTACGAGCGCGGTGGATGCTTTGCGCGATCGACCGGACGGAACGGGAGACGGATCATGGGTTTTGGAACGGTTGGAATCGGCCGCGTGGGCCGGCTGGCGCT
>CAYGLT010000080.1:0-6577 GCA_964350875.1 uncultured Phycisphaeraceae bacterium | reverse complement strand
GGCCGCGTGGGCCGGCTGGCGCTGGTCGCCGCCGCCGCGCTGTCAACGATGAGCGCGGCGAACGCGCAGCGGAACTCGCAGACACAGCGCAACACGCAGACGAACGCGCAGTCCGGCAAGCCGAACATTCTTCTCATCGTCTCGGACGACACCGGCTGGGGCGACCTCGGCCCGTACGGAGGCGGCGAGGGGCGCGGCATGCCGACCCCCAGCATCGACCGCCTCGCGGCCGACGGGATGACCTTCTTCTCGTTCTACGCGCAGCCCAGTTGCACGCCCGGTCGCGCCGCGATGCAGACGGGCCGCATCCCCAACCGCAGCGGCATGACGACCGTGGCGTTCCAGGGACAGGGCGGCGGATTGCCCGCGGCCGAGTGGACGCTGGCGTCCGTGCTCAAGCAGGCCGGGTACAGGACCTACTTCACCGGCAAGTGGCACCTGGGCGAGGCGGACTTCGCGCTCCCCATCGCGCACGGCTACGACGTGATGGAGCATTGCTTCCTCTATCACCTCAACGCGTACACCTACGGCGACCCGAACTGGTTCCCCGACATGGACCCCAAGACGCGCGCCATGTTCGACAAGGTGACCAAGGGGTCGCTCTCGGGCAAGGCGGGTGAGCCCGCCAAGCAGGATTGGAAGGTCAACGGGGAGATGGTCGACACGCCCGAGAAGGGCGTCGTGGGCATCCCGTTCCTTGACGCGTATGTCGAGAAGTCGGGCCTGTCGTTCCTCGAGGACGCCGCGAAGAACCCCGACCAGCCCTTCTTCATCAACATCAACTTCATGAAGGTGCACCAGCCGAACATCCCGGCGCCCGAGTTCAAGCACAAGTCGATCTCGAAGACGAAGTACGCGGATTCGATCGTTGAACTGGACACGCGCATCGGCCGCGTGATGGACAAACTGCGTGAACTCGGCCTCGACAAGAACACGCTGGTGTTCTACACGACCGACAACGGCGCGTGGCAGGATGTCTACCCCGACGCGGGCTACACGCCGTTCCGTGGGACGAAGGGCACGGTGCGCGAGGGCGGCAACCGCGTCCCCGCGATCGCGGTGTGGCCCGGCAAGGTGACTCCCGGCGTGCGCAACCACGACATCCTCGGCGGGCTCGACCTCATGGCGACCTTCGCCTCCGTCGCGGGCGTGGACCTTCCCACGAAGGACCGCGAGGGCCAGCCGATGATGTTCGACAGTTACGACATGACGCCCGTGCTGACGGGCAAGGGCAAGAGCGACCGCACCGCGTGGTTCTACTTCACCGAAGACGAACTGACCCCGGGCGCCGCCCGCGTCGGCCACTACAAGGCCGTGTTCAACCTTCGCGGCGACGACGGCGCGACGACCGGCGGGCTCGCGGTGGACTCGAACCTCGGCTGGAAGGGCGCGAGCAAGTATGTCGCGACCGTGCCGCAGGTCTTCGACCTCCTGCAAGACCCGCAGGAGCGTTACGACGTGTTCATGAACAACTTCACCGAGCACACTTGGACCGCGGTGACCTTCAACCCGGCGATCCAGAACCTGATGAAGACCTACCTCAAGTACCCGCCGCGCAAACTGCAGAGCGAGACCTACACCGGCCCGATCACGATCTCGGAGTACCAGAAGTTCCAGTACATCCGCGAGTCGCTGGAGAAGGACGGCGTGCACATCCCGCTGCCCACCGGCAACTGATCGACGACGGTTTGTGAGAATTCGATGAGCACGGGCGGCGCGCGAAGCGTCGCCCGTGTTCGTTTTTGCCTCCGGGCGGGGGCGCGGCCGGCCGGCGCCGCTACACTCGCCGCCCATGCTCTCCCGGCTCCCGATCAAGGTTTCCGCTCCGCTGCTCGTCGGCGTTCCCGTGCTGGTGGTCGGCGTGCTGGTGACGGCGATGTGGACCGGCCAGTCGCGGCACGCCGTGCGCGAGCTGGCGGACCGCAACATCGAGCAGATCCACGAACTGGCGTCGAACAAGGTCGCTGAGGTTCTCTCCGTTCCCGTGCGCATCTGCGAGGTCAACGCGCATCTGATCGAATCGGGCGCGCTGGATGTCGCGGACCTCGCCGGGTGGCGCGACACGCTGGTCCGCCAGTCCTCGGCGTTCGACATGCTGAGTTCGGTGGTGTGGGGCGGCGCCGACGGCCGCGCCGCGTGGGTGACGCGCTACGCCGACGGCGCGCAGTTCTGGGCGCTCAAGGACGACCCGCATGCGGCGACGATGCGCGAGTGGCGCATCGAAGGGCAGGAGAACATCGCCGCAGGCGACGGGAAGTCGTTCGCGTTCGATCTCTTCTCGCGCCCGTGGTTCACGACGGTGCGCGACGCCGGACGCGCGGCGTGGAGCGACCCGTTCGTGTGGGTGGGAGGCGACGAGGGCGCCGCGGCGACGCTGGGCGTGTCGTACGGCGTGCCGATCTTTGATGAGGCCGGCGCGTTCGTGGGCGTGGTGGACGCGGACTATTCGCTGGACGATCTGTCGAGTTTCCTGCGGAGCATCGAGGTCGGCGCGACGGGCGTGGCGGCGTTGATCGGGCCCGACGGCGCGCTGCTCGCGACCTCGAACGGCGCGCCGGTCACGACGCGCGAGGGCGAACGCATCGCGGCGAAGGAGTCGGCCGACGCGAAGATCGCCTCCGCGTCGGCGCACCTGCACGCGGGTTACCTGATCGCCGACGAGCACGCAGAACTGGTCATCGCGGGCGAGCCGCACCTCACGCTGGCGTCGCCCGTGGGCGATGAGGTCGGGCTCGACTGGACGCTCATCACGGTCGTGCCCGAGAAGGACTTCACCGCCGCGATCGACGCGGGATTCCAGCGGAGTTTCATCATCAGCGCGTTGGCCGTGGCGCTGGCGGTCGTCCTGGGCGTGCTGGCGGCGCGCTGGCTGGTCTCGCCGCTGCTCACGCTGGTGACGGCGGTCCGACGCATCGGGCAGGGCGACCTCGACACGGTTGTGAAGATCAGGCACGCGCCGGAGTACGAGCGGCTCGCGGAAGAGATCAACAGCATGACGCTGGGCCTGCAGGACCGGATGCGCATGCGCGAGTCGTTGTCGCTGGCGATGGAGGTCCAGCGCAACCTGCTGCCTTCCGAGTCACCCTCCGTGCGCGGGCTCGATATCGCCGGGCACAGCACCTATTGCGACGAAACGGGCGGCGACTATTACGACTTCCTCGATGTCTCGGACGCGAACGAGGACGCGGCGGTCGTCGCGATCGGCGATGTCATGGGTCACGGCGTGGCGGCGGCGATGCTGATGGCGACGGCGCGCGGCATCCTGCGCAGCCGCGCGTCGGTCGCGGGCTCGCTCGCGGACTTCCTCGATCACCTCAACGCGATGCTCGTCGAGGACACGCAGGGCATGCGGTTCATGACGATGCTGCTCGTGACGATCGACGCGAAACGCCGCGAGATCCGGTGGGCGTCGGCGGGGCACGGCCAGCCGATCGTCTACGACCCGACGACGGGCGAGTTCCCGGAGTACAAGGGGTGGGGACTGCCGCTGGGCATCATGGAAGGGGAGCACTACGAAGAGCGTGTGGAGCGCGACATCGCGCCCGGGTCGATCATCCTCGCCGCGACGGACGGCCTGTGGGAGACCAAGGGCGAGGACAAGGAACTCTTCGGGATGGACCGCCTCAAGGATCTGCTGCGCGAGAACGCGCACCGCCCCGCGGCGGAGATCAGCGACCTGATCCGCGATTCGCTGGCGCAGCATCGGGGCGCGATCGCGCAGGACGACGACCTGACCTTCGTGGTGATCCGCGTGCAGTGAGCGGGCGGGGCTCAGCCCGCGACATCGATCGTGAGCGCGGGCGCGTTGAGATCGGAAGACGCGTCCTGCAAGCGCATGCCAATGAGCGTGCGGAGCAGGATGTAACTGCGCTTGCTCGCGTGATCGGTGCGGTCGATGTAGAACCACCAGCCCTCGTACGGGACGGCGACGCTGGCGTTGTTCGGACGGCTGCGTGAAGAAAGGATGCGCAGCGAGCCGGTCTCGTGGACGCGCGGCTCGACGATGCCGCGCTTGAGGTGATCGGCGGGGATGTCGATGGTGCGGCCGGCCTCGACGATGAGGTCGAAGACGGAGCGGAACTCGATGTTGAGGTTCTCGCCGTCGGCGCGGCCCAGCGAGGCGCGGATCGGGATGCGGAGATCGTCGCCGTTGGCGGTGTACGAGGTGAGCCCGAGGAGGCGCAGGTATTCCCGCACGAGTTCGGCGTCCCCGTCCTCGTTGTAGTCGTAGATGAGCACGGCGTACTGGGGTCTGTCGTTCTCGAGCCAGGCGACCGTCGACATCTTCTTGCGCGACACGAGGTCCTTCACGATGGTCAGCACGCGATCGAAGTCCTCGTCGGTGCGTGAATCGAGTTCGACCGGGTTGTCGAGCCCGTTCACGCGGCTCACCAGCGTGCGGAGCAACAACTGCTCGCCCGGCGCGGCGCGGCTGATGAGGAAGGCTTGCTGGAGCGAGAGGGGGGTCAGCAGGTCGATGACGAAACTCTCGCCGCCCAGCGGGATGTACGAGATCGTCGGGTTCTCTTCGTATGCGCCCTCGATGCCCAGCGGGACGAGGTTGCCGTCGAAACTCTCGTCGGGGCCGATGCCGAAGTTGCCGGAGATGGTCGCGGCGGCGCGGATGTTCGCCGTCACGCTGGCGACCGAGAGCATGCCGAAGGTCTGCCCGTAGCGCAGGCGGACGATCATGCTGAGGACCTGCTCGTCCTCCGTGCGGTTGATGACCTCGTTGTACACGCCGCGGCCAGAAGAGAGCGAGGCGGGCCCGACCGTGTTGCACCCGACCATGCCCAGCGCGGCGACAGCGCCGGCGGCGAGCGGGAGGAATGCCGGGATGCTGAAGCGCCGTCTGGTCCTGAACATGCGTGCGTCTCCGACCGTTGCGAGTGGTAGTGAGATCGCGCGGAGTGTATCAGAAAGCGCGGTGTGGGGCGGGCGTAGGAGTATTACTCAGTGCAGGACGCGCCGAAGTTGCTGAGGACGATGTTGAGGTCCGCGAAGTTGACGATGTTGTCGCCGGTGACATCGGCGGGGAGCCCCTCGCCCGACTGGCCGAAGGCGGACAGGACGGCGTTGAGGTCGGTGAAGTTGACGAGATTGTCCCCGTTGGTGTCTCCCGGGCAGGGCTTGGGGTCGGGACCGTCGCTCAGGACCACGGTCACGGAGCCGGGAGGGCCGCTCTGACCGGGCGCGCCGAGCACGAGATCGGGGTAGGAATCACCGTTGAGGTCGCCGCCGAAGGCCATGGTCTTGCCGAATAATTCCCCGCTGTCGCCGCCGCCGTTGAAGGTGTAGAGAACAGACCAGTCGTTACCTGAGAAGACCGTGACACGGCCGGCGCCGTATTTCGGTGAGGAGAACGGCGCTCCGACCATGACATCGTCGAAGCCGTCGTCATTCACATCGCCCGCGGTGCTGACCGTGGCGCCGAAGCGGCTTCTGTTCGATGTTCCTTCGAGCTGCTGGAGCAGGAACCCGGTCGCGCCCGAGTAGACATAGGCGTCGCCGCGATCCGTGCCATTGCCGACCGCTCCGATGATGACATCGGCCACGCCGTCGTTGTTGACGTCGCCGGCGCTGGCGATGGCGCCTCCGTACTGATGGCCCGGTTCCGGAGCGAAGTAGGTGCGGAGCAAGGAACCGTCGGAGCCCGAGTACAACTCGGCGCCGCCGAATCCCACCCCGTTGAACCGTGTGCCCGGGGATCCGATCAGGAAGTCATCGAAGCCGTCGTTGTTCATATCGCCTGCGGGTGCGATGGCGAACCCGAAACTGTGGCCCGCGTACTCCCCGTCCTTCGTGTAGAGCACGGAGCCGTCCGCGCCGGAGAAAATGCGCACCTGGCCCGAGGTTCCACCGTTCGGATCTGAGAACGGGGCGTTCACCATGACATCGTCGAAGCCGTCGTTGTTCACATCGCCGGCTGCGGCGACGGCGAACCCGAACTGGTCGCCCGCGAGGAGGCCGTACCAGTCGTGCAGGACCGAACCATCGGCGCCCGAGTAGACCCTGACGGCGCCCGCAAGGTTTGCGGTCGTGTCGTCGTGTGGCCTGCCCGCGACGATGTCCGCGAATCCGTCGTTGTTCACATCGGCCAGCGCGACGGAGTAGCCGTGCCCCAAGGCGAATGCCTCGCCCTCGATGGTTCGCAGGATCGTGCCGTCGCGGCCGGAATAGACCACGATCGCTCCAGTGTTCGACCCGCCCGGGAAGAGGTTGCTGAGCACGCCGACGGCAAAGTCGTCGTAGCCGTCGTTGTTCACATCACGGCCGCCAGCGACGGAGAACCCGAAGTTTTCGTCTGGCTGCGAGCCCTGCAGCGGCGTTTGCGGAACGAGCGTGACCTGCGCGAGGGCGCTCGATCCTGCGGTGAGAAGGATCAGCATGGCCGAGGACAGAACGGTGTGCATGGGTGTGCTCCGGGATCGTCGAACGGAGTTGCGGGGCCCGCGACGAGAACGGGGCGCCCCACGGCCGCGCAACAGGTCCAAGGTACAGGCGGGGCCGCCAACCGCCAAGCCCTTTGCGTGAAGAGTTATCGATTTTCCCGCCCGACAGCCCGCTTCCCCAGCGT
>CAYGLT010000079.1:0-10344 GCA_964350875.1 uncultured Phycisphaeraceae bacterium | reverse complement strand
AAAAGAACACGGGCTGAGCGGCGCTCAACCCGTGGGAGAATTCGTGCAAGGTTGTTCGGCCCTCACCCGCAGGGGCAAAGCGCGAGGAGCAAGACCCTCCCCCTGCCCCCTCCCGCGAGCGGGAGGGGAGTCAGCATGATCAGAGTTTCAGGTCGCCAAGGCCGATGCCGCCGACATCGCCGAGGCCGGACTTGAACTGCTTCTTGTCCTTGCCGTGTTTCCGGGCGGCCTCTTCGCGCAGGCGGCGCAGCGCGGGGGTTTCCTTCTGGATCTCCTCGACCGCCGCGGCCATCTTCTTGTCGCGCTCGGTGACGGGGCGTTCGCTGGTCTGCTTCATCGAGAGCGAGACGCGGCGCTTGCCCTTGTCGACCGAGAGCACCATGACCTGCACGACCTCGTCGACCTTGACGGCGTCGCTGACCTGATTGATGCGCTTCCACGAGAGTTCGCTGATGTGCGCGAGGCCCTCGACGCCCGGCGCGACTTCGATCAGCGCGCCGAACTCGAGGAGTTTGGTCACGCGGCCCGAGACGATCTCGCCTTCCTTCACCTCGCTGAGCACGGCGTTGAAGGGATCGTCCTGCATCTGCTTCATGCCGAGCGAGATGCGGTCCTTGTCCCAGTCGACCTTGAGCACCTTGACGGTGACGGTCTCGCCCGGCTTGACGACCTGCTCGGGGCGGTTGACGCGGTCGTGTGACATGTCGGAGATGTGGACGAGGCCGTCCACGCCGCCGATGTCGACGAACGCGCCGAAGGGCATCAACTTCTTGACGACGCCCTGGAGGGTGTCGCCCTCCTTGAGGGTTTCGCGAATCTTGGAGCGCTGCTCTTCGCGCTCCTGCGCGAGGATGTCGCGGCGGGAGAGGACGATGTTGCCCTTGCCCGAGCGGTCGATGCGCTGGATGACGCAGGTGAGTTTCTCGCCCACGAAGACGGAGAGGTCGTCGATGCGGTGGACATCGACCTGGCTCGCGGGCATGAACGCCTGGTGGTTGGCGACTTCGAGTTCGAGGCCGCCCTTGTTCATGCCGGTGACGCGCGCTTCGACTGTCTGTCCGGGCTGGAGGAGTTCCCACGCGGCCTTCTGCACCGCGCCGGGGCGCGAGCACATGAGGAGTTGTTCCTCGGCGTTGTAGCGATCGACGATGACTTCGAGTTCGCCGCCCACGGTGGGGAGGTCGGCCTCGTCGGGGTACTGGGTGCGCGAGACGACGCCGAGTTCTTTCGGGCCGAACTCGACGAAGATGTCGGAGGGACCGACGGAGACGACGCGGCCCTTGCGATGCTCGCGGCCGCCCTCGATGACGCGCGGGCCGCGGATGGCTTTCTTCTCGCCTTGCTGCGCGGGCTGCTGCTTGGTCTTGGCGGGCGCGTCGACGAACGCGCCGGACTGCATGGCCTTGTCGAGTTCGGCCTGCATGTCGGGGGAGACCTCGGCCTCTTCGCGGCGGGGCGCGACGGGCTTCTTGGGCTCCTCGGCCTTGGCGGGCGCGGCGCCCTTGACCGCCTGCTCCATGAGGCGCTGGGTCTGCTCGGAGGATGCGGAGTGCTGCGCGCCCTGGGAGGCGTCGTTGGCCGGCTGCTGGGTCGAGTCCATCGCGAATGCGATCCTTGGGGAGTGCCGCGGGGGCGCCGCGTCGTGTCGTCGGTGGAGCGATCTCGCGCGAACGCCCGTCGCGCATGAGGGCATCGCCCCGATGAATCCGCACCTGCGTGGATGCGGGCCATGAGTGTACCTCACCGATGCGCGAAAGGTCGTGAAAACCGCGAGAGCGTGCGCAGGTTGAGGCGGCGGTCGGTGGGGGGCAACCCGAGGTCGCACCGGTGCGTAGGCATGGGGAGCGGCCGGCACTCGCCCGGGGCGCGGACGCTATCCTTCCCGTCCCCCGCGAGCCGTATGTGCGGCTCGGTCGCGTGCAGATCCCCTGCGCCCGGCCGACGAGGTTCGCGGCCCGTTCGAGATCGACCCATCCCTTTGGCTCTCACCGCCGAGGAACCGATATGCCTTCTTCCAATCTTTGCTGGGGAATCGAGATCGGCGCCGGCGCCGTCAAAGCGCTCAAACTGGAGCGTGACGGCGATCGCGTCCAACTCGTGGATTTCATCGTCATCCCGCATAAGAAGGTCTTGTCGACCCCCGACATGGACCCCGCGGACGCGATCCGCGTGGCTCTGGGCCAGTTGGTCGCCCAGAGGGACCTTTCCGGCGCGATGATCGCGGTGTCGATCCCGGGCCATCAGTCGTTCGCCCGCTTCGCGAAACTGCCCCCGGTCGAGCCCAAGAAGGCGCCCGACCTGGTGAAGTTCGAGGCCGCCCAGCAGATTCCCTTCCCCATCGAGCAGGTGGAGTGGGATTATCAGACCTTCGTCAGCGAGGACTCGCCCGAGATTGAGGTGGGCATCTTCGCGGTGACCCGCGACAAGGTGAATGAGCGGCTGGCGCTGCTCGAAGAGGTCGGCATATCCCCTGATCTGGTGGACATCGGCCCGGTGGCGGTCTACAACGCGATCGCCTACGACCTCAACTTCACCGAGAAGACGACCGGCACCATCCTTTTAGACATCGGTTCGGTGTCGTCGGACATCATCATCGCCGACGCCGGCCGCGTCTGGATCCGCACCTTCCCGGTGGGCGGCCACACCTTCACCGAGGCGGTCTCCCGGGCGTTCAAGCTCGACTACACGAAGGCGGACAAACTCAAGCGCGACTTCGAGAGCAGCCAGCACAAGAAGCAGGTCTTCCAGGCGATGAAGCCCGCCTTCGAGGACCTCCTGCAGGACATCCAGCGCTCGATCCAGTACTACAAGCAACTCCACCCCGAGGCGACGCTCAACCGCATGCTCGGCATCGGCGCGACCTTCCAACTCCCGGGCCTGCGGAAGTTCCTCGCCCAGCGCATGGGTCTGGATGTCGTCCGCCTCGACCAGTTCCACAAGATCGGCATCGAGGGCCCGATGAGCGCCGAGTTCGCGGCCACGGCGATGCAACTCACCACGGCCTACGGCCTTGCGTTGCAGGGCCTGGGCATGACCCCGATCAACGCCAACCTCATCCCCATCTCGGTCGTGCGCCAGAAGATCTGGAAGCGCAAGACCGCGTGGGTGGCCGCGGCCGCGGCGCTCTCGCTCATCGCGGGCGCCGCGACCTTCGTGCGTCCGATCCTCGACGGCGCGGCGGTGGTGCAGCCCAAGCAGGCCGCCCAGCGCGCCGTCAGTTCGGCGCAGCAGGAGGGCAGGGCCCTCAAGTCCGCGTGGGATGACACCTCGAAGGGTCAGCGCATCGGCTCGGAGGTCCTGAACTACCAGCGCATGTTCCAGGCGCGCGAGTACCTGCCCCAACTCGTCACCGATGTCGGCGCCATGCTCGCCTCGGCCGATGTGCAGGACGAACTGATCCGCGGCGACTTCGACTCGATCCCGCCCGGCCAGTGGCGCCTGTTCCAACTCGAATCCATGCAGGTCGATTCCGTTTCGAGCAACGGCGGGCCCCCGACATCGTCGACCCAGTCCCAGGCGTCAGGACGCGCGGCCGCGTCACAGGCGGCGGCGCAGCGGGCGCCGGCCTCGAACCGCGGGCGCGGCGGCTCGTCGCGCGGCGGGCGGGGTGAGAGTTCGGAGATGACGCCGATCGATGTCACCCTCGTCATCGACTCGACCAACAGCGAGGGCATCCCCTTCGTCACGCGCACCATCGGGCAATGGCTGCAGGCCAACGCCGAGCGACCGGGCGTGCCGTACAAGATCGCGCCCTTCGATCCGAACTCCATCGTCCGGTCGGAAGTCGCAAGGTCTGCGCGCACGACGCCCGCTCCAGCGGGGGGGCAGGCGGGCTCCGACAGCGCCGCGGCCCTGCTCGACCCGAACGCCCCGATCGACGCGCTCGCGCCGATGCCAAGCCGCGTTGCCGAGTTCCCTCCCGGCGCACAAGTGTGGAGGTACACCGTGAAGTTCCAGGCGATCCCGTTCGCCCCGGGCAACGAGATCCAGCCCGAGAACGCCGCGCCGCAGGATTCGCAGGCAAGCGCGCCGCAGACCGGCGCAGCGATGGCGTCGGCCATGCGCAAGGAGGGTCGCTGAGATGAAGAAGTACCTCGAGTGGGTGAAGAAGCACCTGGTGTTCGTGATTCTTCTCGCGGTCGCGATCCTCGCGTTCCCGGTGATGTTCTTCATCAGCAACGGGATGAACGCGAAGGGACGCAAGGCGGTCGAGAGCGACACCATGCAACTCTCGCAGACCCTCAACTCCCTGCGCGTGAACTACTCCGTCGAGCCGGTCATGCCCGGTCTGCCCGGGTTCTCGGCCAGCCGCCCGCCCAACGCGGCGACGACCGACGCGCTCAAGATCCTCATCGGGCAGAGCATCGAGCAGGTCGACAAGGCTCGCGCGATGGTCGTGGAGTTCAACAAGAACGACTTCCACCCGATCGTCGAAGGCCTGTTCCCCAAGCCGACCGACGGCGAGAGCGTGGCCAAGCGTGACGCGATGGCGCGCCGCTGGGTCCCGTGGAACGCCGACTACCTCCGCGACGCGGGCGCCGGCCGCCCACCGGCCGCATCGGAAGTCGCGCGGCGTGTCGAGGAGAAGCGTCTGCGCGAGGTCGATCGCCTGCTCGGTCTCAACCCCGACGCGGCCGCGATCACGCCGGAACTCGAGGCCGAGATCCGCTCGGCGCTCGTGCAGGAGCGCGTGAACGCGTACAGCGCCCCCGCGCAGCAGAGCATCCTCTTCTACGCCTCGCCCGACGCGCTCGCGAGCGTCGCCCCGTTCGCGGGCGCCAGCGTCCCCGAACTCGAACTCTGCTGGGAATGGCAATGGGTGTCGTGGGTGAACCAGATGCTCATCGACGCCGTGCGCGCCGCCAACGAGTACGACCTCGCCGTGGCGCAGGCGCCGGTGAAGCGCATCGAGCAGATCACCGTCGAGCCGCTCGCGTACCCGGGCGGTTCGACCAATGTGGCCAGCGACCTGACGCAGGAAATCCCCCAGCGTTTCGAGGCCTCGATCTCCGGCCGCGAGTACAGCCCGGACAATCCAAACGCGCTCTACGACATCCGCTACGCGACGATGCGCATGATCGTCGCGAGCAAGCGGATCCCGGAGATCCTCGACGCCTTCGCGTCGTCGAACCTCATCACCGCGATCGATCTCGACATCGCCGCCGTCGACGACCTGCAGTCGCTCGCGGCCGCGGGCTACCACTTCGGCGGCGAGCATGTCGTCCGCGTGCATGTCCGCGTGGAGACGATCTGGCTCCGCGAATGGATGCGCGAGTACATGCCGCCCACCGTCCGGACACGCCTCGGGGTCCAGCCCCCCGAAGGCCAGGAAAACGAGAACCCCTCGGGCGGGGACGACCCCGCCGACTCCGGCGCGAACGACCGTGGGCGCTCACGCCGCGGCCCGTCACGCATGGACTGATTTCCCATTCGCTCGAACTCCCGACCCAGCACTCCCGACCCCTTAAGGGCTCATTCCCAGTGAAGACCAAAGGCATCTCCATCGTTGAACGCCACGGCGAGAAGGCCGTTGTCGGCGTCTTCGCCGTGCTCGCGCTCGGCGTCGTCGCGTGGCAGTTCGTCGGCTCGGGCAATCGGGTCACCATCGAAGGCAACCAGAAGGTCGAGCCCGACCGCGCCTACGACGCCATCACCCGCAAGGCCGAGGCGATCTCGGGTCAACTCGCGGATCCAAATCCCGCGGCGGGGATCCCCGAGCGCGTGCCCGATGTCTCGTCGACCGTCACCGAACGCATGCGCCAGGGCCTCACTCGCGCCGATGAGCCGCTGCCCGTCGCGATGGGACTCTCGACCTCCGAGTTCTCCGGCCCCGGAGGCCCGGTGGACGACGCGCGCTACGCCGCCGTCGAACTCCCCGAACTCACGCCGACGGTCGCCGCGCAGTACCTCGTGACGCTCAACCCGCTCGTCGTCGCCGACTCCGAAGCGCTCGCGGCGATCGCGCCCCAGCAGCAGCCGTACGACGTCCGCGCCGTCAGCGCGCAGGCGACTTTCGACGGCGGCGAGTTCCGCGCCATGCTCGAGGCCGACCCCGACGGGTCCGGGCCGCTCTCGGCGCTCCCGCGCACTTTCTGGCTCAACCGCACCGCGATCTTCGATGTCCGGCTCGAGCGTCAGGCGATCAACGACGACGGCACGCTGGGCGCCGTCGAGGTCGTCGAGCGTTCCCCGCGCGCCGAGTCGTTCGCGGATCTCCTCTCGCCGGGCATGAGCCCGGGCGAGTACCAGAGCATCGTCCGCGACGCGCGCGCCGCGATCGGCGCGGTCGTGCAGGCGCCCTTCCCGCCCACCATCGCGGGCGACATCTGGGCGCCCCCGTCTCAGGCGTCCGCAGGCGGCGCGACCCTCGGGCAAAACCCCGAACTTGGGCGCCTTCGCAAGCAACTTGAGGACCGCGAGGCCGAGCGCGACGAGTTCCAGCGTCGTCTCGAGGCCGCGAACAACGATCAGGCGCGCAACACGATCAGCGCCCGCATCAACAGCGTGCAGGCCGAAATCGACCGTCTCGAACTGCGCATCCTTGATCTCGACGAGCAGGCCCAGGCCGCCGCCGAAGCGGGCGAGACGCAGACCGGTCTCGCCGAGCCGCGCAACATCGAATCCGCCAGCGACATCACCATCGTCGCGCACGACTTCACCGCCAAGCCCGGCACGAGTTACCGCTACCGGCTCTCGCTCGGGATGACCAACCCGCTCTTCCCGTGGGCCGCGAACCTCCTCGACGATCAGAAGTCGCTCGCGGAGGCGCCGATCATCTACTCCGAGTCCTCGTCATGGTCGGATCCGGTGCGCGTGGCGCCCCGGGCGCAGGTGTTCTTCACCCGTGCTTCCGCCGGACAGGACGCCGGCGCCGTCGGCGGCTTCCGCGCGGGCGACGCGGCGGCAGAGGTCTTCGGTCTCTACTACGGCCACTGGAGGGGCTCCAACAGCCGTCTGGCCCCGGGCGACACGCTCTCGGCGACCATCCCGCTCCCCGAGGGGCTGAAGATCTTCGAGATCGAGACGCCCGAAGAGACCGGACAGCCCGTAGTTACAGGCGAGACCGCCGCTCCGGCCACGCTGAATGTGGCCCTCGAGGGCGCCATGCTCGTCGATGTGATCGAGAAATCCGCGGGAGCGGCCCGTCCCGACTTCATCGCCGTCGTGCGGCTCCCTGACGGCCGCCTGGTGCTTCGCGACACAACGGCGGACCAGCAGAGCCCCGCGCTCGCGAACGCCCGTCGTTCGGCCGAGGCCGGCCGCACCGCGACCGTCCAGAACCCCTCCTCGACCGGTCAACGGAGGACTCCCGCGCCGCGCTCGGCCCCTCCGCCGCGTGAAACAACCCGTCCGGCCCCTCCGCCGCCCGGCGGACCTGCGACGCCTCCTCCCGGGCGCCGTATCGACTGATCTCGTAAAGGCCTTGTTTTGAGGTCTTTGCGCCGCGCGGAATGTTCAGTATGAAGTTTCCGCGAGAATCTTGAGGCCCGTGGGCTTGACCTTTGAGGACCTCCCGCTAACCTTCCGCCACTCTGCCCGACGGGCGTTTGGGCAGGGGCTGAGCCAGACAACTGGGCAGCCGAACACCTGAGGCCTGATGGCCGACGGTCGTTCACGCTCTTTGGCATCCGAGAAGCACGCAAGCAGTGCGTTCGTCGCATGGGTCGGTCCTTTGGATCGGGATCATGCGGGGAACGACGCCGAGTGATCGAGCAATTGAGAAATGCGGGAGACCGAGGCGATCAGCCCGAGTGGAAAGCCACGAGGGGGAAGTCGACCTGGGCGGCCCGCGAATCGTTCAACTTTCGTGCTTTCGCAGCGGTTCGTCGGCGACTTCGGTCGGCGTCGGGTCGGTGCGATCAAGTTACGAAGGGCACACGGTGGATGCCTTGGCGTCAAGAGGCGATGAAGGACGTGGATACCTGCGATAAGCCCAAGGGAGCCGGAATCTGGCTGTGATCTTGGGATCTCCGAATGGGGAAACCCGGCCCGCAAGGGTCATCTTGCCCTGAATGTATAGGGGTAAGAAGCGAACCTGGGGAACTGAAACATCTCAGTACTCAGAGGAAAGGAAAGCAACAGCGACTCCGTAAGTAGCGGCGAGCGAAAGCGGATAAACTGGCACGCGTTGTGAACTGTCTGGAAAGACAGGCCGCAGAAGGTGATAGCCCTGTACTAACGCAGCCAGTCAGCCCTCGAGTAGGTTCGGGCTCGTGGAACCCGGACTGAACATGGGGGGACCACCCTCCAAGGCTAAGTACTCCTTGACGACCGATAGTGAATCAGTAAGGCGACTGAAAGGTGAAAACCTCCGCGACGAGCGGAGTGAAAGAGAAGCTGAAACCGTGTGCTTACACAGCGGTCGGAGCCCCGCAAGGGGTGACGGCGTGCCTTTTGCATAATGAGCCGGCGAGTTACTCTGTACGGCGAGGCTAAGGACTTACGGTCCGGAGCCGGAGCGAAAGCGAGTCTGAATAGGGCGCAAAGTCGTACGGGGTAGACGCGAAACCTAAGTGATCTACCCATGGCCAGGTTGAAGGGCGGGTAACACCGCCTGGAGGACCGAACCCGTTATCGTTGAAAAGATATGGGATGAGCTGTGGGGAGGAGTGAAAGTCTAATCAAACTGGGAGATAGCTCGTTCTCCTCGAAATGCCTTTAGGGGCAGCCTCGCGAAGCAACTGTTGGGGGTAGAGCTACTGGATGAAATCGGGGCCCGCAAGGGTACCCATTTCAACCAAACTCCGAATACCAACAGCCAAGTCGCGGGAGTGAGACGGCGAGTGACAATATCCGTCGTCAAAAGGGAAAACAGCCCGAACCACCGGCTAAGGCCCCCAATCTACGCTAAGTTCATAAGGAAGTTGAAGTGCCGTGACATCCAGGATGTTGGCTTAGAAGCAGCCACCATTTAAAGAGTGCGTAACAGCTCACTGGACGAGGACTTCAGCGCCGAAAATGATCGGGAATAAGTGTAGAGCCGAAGCCGTGGACTCGAAAGAGTGGTAGAGGAGCGTTCCTGTCAGCTGCGAAGCGGTCCCGGAAGGGTCCGTGGAGCGGCAGGAAGTGAATATGCCGGCTTGAGTAACGATAAAGCAGGTGAGAATCCTGCTCGCCGAAAGCGCAAGGGTTCCTGGGGAAGGGAAATCCGCCCAGGGTTAGCCGGGTCCTAAGGCGAGGCCGACAGGCGTAGTCGATGGATAGCAGGTGAATATTCCTGCGCCCGTGTGGAGATCAATCCATGGTGCGGCGATTGCAGCTTTGCAGAAGCACTAGCATGCTGAGGCCTTCGGGCCGCCGCAAGGTGAATTTCGTCCTAGAAAAGCCATGGTGGCAAGACACGGCCCGTACCACAACTGACACAGGTGCGCGTGGCGAATAGCCTCAGGCGCTCGAGATAACGGAAGCGAAGGAACTAGGCAAATTGACCCCGTACGTTCGCAATAAGGGGGCCCTACCCAGCAATGGGAGGGCGCAGAGAAAAGGCTCTGGGAACTGTTTATCAAAAACACAGCTCTGTGCTAACACGCAAGTGGATGTATACAGAGTGACGCTTGCCCGGTGCTGGAATGTCACGGAAGTGGGTTAGCTTCGGCGAAGCTCGCGACCTAAGCACCAGTAAACGGCGGCCGTAACTATGACGGTCCTAAGGTAGCGAAATTCCTTGTCGGGTAAGTTCCGACGCGCATGAATAGCGTAATCACTGGAGCACTGTCTCCGCTTCCGACTCGGTGAAATAGTAGTGGCGGTGAGGATGCCGCCTACCCGCAGCAAGACGGAAAGACCCCGTGGACCTTTACTGTAGGCATTCATTGGTCACGATTCTGAACTGCGTAGCATAGGTGGGAGACGTTGATCCGCCGGTTCCGGCCGGCGGGGAGTCACCGGTGAAATACCACCCTGTTCCGAGTTGTGGCCTAACTCAGACTCCCGTGAATCCGGGCTGAGGACCGTGAGTGCTGGTCAGTTTGACTGGGGCGGTCTCCTCCAAAAAGGTAACGGAGGAGTGCAAAGGTTGGCTCAGCGCGGATGGAAACCGCGTGTCGAGTGCAAGAGCACAAGCCAGCTTTACTGCGAGTGCGACGGCACAAGCAGTCACGAAAGTGGGTTCTAGTGATCCTGCGATCCCGTGTGGAAGGGTCGTAGCTCATCGGATAAAAGGTACCCCGGGGATAACAGGCTGATCGCTCCCGAGCGTCCATAGCGGCGGAGCGGTTTGGCACCTCGATGTCGGCTCATCACATCCTGGGGCTGAAGGCGGTCCCAAGGGTTCGGCTGTTCGCCGATTAAAGTGGTACGCGAGCTGGGTTCAGACCGGCGTGAGCCAGGTCGGTCCCTATCTGC
>CAYGLT010000078.1:0-10518 GCA_964350875.1 uncultured Phycisphaeraceae bacterium | reverse complement strand
GAGCGGGCCTTCGAGTCTACGCGATGTGTCAACGCCGCCGGGAGCGCTCAGTCGCACACTGCGCCGAAAGCGCTGAGGACTGCGTTGAGATCGGCGAAGTTCACAGCGCCGTCGCCGTTGATGTCGGCGCCGGAGAACCCGGCTGGGCCGGCCTCGCCGAAGGCGCCGAGCACCGCGTTGAGATCGGCGAAGTTCACGACGGTGTCGCCGTTGGTGTCCGCCCTGCACTCGGGCGCGAGCGTGATCAGGACGAGCGCGTCGCTGCCGTCGGTCATGTTGGCGATCATCAGCGCGCGGAACGGTCCGTCGCCTCTGTAAATGTTCGCCTCGGCAAAATCGACCTCGCCCAGATCGACGCCGCTCGCGAACAGGTGCATGTCTGGCTCGATGATGTGGCGGGCGCCGTGACGCGGATGGAACACCAGCGTCCGGTAGGTGTCGCTCCTCATCATCACATCGCCGGCGTCGTTTCGCGCAAAGTGGTATGTGAGCCCCGGGAGCGGCGGCTCAAGGATCGCTCCGGGAGCAGGCGCGACTGGCACGCTGGGGTCGAAGACGAGACGGAACGAGCCATCGATCGACTCGCTCAGCAACCGGGGGCCGTCGGAGCCCTCGATGTCCACGACCGCGGTCGACCTGCCGTTGTCCGCCATCACCAGACCCCAGTCGTAGAGACGGTCGACGACGCCCACCACCGACTGACCCTCGGGATCAAGAATGTTGTCGCCTGGGCCGACAAGAAAGTCGGCAGACGAATCGGGATGGAGACGCCAGGCAAACCCGTCATTTGCGTCGGTATACGAGTAGATGACGAGCGAACCGTCGGCCGACCCGTCGCGGGGTGTGATGCGGCCAAGCGTTCCGGTCATCGGCGGCGGTGCGGGATCGCCAGGCGCCACCAAGACTGTGCGTTGATTCCCCGTCTGGCGGAACACGACAAGCCCGACGCCTGAAACGACGCGTGAGAAGACCGCGTCGCAAGGCGAGGTTTGAACGGGATACACACCTGCTGCACCGTCGGTGAACACTGCGCCCGCGCCGAATTCAGGTGCGGGCATGTCCGTCCGGGCTATCAACTTCAAGAGTGTGCCGGGCTCGTTTGGTTCTGAGATTCGCCAGTGCGCGATCGACGCTGGTGTGGTGTTGAGCACACCTGAGATGACCATTCCGGTCGAGCGTCCGAGGACGAGTCCGGGGAAGCGGACTCGCAAGGTCGTCCCCGGCCCGAACAACCCCTCCCAGAGAAGTGGTTGCACTTCACCCGAAGGGAGAATTCGGACGACCACTTGATCGAAGTCGGCTGGATTGCTCGGGCTCAGAGCCGGGGTGAACTGGAGCAGGAGACCGATTTCCTGCGAGTCCACTGTCACTCCGGCGCTCGCGCTGACGACCGTGCGCGCTGGATCGCCGGGCAACGGGTCGCCCGGAGCGACGACTTTGGTCAGTGAGCCGTCCGGCGCGAGGAACCAGACACCCTTCGGTGATCCGGGGCCTGCGTTCGGCGTCGTGGAAGCGATGATGCCGATTGTGTCGCCAACAAAGAAAGCGTTATGGATTCTGGTGAGCGGCGCTTCGGGAGTGCTCACTTCTCCGGTGCGCGCGAGCAGCGTGTATTGGTGTTCGGGCGTGTATCCCGAAGCGAGCGCAGGAACAGTCGCGGCGAGCACGCACACGGGGATGAACGAGAAGAGCGAGTATCGCATGGAACCTCCAGAACGGGCGCCGTCGCGTGGCGACCAGCATCGACGAGCATACCACCCCTGCCCGAAACACCAAGAAAAAACCCCGCCGGGTGGCGGGGTTGTGAAGTCTCGGATCAGCGTGAGCGGCTTACTTCTTGCGCTTGCTCAGCCAGAGGTTCTTGTAGGTCTCGATGCCCTTCTTGAGGCCGGTCTCGATCTCGTCGTTGAGTTCCTTCTTGTCGGCGAGGGCGTCGCGGGTCGAGATGCCGTCGGCCTGGAAGTAGGCGAGGAGGCCCTTCTCGAAGTCGCTGACCTCGGCGACGGGGACATCGTCGAGGTAGCCCTTGGTGCCCGCGTAGATGGAGATGACCTGGTCGGTCACATCCATGGGCTCGTACTGGGGCTGCTTGAGGAGCTCGACCATGCGGCGGCCGCGGTCGAACTGGCGCTGGGTGGCCTTGTCGAGTTCGGTGCCGAGCTGGGCGAACGCTTCGAGTTCGCGGAACGACGCGAGGTCGAGTCGGAGCGAACCGGCGATCTTCTTCATGGCCTTGATCTGGGCGTTGCCGCCGACGCGCGACACCGAGATACCGGCGTTGATGGCGGGGCGCTGACCGGCGAAGAAGAGTTCGGGCTCGAGGTAGATCTGGCCGTCGGTGATGGAGATCACGTTGGTCGGGATGTAGGCCGACACATCGCCTTCCTGCGTCTCGATGATGGGCAGCGCGGTGAGCGAGCCGGCGCCGTTGTCGTTGGACAACTTGGTGGCGCGCTCGAGGAGGCGGGAGTGCAAGTAGAACACGTCGCCCGGGTAGGCCTCACGACCGGGGGGGCGGCGGAGGAGGAGCGACAACTGGCGGTAGGCGACGGCCTGCTTGGAGAGGTCGTCGTAGATGACGAGGGCGTGCTTGGGGGTCTTGCCCTCTTTGCCCTGCCACATGAAGTACTCGCCGATGGTCGTGCCGGTGTAGGGCGCGATGTACTGCATCGGGGCGGGGTCGGAAGCGCCCGCGGAGACGACCACGGTGTACTCCATGGCGCCGTTCTTCTTGAGGGCCTCGACGACGCCCGCGACGGTGGATTCCTTCTGGCCGACGGCGACATAGATGCAGACGACGGCTTCGGGGGTGCCCCAGTAGCGCTTCTGGTTGACGATGGCGTCGATGGCGACGGCGGTCTTGCCGGTCTTGCGGTCGCCGATGATGAGTTCGCGCTGGCCGCGACCGATCGGGATCATGGCGTCGATGGCCTTGATGCCGGTCTGGAGGGGCTCTTTGACGGGCTGACGGTCGGCGATGCCCGGGGCGATGATGTCGACCTTGCGGGTCTGGCTGGCGCGGATCTCGGCGCCGCCGTCGATCGCGCGACCGAGGGGGTCGATGACGCGGCCGAGCATCTCTTCACCGACGGGGACCTCGAGGAGGCGACCGGTGGAGCGGACGGTGTCGCCTTCTTTGACATGGAGGTAGTCGCCGTAAATGACGGCGCCGATGGTGTCGAGTTCGATGTTCATGACCTGGCCCATGACGGTGCCGTGGTCGGTCTGGAACTCGACGAGTTCGCCGGCCATCGCGTTGGACAGGCCGTAGATCTGGGCGATGCCGTCACCGACGGAGACGACTCGTCCGACTTCGGAGACCTCGAGCTCGCTGGAGTACTGCTCGATCTCCTGCTTGATGATGCTGGTGATCTCGTCGGTTCTGATCTTCATGGCGTTGTCCTGAAGGGGGCGATGCCTGGGTGAAAGTCGTCCGCGGGGTGTTGTCCCCGGGGGCGGGCGGGAGGCGGGTGAGTCAGCGTTGTTCGATGCGGTACTGGATGGTGACCTGCGCGGTGACCTCGATGAGGCCCGGGTTGGTGGGCGTTTCGCCCACGCCGCCGCCGCCGTCCATCTCCATGCGGGACGCGGCCATGCGGTAGACGGGGCGGCCGAAGTCGGGCTGGATGGTGAGGTCGTCAACGGCGCCGAGGCGAAGACCGGCGGCGCTCGCGGCGGCGTCGGCTTCGGACTTCGCGGTTTCGACGGCGTCCTTGATCGCCGCGCGGCGGACGACCTGCGGGTCGCGGAGGCCGAAGGTCAGCGAGAGGACCTCGTTGGCGCCGGCGTTGATTCCGGACTCGACGACCTTGCCCGCCTGCTCGATCTTGGCGGTCTTGACCTGCACCGTGTTGGTGACGGTGTAGCCGGTGATGCCGATCTGGCGGCCGGTCTTCTGGTCGTAGCGGTACTGGGGGGTGACGCGGAAGCCGGAAGTGGTGACGGCGTTGTCGCCCAGGTTGAGGCGGCTGAGCGCGTCGGCGACATCTCGCGAGCGGCGGTTGTTGTCGCGCACGGCGTCTTCGACGGCCTGCGTCTCGGTGACGACGCTGAGGACGATCACGGCCTCGTCGGCGGGCGCGGAGGCGCGGCCGATGGTGGTGACGGAGATCGTGGGGCGCTCGTTCTCGGCGCGGATGACGAGGCCGCCGTTCTCGCTCTGCGCGTGGCCGCTGGTCGCGCAGCCGAGCAACGCGGAGAGCGAAACGAGCGCGGAAGCGATGGTGGCGTGGCGCATGGGAGTTATCCCTTGTCCTCGATGATGATGTCGGTGCGGGTTTTCATCGTGGCGCGGCCGCTGCTGCCGAGACGCTCGCGCATGCGGCGAAGACGGGTCTCGAGGCTGGCGTCGAAGAGGCGGTCGCCGGCGCGGAGTTTGAGGCCGCCGATCATGTTCTTGTCGATGTAGCGGTGCATGACGGGCTCTTTGCCCAGGCGCGCCTGGAGGCGGTCCTTGAGGGCGGCGAGTTGGTCGTCGTCGATGGGCATGGGGGTGAAGACATCGACCTCGACGCGGCCGAAGCGCTCCTGGACGATCTCGTCGTAGGCGAGGGCGATGACGCCGATGTGCCCGAGGCGGCCCTTCTCGTTGAGGACGAGGAGGAGGTTGACGACCATGGGGTCGGCCTTGCCTTCGAGGATGGCGTGGAGTGACTTGGCGCGGTCCTTGGTCGCGAGGATGCGCGACGAGAGGAACTCGGAGAACTTGGCGTCGCCGCGGGCCATCTCGACGATGTCGCCCAGTTGGGCGCCGACCGCTTCGATGTGCGACTGGCCGCCCTTCTCGTTCGCGACCTCGAAGAGACTCGCGGCGTAGAGGCGGGCGACGGCGTCGGGCTGTCCTTCGTGCAGGGGCATGGTCAGTTCCGCGTGAGGGTGGTCGTGTCCCGACGGTGGATCAGTTGCGGGCGGACTCGAGGGCGCCGATGGACTCGTCGATCATGCGGCGCTGGTCGTCGGCGTTGACCTCGCGCTGGAGGACCTTGCTGGCGAGGTCGGTGGCGAGGGTTGCGGCCTGGGCGTAGATGTCGCTGACGGCCTGCTTGCGTGCGGCGTCGATGTCACGCGCGGCGCGCTCGCGGAGCAGGGTGAGTTCGGCGTCGGCCTTGGCGCGGAGTTCGGCGGCGAAGGTGGACTGCTCGGCCTTGGTCTTGTCGATGATCTGCTGGGCCTCGGCCTTGGCCTCGGCGAGCGACTTCTCGTAGCGCTCGAGGGCGGCGGCGGCCTGCTTGCGTGCGTCTTCGGCGGCCTTGATCTCGGCGCGGATCTTGTTGTCGCGCTCGTCGAGGGCGCCGAGGATCTTGGGCCACACGACCTTGGCGAGCACCGCGAGCACGATCAGGAAGGTGATGATCGAGAAGAGGTACTGGAGGAGTTCGAAGGACATCGGGCTTGCGGAGGCGTGATCGGCGTCGTGGGCGCCGGCCTCGCCGTGGGCGGGCTCGGCGGCGTTGGCGACGGCGGAGACCGCCATGGTTGCAAGGACGAATGCGCGGGTTGCGAGGTTCATCGTCGTGCTCTCGTGCGCGAGGCGTTGGCGCCGCGCGGGTTGAGTGGTTGAAGAGGCCGCGGATCGTGGCGCGGGGGCCTGCGCGGTCGTGCGGAGCGCGCGGGCCCTCGCGCCGGAGCGCGAGGGGATTGTGTCGATGCTCAGCCGATGAGGGCGAGGAAGCCGCCGAGGACGGCGAAGAGGGTCGCGCCTTCGACGAGGGCGGCCGCGATGATCATGTTGGTGCCGATGGTGCCGGAGGCCTCGGGCTGACGAGCGATGGACTCGACGGCGGAGGAGCCGATCTTGCCGATGCCGAGGCCACCGCCGATGACGGCGAGACCGGCGGCGAGGCCGGCGCCGATGCCCTTGCCCCAGGAGGCGGAGGAGGCGGCGACTTCGGCGGCGGCTTCACCCTGCGCGAGGGCGGGCGACGAAGCGAAGGCGACGAGCGCGCCGGCGGCGACGGTGTACTTGACGAGGGTGGCGATCTTCATGGGTACTCGAACTCCGTGCTTTCCTCGCGCCCTCGTAGTAGGTTCGGGCGCCGAACTCGGTGTGGTCTCCGCCGTGGTCGACGGGGGAGGGTCTGCAATCCGCTGCCGAACGGGCGACTCACCCGCTCGAAGAGAAGCGTCCCGCCGGCAAGCCGACGAAACGCGGGGAATCGTGGTTATTGCGTGACGGGGACGGCGTTGTCGTGAACGAGGTCGTGGCCGTCGTGCCCGTTGTAGTCCTCGCCGTGGGCGTGGTCCTCGTGGTGGTGGTGCGCGAGTTGCGCGATGAAGAGGGTGGTCAGGAACATGAAGATGAACGCCTGAAGGAAGGCGACGAAGATCTCAAGGAAGAAGATGGCGATGCCGCCCGCGAGGGCGAGGAGCATGACCGGGGAGCCCTTCACCAGGCCGAGGGCCGCGGGGGCGGCGGCGGTGAAGCCCAGGAGCACGGCGAGGAGCACGTGGCCCGCGGTCATGTTCGCGAAGAGACGCAGGGCGAGCGCGAAGGGCTTGACGAACATGCCCATCAGTTCGACGGGGACCATGATGGGGGCGATGTACCACGGCGCGCCGCCGAGGAAGTGGGCCGCCCATCCTTTGACGCCGCTCTCGCGGATGCCGTTGATCTGCCAGACGACGAAGACGACGGTCGCGAGGGCGCCGGTGACGGCGAGGCGTCCGGTGGCGGTCCCGCCGACGACGGCGAAGTGGGAATCGTTCCACGCGACGCCGCCGATGAGGTGCTGGAGGTCGAGGAGCGGGATGAGCCCGAGGATGTTGTTGAAGAGGATGAAGAAGAAGAGGGTGAGGAGGAAGGGCAGGAACTTGGCGCCCTGCTTGTCGCCCAACTGGGGCATGACGACATTGTCACGGAGGTAGACCGTGATGACCTCGATCACCTGACCGAAGCGGCCCTTGGTGAGGTAGCGGTCGTTGCCGAGGGACTCGGGCCCGGTGGCGATGGAGGCCGCGGCCTTGCGCATCGCCCACACGGTGAGGAGCGCGGCCACGAGCAGCGTGAGGGTGTGCATCGTGAACGCGCCGAGGAAGGTCCCGGTGTCGAACAGCGTCTTGTCCAAGACATGCCCGAGGGGATCGGCGGCGAGGGTGGTGGTGGTCGGCATAGTCGAGGGCGACAGCATCGGCTGGGTCTCAACCCTATTGGGTGTCGCGAGGACAAGGAATGCGGACGCCACGCCCACCGTGGCGCGGCCGCGAAAAACACCTGAGAAACGCACCTCCCGGGGCCTTCAGCCGGCGATTGCGGCCTTCAACCGGGCGCCCGCGACGCTCGCCTGCGCGATGTTCGCGAACAGGAAAGACGCCACTGCGCCCGCCAGAAGGCCGACCGGGTCCGGTCGGGAGGCGGAGTATAGCCCTACGGCAATGAGAATCACGCCGAAGAACGCCACCCCCTGCGCGGCGAAGAGCAGCGTCGGCCAGGCGACCATCGCGCGGGCCTTCCAGGGCTGAATCACGAGCAGCCCGAGGGTCGTCCCGAGCAGCCCCGCGAGCACCCCGAACACGACCCCGCCCGCGGACTGGGGCCTCAGGAAATACATCGCCGACCAGACCGCCAATCCCGCGATCGCGGCCCCGGCGAGAGTGACCGCCAGCAGTTTCACGACAGGCATCTCGACGGGGGTCTTGCCCTTGCCCTCGGGAGGCTTAGGGACGGCGTTGGGGGGGCCTTCCGTTTCGGGCGCGGTCACTGCTCGCCCCCGTCCTGATTCGCGCGGGCCTTCTCCTCGGCGAGGTAGCGTTCGAACTCCTCGGGGCCCCTCGCGGGTTGTATGGGCGCGGGCGGCGGACCTTTGCGCGGCGAGGCGTCGGCGCGGCTCATGGACCGGGCGCGGCGGATGAAGTTGTACCCCCCGCCGATGATCCCGATCATCGCGCCGGTCAGGGCGAGCCATGGACCGGTCCCGTAGCGGCGATCGAGCCACCAGCCAAGAAGGCCGAGCAGGACGATGGCGCCGGCGAGTTCGAGGCCCATGCCTCCGATGCTCCAGAGCCGGCGCATCTCCTTCTGGTTGTAGAGTTCGCCCTTGGCCATCGCGCGCAGTGTAGAGCCACAGCGCGCGGGCCGCACCTTCTTTCTTAGAAGGTCAGGACATCCCAGTCGTCGCTCTGGGTCATCTCGGCGAGGGGCTTGCCCATGGGTTCGACGGGCAGACCCAGCGCGCGGAGGTCCTCGGCGATGCCGTAGGAGTTCGCGCAGGCGATGCACGCTCTGACGATGACGCCGTCCTCGCGCATCTTGGCGACCTTGGCCTGCAGGTCCTTGTCACCCACGAGGAGTCGCTGAGACGGTCCCCACACGACGAGCGTGACCTCGTCGTACCACTTGGCCTGCTTGGCGGCGTGGGAGAACATCAGCGCCATGCGGTGCGCGACATCCGGGTCGCCGCTGGTCCACACAAGAGCGAGGCGCGAGGGCTCGTCCTGCGCGACCATCTCGGCGGTGGTGACGGCCTTGGCGTGATCGTCGTTGTTGGTGGCGATCAGCGCGCCGGCGAAGATGACGAACGCGCCGCCGTAGATCGCGATCGGGTTGGATTTGCTGCTGCAGCAGAGTCCCATGGGCTTCCTCCTGGGTTTGCTCGGGCCCAACGCGCACGGGGCCTGTTGTGTTCCACGCGTGCCGCGATGAATCAGGGCGCGCCGAGAACGAGCCCGATCAGGAAGACGAACCCGGCGGCGATGCCGATCGCGACGGCTGCGGTCGAAGACTTGCACACACACTTCATGACGGATGACTCCGATCATCCCCTGTTTCCCGCACGGACCCGTGTGTACCGGCCGCGCAGCGCAGGGTTGCCCGGGGTCATCCAGCGCCGCTTACCCCAGGAGATCCTTGGGGGCCTTGAGCGCGCTGGGGCCGATTGTCGCGACGGTGCAGGTCCCGAGTCGGCGGCGGAGGAGGTAGTCGTTCACTTCCTTGAGGGTGATCGCCTGGATCTCCCCCACTCGCTCCTCGAGCGAGCGCGGGCGGCCGATTTTGCGGAAGTCCTGCGCGAGGGCGCCGGCCCGCGCGGACGACGACTCGCCCGACATCACGAGGCGCGAGGTCATGCCGATGATCGCGCGGTCGAACTCGGACTTGGTGATCCCGCCGCCCATGGGTCCGGTGGGCCCGTCGCCGCGCTTCGCGCCGTTGATGCGCGTGAGTTCGCTCCAGAGGACATCGAGGGCTTCCTGGGCGCGCTCGGGCGTGGTGCCGACATACGCGGCGACGCGGCCGAACGCGCGATCCGTGCCGTACGACGCGTTGACCGAATAGCAGAGCGACCGCTTCTCGCGGACCTCGGTGAACAGGCGTCCGGACATGCCTCCCGAGAGCGCGGAGACGACCACGCGCTCGAGTTTCGCGTCGGGGTCGCACTCGGCGGGCGCGTCGTGCGCGAGGGCGATGTGCACCTGCGCGGTGTCCTGCTCCTCGTGCGTCGAGCCGCGCTCGGCGTACTTCTCCGGCTCGGGATCGGGCGTGACGCCGCTCCAACCGTCGAGCAGGTTGTTGAGCGCGTCGGCGGTGCGCGCCGGATCGACATCGCCCGCGATGGCGAGCACCGACCCGCCGGGCGCGGCGAGCGTTTGCCACGATTCCACGAGGGAATCGCGCGTGATCGACTCGATGCCCTCGATGGTTCCCATGCCCGATCGGTTGATCGGCGCCGCCGCGTGCTGCGCGCGGAGGTTGAGCATGACCTTGGACTGCGGCTCGTCGTCGAGCCCCTCGATGGCCTGCACGCAGAGGTCTCGGACGGCGTCGATGGCGCCCTGCTCGAAGCGGGGCGCGCGGACGGCGTCGACGAGCAGCGGGAGCGCGTCGATGAGGTTGGCGCCGAGCAGCGTGGCGGAGACGCCCATGCGGAAGGTCTGCGTGTCGGCGCCGCGGCCCATGCCCAGGGTGTCGAGCGCGTCGGCCTGCGCGCGGGCGTCGAGCGAGCCGGCGCCGCGGAACAGCAGGTGGGAGCACATGGCGGACATGCCCAGGTGCTGGACGGGGTCGTGGACGGCGCCGAAGGGGACGAGCCAGGAGACGCCGACGGATTTCACGCCGTCCATGCGCTCGCAGATGAGCGGCATGCCGCAGGCGAGTTGCTTGACGACGATCTCAGGCATGAAGTGCGCCTCACGAGGGGATGCGAGCGAAGGGGTGTGCGCGAGTGTAGTGCGCCGGGCGGGAGGCGGGGTCGCGCGGTCGGTCGGAGACAAGAATTGGCTTGAAGGAATCTTGCAGGTTGTATGTGCATGGGGTCGATAGCCGATGTAGCATGTACGCGTCGGCCGATCGCAACTCTGGCGCTGCGCATCGACCGACACATCCTCAGCTCCGAAACTGAAGAGGAGTCCGACAATGGCTAAGAAACGTGCCAAGAAGAAGGCCACCCGCAAGAAGGCGGCGAAGAAGGCCACCCGTAAGAAGGCCACTCGCAAGAAGGCGACTCGCAAGAAGACCGCCAAGAAGGCGACCCGCAAGAAGGCCACTCGCAAGAAGGCGACTCGCAAGAAGACCGCCAAGAAGGCCAC
>CAYGLT010000077.1:0-10772 GCA_964350875.1 uncultured Phycisphaeraceae bacterium | reverse complement strand
TTGCCTTCTCTCTCACTCCACCGCGTTCTGGAGCGCGATGAGCGAGTACGCCGTGATCAGCACGGGGTTGTTCTCCATCCAGCGGCTGTGCACGCTGCGGAACGAGCCGTCGGGGTTCTGGAGTTCGGCGAGGCGATCAACCAGATCGTTCTGCCAGTCGCGCGTCTGCCCTTCGGTGTACGAGCCCTCGCCCGCGGCGGTCTGGTCGTTCACCACGATCGTCGTCGAGCCGGCGGGGATCAGCGGCGTGATGTGCTCGGGCCCGAACGCGTCGAGCGCGCGGGCGAAGGACACGAAGTAGTAGTACAGCCCCTCGTCGCCCATCTGGGGGTTCTGCTCGAGCGTGTAGTTGCGCCGGATCCACTCGTATGCCGACTGCACGCGCGGGTCTTCGCGGTCGAGGTTCGCGAAGAGCAGCGACTTGAAGCCCGAGTAGGTCATGCTGCCGTACGCGCGCATGCGCGAGACATTCTGGCCGTCGTCGGTGGACTCCTCGACCATCTGCGCGACGCCCTGGGGCTTGGTCTCGCCCGAGCCGATGTTGTCCTTGTTGAGACTGGTCGCGTAGATGAACCCGCCCTGCTCTGAGCCGTCGGCGTAGGGCATGTCGTTCACAGTGTCCGACATCTGACAGCGCGCGAGGAAGGTCAGCGCGCGCTGGAAGGCGGGATCGTCGCTCGAGAGGCCCGAGTCGTGGAGCGCCTGGAGCGCGAACGCCGTGTTGGAGAGGTCGGGGCGCCCGTGGTTGCCGTAGCCCCACCCGCCGTAGAACGGGTGATCTTTGGTGATCTCGGTGGGCGCTTCGGGGGTGTCGTCGGTGAGGTTGGCGCCCTCGCTCCACTGGAGACTCTTGAGGAACTCCTGCGCGGGCTGGATGGACGCGGCCGCGTACTCGCGCTGGACGAGCGCGAGGGCGGAAAGGCAGAGCGAGGTGTTGTAGGAAGGAAGCACCTGGTCGTAGATGCCGCCGTCGGCCTGGCGGAAGCGGAGCATGAACTCGACGCCGCGCTGGACGGACTTGTCGTTCGCGTCGATCGTGGGATCAAGGAGCATGCCCGTGACGACAAGGCCGGTGATGCCCGGGTAGTTCGGGCCCTTGGGGTTCACGGCCCAGCCGCCGGTGGCCTGATCCTGCTGGGAGCGCAGGAAGTCGATCGCGCGGTCGATCATCGCGTCGGCCTTGTCGCGGTGCGCGTCGTCGAGGGCGAGCGCTGAAGCGGAGAGAGCGAGCGCGCAGGAGGCGATGATCGTGCGAGCGCGGAGCATGGGCGAATTCCTTTTTCCGGGCGTGGGTGTGATCGGGACCAGCATACCGGACGCGTGGTTACGCGCGGCGTTCCTGATCGTGAATGATCGCGCACGCGACCGGGGCCGCGACCTCGATGCGCATCACATGGGGCCCGAACGACGCCACGCGGGCGCCGGCCTTGCGCGCCGCGGCCAGTTCGTGCTCCGTCCACCCGCCCTCGGGACCGATCAGCAGCCGAATCCGCTCGGCGCCGACGGGCGTGTAGGGCTCGCCCGACTGGTCGGCGATGACCAGCGCTGCGCCGCCTTGGTTCTCGAGCGCGCTGGGGTATGAAGTCATCTCCTCAATGCGCATCGTCCACGCGCGGAGGCACTGCTTCGCGCTCTCGGCGGCGATGCGCGCCATGCGCTCCATCTTGTTCTTGCGCGGCTCGACGACGCTGAGTTTGGTCTCGAGCGGCGTCCACGAGTGCGCGCCGGCCTGGCTGAGCGCGTCGATCATGTCGTCGGCGCGCGAGCCCTTGGGCGTCGCCGCGAAGACCTCGATGATCGGACGCTCGGGTTCGACAGCGCGGCGTTCGATCACCCGGAGCGAGAGTTCGCGTTTGGCGTCGATGACCTCGCACTCGGCGACCGTTCCGGCGCCCGTGAAGATGATCACGCGGTCGCCCGGTGCGGCGCGGCGGACGCGTCGGGCGTGGTCGGCCTCGTCGCCCGAAACGATGATCCGCTCGCGCTGCGCGTCGAGGTCCGGGATGAAGAGTCGGTGGGTGCGCGGCATGGGAGCGTCCGGAAACGCGTGATTCTGGGGTATCTGTCGGGGTCAGGGGGAGAACGACGCCCCGTGGCGCCTTGAGTGTCGCGTGCGGGGGGTCGATGATACCGGTTGGAGAGCGTTGGAATACCCAGGGGCGATTGGTGAGCCATGGCGGAGAAATCGACCGACATCCGGAGCCGGACCGACGACGCCGTGCGTGAACTCGGCGAGATCGATTCGTTGGTGAACGACCTGGAAGACGAGGTCGAGGGCGCCGCCGAAGATCTTGCGCGCGCATCGGCGGATTCGGGCGAGGACGACGCTTCCATGGGCGAGGGCGATCCGATCGCGGACGCCGCGGAGGAACTCGATGAGGACGCGTCGATGAGCGCACAGAGCGTGGATGACGCGCTGGAGAAGGTCGCGGCGGAGATCCAGTCGGACATGGACGACGCGAACACTGCGCTCGATGATGCGCCGTCCGCGTTCGACGAGAGCGCCGGCGAGGACTCGATCGCCGCGCAGATCGACGAGGAACTTGCCCGCGCTCTGGACGAGCGCGAGGACGACGACGATGCGCCGCCTGCCGCGCAGGCGAGTGTGCGAGCGGCGCCCCAGGACTCTGCCGAAACGACTGAAGACGACGACGACGAACAGGCCGATCCCCAGGCGACCGACGAGGCGGTGCACGCGCTTGCCCAGGCGCTGGACCGACTGCTCGACGAGGACGAGGAAGGCGCGGAGGCCGACGACGACGGCGAGCCCCAGGCCGAGGCGGACGAGCAGACCCAAGAAGCGCCGCCCGCACCAGTCGCGGCGAAGCCGAGCGATCCCAAGCCAGCGCCTGCGCCGAAGCCCGAGCCGAAGCGTGCGCCCGCGCCTGCGCCGGCGGCTGTCGTTGACACAAAAACGGAACAACCGCGGTCGCTTTCACCCAAAACTGTGTTGATCGGTGCGCTCGCGCTGGCCAACAAGCCGTTCGAGAGTCTTCCCAAGCAGGTGCGCGAGACGATCGGGCTCGCCGGGCTGGTCACGATTTTCAACGCGGCGTGCCTGTGGGTGTTCCTGCTGCTCCGATGACGGCTTGACGCGCGTCGCGCGCGGGGCGACTCTGCCCGTGCGTGCACCCAACCACAATTGAGGATCACGGGGCGTTCTCCGGGCCGCGCATGGGCGTGCGTGTGTTCGCGCCGCTTGCGCTGGGGATGTGCGCTGCGCTGATGCTGGGCGCCGAGCACGCGCCGGCGTTGTGGCCGGTCGCGATGAGTTGCGCCGTGTGTGCTGTCGTCGGTCTCGTCGCACGCGGGCGCGCCGGCTGGACGATGCTGGCGCTGGCGACTGCGTTGCTCGGGTTCGTCGTCGCGGGCGTGCGGACCTTCGAGTACCCGAGCGAAAGCGTGGGAAGGCTGCTCGGCGATCGGATGACGCTCCTCTCGGTCGAGGGCGTGGTGCTCGATGCGCCGTCGTTCGATCGCCCGTCGAGGGGGGAACTGGCGCGGTTCGTCCGCGATGCGCCGGCGACGCGGTTCACGGTGCGCGTGCGCGCGGTGCAGACGGAAGATGGAGTTCGCCGCGCGTCGGGGGATCTCTGGGTTCGCGTCGACGGGGTGATGACCGATATCCGCGCGGGGGATGCCGTCGCGCTGCGCGGGCAGGGGTTCGGTGTCGAACCCCCGATGAACCCGGGCGAGCGCGACTTTCGGCCGCGTGCGCACGAGCGGAACATCGCGGGGCGTCTGCTCGTGCCGACGCCTGAGTTGGTCGAACGAGCCGGCCGCGGATCGTGGGCGATCTCGACACGCGCGGCGCTGCGCGAGCGTGCGTCGCGATGGATCGCCGGCCTGCGCGTGAATGAAGAGGCCCGCGCGCTGCTGAGCGCGGCGTTGTTCGGGGAGACAGAGGCGGGGTACGCGCGGGTGCAACGCTCGTTCGCGCGGACCGGGCTCGCGCATTTGCTGGCGATCAGCGGGCTGCACCTCGCGCTGCTCGCCGGGTTCGTGGTCGTGCTGAGTCGGCTGTGTTTCCGAGGATGGCGCACGGGATCAATCGTCGTGACCGTGGTGGTGATCGCATACCTGCTCATCGTGCCCGCGAACCCGCCGATCGTGCGTGCGGCGATCATGACGCTCGGGTTTCTCTTTGCGAGCGCGTTCGGGCGGCGTTACGACCCGCTCAATGTGCTCGCGTGGACGGCGTGCGCGATCGTGCTGGTCAGGCCGACGGACCTGCTGAGCGTGGGGTTCCAACTGAGTTTCGTGGCGGTGGGCGGGCTGATCGCGCTCTCGCCGCGCGTGCGCGACGCGTTGTTGCGCGTGATGCGGTTGAACGAGAGTGATCCCGAACGGCGCACGCGTGCGCAGCGCGTGGCGCACGGGGTGTGCGCGGCGCTGGGGACGGCGATCGCGGCATGGATGATCACGGCGCCGCTGGTCGCGATGCGGATCGGGATCGTGACGCCATGGGCGGTCATCGCGGCGCTGGCGGTCGCGCCGCTGTTCGCCGTGCTGCTTGCGGCGGGATACCTGACGATGCTCGTGAGCGTGTTCGTGCCACCCGCGGCCGCGCCGCTCGCGTGGGCGACGGGTCGCATGGCGGAAGGGATGGTTGCGCTGGTTGGGATGGTGGACGGCGTCCCGTTCGTGGCGGTACGCCTGCCGCCGATTGCGTGGTGGTGGGCCGCGCTGGCGACGGTTGCGGTGTGGATCGTGCTCGAGAAAGGCGTTCGAGCGCGCGGGGCGGTCGCGGCGCTGGTGATCGTGGTGTGCGGCGCGTTGTACGACGGTCGCCGCGCGGGGATGCTGAATGATGGGGTTGCGCTGCGCATCGACACGCTCTCTGTGGGCGACGGCGCGTGCCACGCGCTGCGTTCGGGGGGCGATGTCGTGCTGTGGGATTGCGGCTCGACCTGGGCGGGCGTGGGCGAGCGGGACATCCCCGACGCGCTGCGCGCGCTGGGGATCTGGCGCGTGCGCACGCTGATCGTGAGCCATCCCAACATGGATCACTACTCGGGCGTGCTGGACGCCGCGCACCGGATCGGCATTCACGAGTTGCTGACCACGCGAGCGTTTTTGGAAGAGGCGGAGCGCGACCCGCTGGGCCCGGTGGCGTTCACGGTGGATACGCTGCGCGCGCAGGGTGTGGTCGTGCGCGCGATCGGCGCGGGAGATACTCTTCCGCTGGGGTCGGCGCGGGTGGAGTTCCTCTGGCCCGCGCAGGGGTTCGCGAGCGAGCGCGCGAACGACGAATCGCTGGTGGCGCGTGTCGAGGTGGTGACCGAGGCGGGCGCGAAGTCGCTGCTCATGCTGGGCGACATCGAGCCCGCTGGCATGGAAGCGATGACGCGTCATTCCGGCGCGCTTCGCGCGGACATCGTCGAAGCGCCCCATCACGGCAGTGCGCGGCCTGGCGCGATCGCGTTCGTGAAGGCGCTCGGGCCGAGCGTGGTCGTGCAATCGACCGGCCCCCAGCGCGTCGGCGATGAACGCTGGGACGCGGTCAAGGCAAGCACCGTGTGGTGGACGACGGCGACGGACGGCGCGGTGTTCGCGGAGATCCTGCGCGACGGGTCGATCGTCAGCGGGCGTTCGGCGCGGGGTCGTCGCTCGGGGGAGGCGTTGGAGTTGATCCCACCACCTCCACGCTCGCCGGGCCTTGCGGCGCCGGAGTGATGAGCAGTTCGCCCTCGGTGGAGAAATGGGCGCTGGGGCGTCGGACGCCCGTGTCGAAGAACACCTCGGCAAGGGCGCCCGGGGCGATGTACTGGAGCGTGCCCCAGAGCCGGTACTTGCGGATGCGGGGCTGGTCGCTGGCGGTTGGCTCGTGCCCGATGGGCAGTTTGTCCCAGGTTGTGGCGACCGGCAGGACGAACCGCTGCGAGCCGTAGCGGCGGAGGGTCGATTCGGCCATGCGCTCGCCGCGGAACACGCGCTCTCCATCGATCGAGAACGAGTACTTCACGAGTTGGAGCGGGATTTCCTCGTCGTTGGCGTTCGAGCCCTCGAGGGTGAACTCGACGGCGATCCCTTCGTGGGTCTGCTCGAGGACATGGGCCTCGACGACCTTGACGGTCGGGGCGACGAACTGCTTGCACCCGAGCAGGGCGGAAGTGAGGCCGAGGAGGAGCGCAATTGTTGCGGGTGCTGCACGCATCGCGGGCAGGATAGCCGAAGGGCGTGGCTCGGGCGTGCGCGTGGAAAAAGGAACACGGGACTCAACCTGGTAAGGCCGAGTCCCGCGGGTCAAGGAACGGCGGTGAGCCGTGGTGGTGTTTCGGGAACCGGCGACGGTGGACTTAGCGGTTGTCCACCGCCGCCGGGAAGCCCTCTCTCCCCCGATAGACGCGGTCGGTGCGACTCTCCCTTTCGCTCCGCCGCGGTTGATCTGATTCCGTGCTGTGCCTGCTTGTCTGGTTCGTTCTTCCGTGCGACGGGGTTACTTTCGCCCGTCTTCAGGAATGGATGGTGAATCCGGCGTGAAATCGGATTTAATTTGCGGCTTCTTCGGTGATGCCCGCGAGACGGCGGCAGAGGTCGGCGCAGCGGCGACAGGCGTCGGCGCAGCGCTGGCAGTGGTCGTGGTCCATGGAGCCGCAGACATCGACGCAGCGTTCGCACATGTGTGCGCAGTGCGAGCAAACGATCGGGGCGTGGTCGGCGTTGCGCGGGAGCGTCCTCATGCAGAGTTCGCAGGCGTCGGCGCAGTCGAGGCAGGCGAGGACGCACTCACGGGAACTGCCGGCCATGGCGGCGACGCACTTCTCGCAATCGATGAGGCATTCTGCGCAGGCGCGGACGCATTCGTCGATGGATGGCGCTGTGAGGGTGGTCATGGCGTTGCTCCTTCTCGTCGTGCGGGTCCGGGGGTCGCGCGCCTCGCGGCGTGCGGTGGTCCCCGTCGAACGAAAGGAATCATCGGGCCGCGGCGTTTCGTCGCGGTGAATCCGACATGAAGGGGAGATCATTTTGAGGGGCGTAGGATGCGTGCATGTTCGGTTCACACCTCTCGATCGCGGGCTCGATGTGCAACGCTCTTGCCGAGGCGGAGACGCTCGGTCTGGACACGGTGCAGGTGTTCACGAAGAACCAGCGACAGTGGAAAGTGAAGCCTCTGGAAGATGAGGCGCGCGACGAGTGGCTCGCGGAACTGAAGCGGATGGGCTGGTCGTCGCGCACGGTGGCGCACAACTCGTACCTCGTGAATCTCGCGAGCCCCAACGACGAGGCGTGGGAGAAGTCGATCGCGCTCCAGCGCGAGGAGATCGAGCGGTGCGAGGCGCTGTCGATCCCGTTGCTGGTTTCGCACCCCGGCGCGCACCTGGGCAGCGGCGAGGACGCGGGGCTTCAGCGCATCGCCGACGCGTATCTGCGGCTGTTCAAGGAGACGCCCGGCTTCACGAATATCGTGTGCGTGGAGAACACGGTCGGGAGCGGGACGAACCTCGGCGGTCCGTTCGAGCATCTCGCGAGCGTGCGCGCGAGGGTGATCGACGGCGCGTCGCGCGCGAAGGTCGATCCCGACGAGGCGGCGCGTCGGATCGCGTTCTGCTTCGACACCTGCCACGCGCACGCGTTCGGTCACAAGATGACGACCGAGCCGGACGCGCGGGCCACGCTCGACCGGTTCGATGAGGTCTGCGGCGAGGGAACGCTTCGCGTCATCCATGCCAACGACAGCAAGGCGCCCGCGGGGAGTCATCGGGACCTTCACGAGCACATCGGACGGGGGACGATCGGGCTGGAGGGGTTCGGTGCGGTGGTGAACCGGGCGTCGCTGGCCGAGGTCCCGAAGATCATGGAGACGCCCAAGGGCGAGGCGCCCGAGTCGGAGGGGGGCGGGCCGTGGGACCTGATCAATCTGGCGGCCCTCAAGGGCCTCACCACCGGCGCGACTTCCCCCGGGGCGAAGGGGAAGCCAAAGGTTGCGCGAACGGCGGGCATCCGGCCGACGAAGAAGACGACTGCAGCCCGCCGAAAGCGGTGATACCCTCGTGATCCCCCGGGAATCCGCCCGGATAGCCGCCTCCCGGGCGTCTCACTGACAGGATATGGAAACGCGCATGAGCACCCCCGCGGCAACGCGATCGACGACCTCTCTCCCGGTTCGGATGTTCTCGGCGACGCTGGTCGCCGGTGTTTGCGTCCTGCCCGGGTGCTCGCTCTTTGAGACGCGCACCTCGACGGCGTCGTCGGCGCAGACCGCAGAGGACTCCGCCCGCTACGCCCGGGCGATGGAGCGCCTCGACGCGGCCTCGGTGTTGCAGGAAACGGGCGACACTACGGCGGCGCTCGCGGAACTGGCCCGCGCGATCCAGGACAACCCGCGGCTGACCAGCGCGTACCTCTCGATGGGCGAGATCCACCGCGAGACGGGCAACTACGAGGCGATGGAGATCTCCTACGCGCAGGCCCAGCGCATCGAGCCCAACAACTTCGACGCGGTCTACGGCCACGGGCTGGCGCTGCAACTGCTCAACAGGCTGTCCGAAGCGGTGCGTGAGTATCTCCGCGCGCTGCAAATCAAGCCCAACGATCGCGACGCCAACCTGAACCTCGCGACGGCGTACCTGCAACTCGGCGAGCCGGCGCAGGCGCTCCCGTACGCGAAGCGCGCGGTGGAAGTGGACATCGAGAACGGCCCGGGACGCGTGAACCTCGGCGCGGTGTACGCCGCGATGGGGAGCCATCGCGAGGCGGTGCTGGAGTTTGAGGCCGCGGCCAACAGGATGGAACTCACCCCCGAGTTGCTGCTGAACATGGCCGACTCGCTCGGAAAGATCGGCCGCTTCCGCGAGATGGCCAACACGCTGGACCGGCTGGTGGCCGAGCGTCCGTCGGCGGCGGCGTGGGAGCGTCTGGGCTATGCGCGGTTCAAACTGGGCGACTACAACGCGTCGATCGCCGCGTTCCGCGAGTCGGTGGCGCTGGACCCGAGGTACTACCCCGCGCTCAACGGGGAGGGCGTGACCCTGCTCAACCTGTGGCTGATCGGGAACCGCGCGGACGAGAAACTCCGCCGCGAGGGCCTGATCGCCCTGCGCAAGAGCGTGCAGATCAACCCGAGCCAGCCCCGGATCATCGAACTGCTCACGCGCTATAACTGAGGCCATCCCTCAGTTGGAGCGCGACCCTTGGCGAATACGACTCCGGACAAATCCCTGCTCGAGTTCTTCCCGACCCCCGAGCAGGCGGGCGACACGCCGTTCGTGATCGAGCACATCGCGGAGGAGTTCACCTCGCTCTGCCCGAAGACGGGCCACCCGGACTTCGGGGAGATCATCGTGCGTTTCTGCCCCGCGGCCGCGAAGAACGGCGGCGTGTGCGTGGAACTCAAGTCGCTGAAGTTGTACCTCCAGTCGTTCCGCAACGCGGGGATCTTCTATGAGGCGGTGACGAACTCGATCCGCAACGACCTCGCCGAGAGCATGAGCCCCGAGTGGCTGCAGATCGTGGCGGTGTGGCGCGGCCGCGGCGGGATCAAGTCGATCATCCGCGCGGAGCACGGCGAGGTCCCCGCCGAGTACGCGGGCGTGGTCTACTCGGCGTGAGCCGGTCGCCGCGCATCGAAGAACTGATCGTCGCGACGGGGAACCCTCACAAGGTGGAGGAGATCGCGCAGATCCTCGGCGCGCTGGGCGTGCGCGTGCGCTCGCTGAAGGATGTGCCGGGCGGCGCGGCGATCGAGGAGCCCGTCGAGGACGGCGCGACCTTCGAAGACAACGCGCGGATCAAGGCGCTGTACTACGCCGAGGCGCTGGGGCTTCGCGAGGGGCAGGCGTGCCTCGCGGACGATTCGGGGCTGGAGGTCGACGCGCTGGGCCGCGCTCCGGGCGTGTATTCGGCGCGCTACGCGGGGATCGGGGACACGCGCGAGGAGCGCGACGCGGCGAACAACGCGAAACTGCTCGATGCGCTGAAGGATGTGCCGCGTGAGAAGCGCACGGCGCGCTTCGTGTGCGCGGCGTGCGTGGCGGACGGTTCTGGGGTTCTCTTCGAGGCGCGTGGTGAGTTCGCGGGTGTGATCGGCGACTCGCCGCGGGGGAGCAACGGGTTCGGGTACGACCCGTTGCTGGTGCTCGACGACGGGCGTACGAGCGCGGAGTTGTCGCCGATCGAGAAGAACGCGCGGAGCCACCGGGGTGACGCCGTCGGGAAGATCGCGGCGTGGTTGAGGTCGGTTGAATGATTCACGGCGTGCGGAGCGGGGTTCGATCGACCGAGCCGTCGACTTTGAGTTGGTTCTTGCCGCTCTCGCCCGGTCGTGGTCGATGGAAGTCGTCGCCGTCGTGAAGAAGCGCCCAGTCTTGCGGGCTGCGCTCGACCATGATCGTGGTCTCGGCCTGGCCCATGATGCCCATCATCTGCCACAGTCCGTACCAGTACGACACGCCGGTGCGTTCCGCGAGCGTGCGGTCCGACGGGCAGACGAACGGCGGCCAGGTTTCCACGGTTCCAGCAGTCGTGTCGGCGCGCGGCAGAGTGACATCGATGTACTGCGCGAGTTGATCCCACGGGCGCGTCCACCCGCGAGGGAAGGACGCGTTGATGTCGGCGTAGGGCAACTGGCCGCGGTTGTCATTGCGGAACGATTGGAACGCGGGGCCGAAGCCCTTGAGTTGCGCGAGGCATCTCGTGTCGCGCGCCTTGGCGATCGCGCCGGTGAGCGTGGGGATGGTGATGCCGATGAGCAGCGCGATCACGCCGAGCACGACGAGGAGTTCGATCAGCGTGAAGGCGCGTCGCTCACTCACGGGCAGGTGTTGCAATCG
>CAYGLT010000076.1:3933-11663 GCA_964350875.1 uncultured Phycisphaeraceae bacterium | reverse complement strand
GGTTTCGCGGCGATGTTCCCGAGAACAACGAACGCGGCGCTGAGAAGGATGATGAGGGAGGGGCTCGACAAATAGCCCCTCACCCGACGCTTCGCGTCGACCTCTCCCCCAAGGGGAGAGGTAGGAGAATCACACCACCACGCCTGCGCTGACGTCGTAGACGAGTTTGCACTTGCCGGGCGCTGCGCCGTGCTCGTCGAAGATGGTGATGACATTGGGCTCGCCGACCTTGAGCCACGGCTCGGGCAGCCACTGGCGGGTCACCGGACCGACATCCTTGCCTTCCTTCGTCGAGACGAAGTAACGCGAGAGATTGCGCCCGTTCAGGTAGATCTGTCCCTTGGTCATGCCCGCGAGGTCGAGGAAGAGCGGCTCGGCGAGCGAGCGGACGACGAAACTCGTGCGCCACCAGGTGGGCACGCCCTCGGGCGCGGCCTTGCGCACGGCGGTCTTCGTCATCGAGTGGAAGTGCTCGTCGGCGGGCGGCTCCCACTTCGCGAAGGCGATCTCCGCCTTCTCGGTGATGATCTCTTCGCCCTCGTAGAAAGTGGTCGCCTTGTCGATCTCGGACATGAGATCGTTCGGGTCGCCGCCGCCCGCGACGGGGTCGGCGATGATCGCGAGTTGAACAACATTCTTGCCGGCCTTGAAGGGCGACTCTTCGCTCGTGGTCTCGAGGCGCACCACGGCGCGCTCGCCCGGGTCGATGGCCTGGATGACGGTGTTGTTCACCACGACCAGCGTGGGGGCCGGGCACTGCGCGATCTCCATGAAGATCGGCGACTTGCGGCGGTGCTGGAAGGTCCAGGTGATGCGGTCCGGGTGCGTGCGCACGCCCGTGCGCATGCCCATCATCGGCGTGCGGAAGGTGAGCGGCGCGATGGGCTCGCCTTGTTCGATCGCGGCCTTGCCGGCGGCCTTGAACGACGCGGCCTCGACGATGTGCCCGAGCATGCCCTTGCGCGGCTCGAACATCGAGCCGCCGTCAACGCGGCCCAAGTTGTCGATGAGCAGCGTGAGGGTGTGCTTCTTCTTCTTGAGCGGGATGCCGATGATCGAGCCGGACGCGCCGGGGCCGACGCCCGCGATGTCGGCGAACTCGCCGTCGAGGAACGCGTGGGCGCGATCGTTCAGATCGAAGAACCCGGCGTGGGCCTTCTTCGGCCCCTTGCCCGGGAAGCGGAAGCGCATCCACCCGTAGCCGTAGGACGCACCGAGTTCGTGGAGCGAGGCGGGCGCGTCGATGGTGGCGTAGCGCTCGCTGTCGCCGTCGATGTACTTCATCTGATCGGCGGATGACCACTCGTCGAGTGCGGGCGCGTCGGGCGTGACATGCTTCTTGCCCGAACCGGCGCTGCTCTTGTCGACCTTGCCCTCGGCGGAGATGACGAAGTGCGTGCGGAAGTCGGGGTGCGCGACGGGGTGGTCGTCGGCGTCGAGCCCGGCGACGCCGATGTAGACGGCGTTGTCGGCCGCGTAGGCTGCGTCGATCATCGCCTCGTTGCACACGACGACGGTGGTGTTCTCGAGTTCCTCGATGAACGGGGTCTTGCCGGTCGGGACTTCGACGGGCAGTTCGGCGCCGTTGATCGAGAGCAGGCCCTTCTGCCCCGCGGGCCCGAAGCACACGAAGACCTTGCCGACCTGCGCGAAGGGCTGGAGCGAGCAGAAGTCGAGCGTGGAGCGGGCGTGCAGGTGGGCGTCGAAGAGGAACCACGCGCACTTCTGATCGCCCGTGGAGACGCTCATCGCGCGGCCGTCGGGGAGAAGGAGGTCAACCGCGAGGGCGCCCTTGTGGTCGGCGGGCGCGAAGACGAACGCGACGCTGCCGCGCTGACCCGACGCGTGGACGATCGAGGTCGTCGCGCCGCCCGGGAGGATGCCGACGGGCTGGTAGCCGGATTCGAGAGCGGCGAGGACGCGGCCGAAGCGTGAGCAGAAGGTCGCGAGGCGCTTGGTGATGAAGTACTCGGGCGTGCGCAGGCCGGCGCAGGTGAGCATCGAGTTCGATTCGCCCGGGTGTGCGGCGATGAAGCCGTCGGGATCACCCGCGCGGCGGCCCGAGAAGAACTCGGGGTATGTGCCCGGCGCGAAACGCCCGACGACGAACTGCGCGCCGGCGGCCGCGGCCTCGGCGAGTTTGCGCTGGGTCGCGAGCGGGTCCACGGTCGGGATCGGCTCACCCCACGCGGGGTTGCGCGACTGGGTGAAGTCGATGAGGATGCGCGGGTTCTGGGGAGAAACGACGCGCATCTGGCGGAACATCGCGAGCAGGTGCTCGTCGCCCGACCACCCGTCGATCTCGCCCTCGACGGGCTGGAAGAGGTTGTTCGCGTTGACGAAGGGGACGGTGAAGCCGCTCTCGCGGAGGAAGCGGCCGAGTTCGACGAGGTAGCGGCTGGCCGCGTCGTCGTCGCCGCAGAACCAGTGATGCTCGACCTGCGCAAGGGTGATCGGTCCGCCCTGCGCGGCCTGAAGTCCCTTCACCTGGGCGGAGAGGTTGGAGAACCAGCGCGACACGGCCTCGAGAAACTCGGGCGCGCCGCCGCGGAGTTTCGCGACCTTGGGATCGGGCTCGGTCTTCTCGGGGTGCTTGAGCGAAGCGGCCCACGCGGGGATGCCGGAGAGGTCCCAGCCGTCGCCGATGGCGGGCCCGACGCGGAGGATGACGCTCAGGCCGAGTTCGCCGGCGGTTTCGACGAAGGTGCGGATGTCGCGCTCGCCCGTGAAGTCGAAGACATTGGGGCGCGATTCGTGCACATTCCACGGGCAGGGCACGAGGACGGCGTTGAACCCGGCCTGTTTGGCGGCGCGGAGTCGGTCGGCCCACAGGGCGCGAGGCGTGGTGGTGTAGCACACCTGGGCGGCGACGAGCCAGTGCCTGCGTCCGTCGAGGAGGAAGCTCTGGCCGTCAAAGGTGATGCTCGGCATGGGTGGACGCGCGCTCCAGAGAGTGAAAGAGGTTGGCGGCGTGGACGCGATGTCGCCGGTTCCGGGGATTCGGCCGCGATCGCGCTGGCCCGGATGTCGGGCGAAAAGAGCCGCAGGGCAAGGGGCGAGAATAGGACTCGTATCGCGCGGTCGCAACGGCGCGGGTTGAACTCGGTAGACTCGCGCCCCATGCCGCCCTCCCAGCCCCGTTTTCTTTCCCGCGCCAGTGTCAACCCGGGCCGCACGCTCCGCCGCTGCGCGGCGTCGCTATCCAATCCCCTTGTTCTGGCGTCGTTGGCAGGGATGACGGCATCCGTGATGCTCGCCGGCTGCCAGAGCATGTCCGCTCTCGACAAGGAGATCCAGCGGATCGTCGAGAACCGGTCCAGCAACCTCGGGACGGACGCGGCCCCGCCTGACTACACCTTCACCGACCCGTACGAGGTGAACCCGGACAAGGCCGCGTACGAGGAGACCCCCAGCACGGTGAACCTCGACGCGGACGAACTCCAGTTCGACCCGAGGGCCCCCGCCGACGCCGAGACGCGCCTCAACCGGCTGGACCAGTACCTGGACATCCCCAAGCAGGCGAAGGTGATCGACCTGACCGAGGCGCTGCGCATCGCGCAGGTCTCGTCGCGCGAGTATGTGAACGCGGAAGAGGACTACCTGCTCGACGCGATCCGGCTCATGCAGGAGCGTCACCTGTGGGGCCCGCGCTTCTTCGACGACATCGAGGCGCGCGTCACCGCGTTCAACCTCGACCCTCAGGGCGGCGACTACCGCGTTGAGGCGGACATCATCAACACGCTCCGCGTGACCCAGCGCCTGCCCTACGGCGGCAATGTCGAGGCGCGGCTCGTGTCGGTGCTGACCGACCAACTGCGCAACGAGACGACCGAGGACTACATGTCGTCGAGCGACATCATCCTCAACGCGGACATCCCCTTGCTCCGCGGCGCGGGCATGGTGGCGCGCGAGGAACTGATCCAGGCCGAGCGCAATGTCGTGTACGCCGCTCGTCGGTTCGAGCGCTTCCGCCGCGAGTACTTCGTGGACATCTGCAGCGACTACTTCGACCTGCTGCTGCTTCGCCAGAACATCGAGAACCAGATCGCGTCGGTGAACAGCGTCCGGACGGAGCAGCAGCGCCTCGACGCGCTGTTCGGCGCGGGTCGCCGATCGGCGTTCGATGTGAACAACTTCCGCCAGCGTGTGCTGACGGGCGAGAACAATGTGCTCAACGCGAAAGAGGTGTATCGCGTTGCGCTCGACCGGTTCAAGAACCGCATCGGGATCCCGCTCGACGAGGAGATCGAACTGGCGCCCGTGGATCTGACGCTCCCCGAGCCGGACATCACGCCCACGAACGCGGCGCTGCTCGCACTGGACTACCGGCTGGACCTGCAGAACCGGCGCGACCAGATCGACGATGCGCGGCGGTCGGTCGAGGTGGCGAAGAACAACCTGCTGCCCGACTTCAACCTGAGCGGCGCGGTGACGATCCCGACCCAGAGCGACCGGCGCGTGGGCGCAGCGAACTTCCGCACGGACGAGGGCGACTACACCGTGGCCGCGCGGTTCTCACTGCCGCTGGACCGGCAGATCGAGCGGCTCAGTCTTCGCGCGGTGACGATGACGCTCGAGCGCGCGATCCGCGAACTCGACAACTTTATTAACAATGTGATCATCGACGCCCGCCAGGCGGCGCGCGACATCGACCGGTCGCAGTTCTCGATCCTCCAGCAGGAAGAGACGATCCGGATCAACGAGTTGCGCGTCGAGGAACTGACGCTCAAGATCGACACGGTGCAGTCGCTCGACATCATCACCGCGCAGAACGACCTGCTGGAATCGCGCAACTCGCGCGACCGGGCGGTGCGCGACTACCGCGTCGCGATCCTCCAGTACCTGCTGACCACCGGGCAGATGCGCGTGAACGAGATGGGCAACCTCAAGCCCCTCCAGGGCATGGTCGCGATCTACGGCGAGGAGGCCCCCCAACTCCCGGGCGAGGACCCCGGCGCGATCATCGGGCCCGACGGGAAGGCCATCGAGGCCGACGCCCCGGACGCGATGGGCCGGCCCGCCGAGGCGCCCGAGATCGAGGAAGATCCGGACCTGCTCGACGATGTCGTCCCCGTGCCCGATTCCCCCGACGACGGCGGCGCCGAGCGCCTTTGATAGGGTCTGAACCCCCGAAACTGCATCGCCAGAGGCCGTTTCGACGAACTCAGACGGGCCCGCCGCGTCAAAATGATGGGGCGACCCCCGAAACCCGGCCCGATCCGGCCGGTTTTCCCCGTTGACGGCCCGCCGAGCGATCGGCGCGGCCACGCTTCCCGACCGCGATCTTCTCGTCCCAGTTTGTGAGACCTCCGATGCGCACGACCAAGAGCCCCCGCGCTCTCCGATCTTCGTCCTCGTTCCGCCGCCCCGCCCGGCGAGGCGGCATCGCGGTCCCGCTGGCGATCGTGCTGGTCGCCGGGGTGGCGATCGGCGGGACGGCCTACCTCGTGACCCGAGGGGGCGACACCGCGGCGGCGTCGAGCGCCGAGTTGTTCCAGGCGTCCACGACTTCGTTCGAGATCACGGTCAACGCGAGCGGCGAACTCGAGGCCGCCCGACAGACCGAGATCCGGAGCGAACTCGAGAAGCCCGCGGACATCGTGTTCATCGTGCCCGAGGGGTCGCGCGTGAACAAGGGCGACCTGCTCGTCGAGATGGCTTCCGAGGCCTTCGTGACCGAGATCGAGGAAGAGACGCTGCGCGTCGAGCAGGCGCGCAACGACCTGATCGCGGCCGAGAACTCGCTGGAGATCCAGAAGAACTCGAACGATTCGGCGCTGCGCGACGCGAGACTGAAACTCGAACTCGCCGAGATCGAGTGGGAGAAGTGGATCAAGGGCGACGACAAGAAGCGCCGCGAGGAACTCCACCTCAACATCGAAACGAGCAAGAAGGACGACGAGCGCGCACAGGAAAAGTACGCGCGATCGCAGGAACTCTTCGCGAACGAGTTCCTCTCACGCGACGAGATGCAGCGCGACGAGATCGAAGCGCTGCGCGCCAAGGCGGCCGTGACCAAGGCCGAACTCGAACTCGAGGTGTACGAGGAGTACGAGCGTCCCAAGCAGATCAAGACGCTGGAAAGCAACATCACGCAGGCCCGCGCCGAATTGGAGCGGACCGAGCGGGCGAACGCGTCGAACCTCGCGAGCCGCCAGGCGGATGTCGTGAATCGCACGCGCTCTCTGCGCATCCGCGAGGACCGGCTCGCGAGCGACGAGGAACAACTGCGCAACACCAAGATCTTCGCGCCCCAGTCGGGCCTTGTTGTCTACGCGACGAGTCTGGGCGAACGGCGCGGCATGATGATGATGGGCGGCAGCGGGCCCCTGCAAGTCGGCTACACCGTTCGTCCGAACGAGGCGCTGATCATCCTGCCCGACACTTCGGGGATGGTCGCGAGCGTGCGCGTGCACGAGTCGCTGGCGGGCCGCATCCGCGAGGGTCAGGAGGCGCAGATCAAGATCGACGCCGCGCAGGGCCGCGTGTTCGAGGGCAAGGTCTCGTCGATCGGCATCCTCGCCGAGTCGGGCGGCTGGCGCGACCCGAACCTTCGCGAGTACACCGTGAAGATTGCGATGAACACCACGCCCGAAGAGGCGAAGTTGCTTAAGCCCGCGATGCGCGCCGAGGCGGACATCATCCTCGGCCATGTGAACGACGCCCTGACCATCCCGATCCAGGCGGTGTTCAACGAGGGCGCGACGCGCTTCGTGTATGTGCCCAGCGGCAGCCAGTACAAGAAGGCGCCGGTGCTCGTCGGCCAGCGCTCCAACACCTTCGCGCAGGTGCTCGCGGGCATCGACGAGGGCCAGAGCGTGCTGCTCCGCGAGCCCACGGCGGGCGAGATCACTTCGGCGGAGATCCCCGAGACGGCCATCGCCGCGCTCAACGAGAAGGCCAGGTCGATGGGCATCCCCAGCGGCCCGGGCATGCAGATGATGCAAGGCGGCCGGGGCCAGCGCGGCGGCCAGCCCGCGATGGTCAGGCAGGGCGGGGCGAACGCCACGCCGGCGAAATCCGAGAGCGACGAGGCGGGCGAGGGCGGTCCGACTTCTCAGTCGGACGGTTCGGCCGCTCCGGCGTCGGCGCGCAAGCCCGAGGGCGACGCGCAGAGCAACGCCGAGAACTCGGAGACCAAGTCCGACGCACAGGCCGCGGTGCCCGTGAAGGACTGACGAACGCTTCGTCGCTGGGAGGGGGTGGCGACGACGATGCAAGATTTACCGGAGCCAGCTAGCACTCCATCGAGACCGCACCCGGTAGGGACCGCGGTATTCGTGCTACTTGCACTCGTTACCGCTTGGTCCGCAAGCTTGCGGTGGTCCGATTTCGAGCAGGCTTATCCCGAAGCTCCACGGCTCGCGCTTATTGCCGCCTTGCCCATGCTCACCAGCACGGGATTGTTCGCGTCCGCCGCACTCTGTCGCATCCTGCCGGCGAAGGATCGCATAGCCCCGCTCATGTTGCTGCTCTGTATGCTCGCTTGTGCGGCTGTGCTAGCGACAAGCGGGTTGCAGAAACGGTACCTCAACGATCGCATCGAGCAGATCGAGAAAGAACGCGCTGAGGCGCGTGCAAGTCAAAACGACTTGATCAGGCGACTTGCGGCGGATGGCCAACTCGATATTCGACACTATCTCGATACAGGTGAAGTTCGCTCGCCTGTGCTTACCCCGCCGTCGCGGGGCGACTGACCGAGGTCGAGGCGCCCATGGCGTACTTGCGCG
>CAYGLT010000076.1:0-3833 GCA_964350875.1 uncultured Phycisphaeraceae bacterium | reverse complement strand
CCCGCCGTCGCGGGGCGACTGACCGAGGTCGAGGCGCCCATGGCGTACTTGCGCGAGGGCTTGCCGCTGGCGTCGGTGGGCAGGCGCTCGCCGGTGTCCTCGGCGAAGGCCTCGCCGAAGCGGACGAGCCGGAACGAGTTGCCGATGACGAAGATGTCGCCGATGAGGTGGTAGATCACGGCGAAGCCGATCGCTACGAAACCCGTCGCGGCGAGCACGAGGCCGATGAGCGCGATCACGAACGACGCGACGATGTTCTGCATGATCACGCCGCGCGTCCGTCGCGCGAGTTCGATGAGGAACGGCACGCGGAGCAGGTCGTCGTTCATGAGGGCGACGCCCGCGGAGTTGGTCGCGATGTCGGAGCCGGAGAGGCCCATGGCGACGCCGACATCGGCGGTCGCGAGCGACGGGCCGTCGTTGATGCCGTCGCCGACCATCAGGACGCGTCGGCCCTGGTCGCGCATCTCGACGATGAGGTCGTGCTTCTCTTCGGGGAGGCATTCCGCCTCGACGCGGTCGACGCCGACGGACTGACCGACGCGCTTGGCGACGCCGAAGCGGTCGCCCGTGAACACGGCGATGGTCTTGACGCCCAAGTCGCGCAGGCGGCCGACGACATCTTTCGCGTTGGCGCGCACACGGTCTTCGAGCCCCACGGCGCCGAGGTACTTGCCGTCGCGCATCACATGCACGCCCGACATGCCCTCGATCTTCGCCTCGACGCCCTCGACCTGCTCGCGGATCGACGGCTCGAGTTCGACGAGCCACGCGCCGCGTCCGGCGAGAATCTCCTCGCCGTCGACGGTGGCGCGCACGCCGCGGCCGTGGACCTCCTCGTAGCGCTCGATCTCGCCCGGTGTGATGCGTGCGCGCTTCGAGGTGTCGATGATCGACTTGGCGAGCGGGTGGTTGCTCTGCTGCTCGGCGTCGGCGGCGGCCTGCAGGAGCGAGGCGCCCTCGACGCCCTCGGCGGGCGACAGTCGCGACACGGCGAAGCGGCCCGTCGTCACGGTGCCCGTCTTGTCGAGCACGACGGTGTCGATCGTCGCGGCCGCTTCGAGGTAGTTCGTCTGCTTGATCATGATGCCCAGGCGCGCGGCGGCGGCGAAGGCGGCGACCATCGCGGTCGGGCTCGCCAGGAGCAGCGCCGAGGGGCAGACCACGACAAGCACGGTGATCGCGGTCTCGGCGGCGCGTGACTGGGTGTACGGGTCGGCCGAGCGCGCCATGAGGAACCAGACGAGCGCGGCGATGGCGATCGCGATGGGCACGAACGCCTGCGCGACCTTCTCGATGAGGAGTTGCTTGGGCGAGCGGGTGTTCTCGGCCTCGCGGATGAGGTTCGTCACCTTGCCGATGGTGGACTGCGCGCCGACGCCCGTCACGCGGATGTCGATGGTTCCGGTGAGGTTCGTCGTGCCCGCGTACACATCGGCGCCGGGCTGGGCCTCGGCGGGGACGGCTTCACCGGTGAGCGACGCCTGGTTGATGCTGGTCTCGCCCTTGGCCACGATGCCGTCGACGGGAAGGTTCTCACCCGGGTAGACGCGGACGATCATCCCGTTGGAGACCTGCTCGAGGCCGACCTCGCGCTCGGCGCCGTCGTCGGAGACGACGCGTGCGGTGTCGGGGGTGAGTTCGACGAGTTGGGAGATCGCCCGCTGCGCGCCCCAGGCGGTGCGCCGGACGACCTGATCGGCGATGAGCAGGACGAACGCGAGGAAGCCCGCGATCTCGTACTTGCCGATGGCGATCGCCGCGATGATCGCGAGCGACGCGAGGGTGGCGCTCGACCACTTGCCGGCGCCGAGTTCGCGGAGCGCGCTCAGGAAGAGCGGCAGGCCCAGCACGACGGCGCCGATGCCCGCGGGGATGTCGGCCGCGAGGTGGTTGATGCCCAGCCCGTGCTTGGCGAGGGTCGTGGTGAGGACGAGGACGCCGCCGATGAGGTAGACGACGATGGTGCGTTCGAGGCGGGTCTCGCCCGGCTGCTCGTTGCCGAGCTGCGTGTGGACGGCGCTGTCGAACGGAGTGTCCGGGGAACTGATCGCCGCTTGGGACATGCGGTGGTGCTCCGGGGGAAAGAGTCGCTTCCGGGCGAGCCCGGGAGGGAGGGGTCGGGTGTGCGGGCCTGTGCGATCGGCCGTCGCGCCGGGGAAGAACGCGGGGAGGGCGTTCGTGCGCGGTTCGTATAGTAGTGTGGCGGCGGCCTTGGGATGGTTCGCCTCAACCGGCCCGTGGGTTCGCGCCCCGATGACCGACCCTCAGGAGACGCCCGGAAATGACGATCTCGCGCATCACGATCCTCGGCGACGGGCAGATGGGCCTCGTGTGCGCGGCGATCCTCGCCGGCCGGGGCGATTCCGTCCGCGTCTCGCTCTGGGGCCACACCCCCAAGCAGGTCGTGGCGCTGGCCGGGAACCGGACCTCCTCGCGCCTCAAGGGGTTCGTGCTGCCCGAATCCGTCGATGTGCTGTCCGACGACGCCGCGGCCCTCGACGGGGCCGACCTCATCGTCTGCGCCGTCCCGACCCAGCACATCCGCGGCGTGTTCACGAGGATGGGCCGGCTCGTCCCCGATCGCGCGGGCGTGGTTTCGTTCTCGAAGGGCATCGAGAACAGCACGATGCTGCTCCCCACGGCGATCATCGCCGACGCGCTGGGCGAGTTGTCTCCCGGCAAACCTCCCAAGCGGCCGCTGGCGTCGCTCTCGGGGCCGACGATCGCGGCCGAACTGGCCCATTGCATGCCCGCGACGATGGTGGCCGCGAGCAATCAGGACGACTTCGCGCGCACTTTGCAGGACCTGTTCACGACCAACTGGCTGCGCATCTACACCCACCCCGACCTGCTGGGCGTGGAACTCGCGGGCGCCACGAAGAATGTCATCGCGATCGCGGCGGGCGTGATCGACGGGCTCGGCGCGGGGTACAACGCGAAATCCGCGCTGCTCGCGCGGGGGCTCGCGGAGATCGCGCGGCTGGGCGTGGCGATGGGCGCGCAGCGCGAGACTTTCTTCGGCGTCGCGGGCGTGGGCGACCTGGCGACCACCTGCTTCTCCCCCGAGGGGCGCAACCGCTCGCTGGGCGAGGCGCTGGGCAAGGGCGAATCGCTCGACGCCTACCTCGCGCGCACGGAGAGCGTGGTTGAAGGCGTGGCGACCACGCGCTCGGTGGTGGACCTCGCGCAGCGCAAGGGCGTGGAGATGCCCATCGCGGCCGCCGTGCACGCGGTGCTGTTCGAAGGGATGGACCCGCTCGACGCGATCGCGCTGCTCATGGCGCGAGAGCCGAAGCGGGAACGAGTCGGCTGAGCGTGACCCCCTACCCTTCCCCGGTGAACCTCCGCTTCCTCTTCCTCGGCACCGGGACTTCCGCGGGCATCCCTGCCATCGCGTGCGATTGCGCCGTCTGCACCTCGGACGACCCTCGTGACACGCGCCTGCGCACCGCCGCCGCCGTCTTGTGGACCGACCCGACGGGTCAGGAACGCGTCGTCCTGCTCGACGCCGGGCCGGACCTGCGTCAGCAGTCGCTCCGTCACGGCCTGACGCGATGCGACGCCATCCTCCTCACCCACAACCATGTGGACCACACCTGGGGGCTGGACGAGGTCCGCCGCTTCAACGCCGTCATGCGCGAGCCGATCGATGTCTGGGCCGACGCGCGCACGCATGAGGGCATCCGCCGCGTGTACCAGCATGTCTTCGACCGCGCGAACAATGTGAACGACTCGTTCGTCGCCCACCTCATCCCCCGGATGATCGACCCGAAACAGCCCATCGACATCCACGGCCTGCGGTTCACGCCCATCCCCCTGCTCCACGGGAA
>CAYGLT010000075.1:0-11983 GCA_964350875.1 uncultured Phycisphaeraceae bacterium | reverse complement strand
GCGGGCGTCCAGCCCCACATCATCGCCTGCCGCGCGAGCAACCCCGCGTCCCATTCGGTGATGCAGAAAATCGCGATGTTCTCGAATGTGCCGCTCAAGCGCATGTTCAGCATGCACGACCGGCCGAGCATCTACACGATCCCCGACGCCATGCGCCGCTCGGGTCTCGACCGCGAGGTCCTGAGCATTCTTGACCTGCACGACCGCGCGGACAGCGTGCACGAGGACGAGGCCCGCGTGACCTGGAACTCGTTCACGGGCGCGCTCATGAAGCCGCGCAAGCACCACCTGCGCATCGGCCTCGCGGGCAAGTACGCCGCGCTCCGCGACGCCTACGCCTCGATCGACAAGGCCATCGAGCACTGCGCGATCCACCTCGACGCCAGCGCCGATCTTGAATGGATCGAGTCCGAGGAGATCAACGACACGAACGCGGCCAAGCGCCTCGAAGGCCTCGACGCGGTCATCGTGCCGGGCGGCTTCGGCGCGCGAGGCGTCGAGGGCAAGATCGCCTGCGTGAAGCATTGCCGCGAACAGGGCGTCCCGTACCTGGGCATCTGCCTCGGGTTCCAGGTCGCCGTGATCGAGTTCGCCCGACATGTGCTTGGCCTCGAGGGCGCGAACAGCACCGAGTTCGACCCCGATTCACCGCATGCCGTCATCAGCGAACTCCCCGACCAGAAACGCATCGAGCAACTGGGCGGCACGATGCGCCTCGGCGGGCAGGATGTCATCCTGACCCCCGGTTCAATCGCCGCGCACTTGTACGACGCGACCACCGTCCGTGAGCGGTTCCGCCACCGTTACGAAGTCGAGCCGAAGTACATCGACCAACTCGAAGCGGGCGGGCTGATCTTCAGCGGTCGCCACCCCAAGCAGCCCATCATGCAGTTCCTCGAACTGCCGACCTCGCCCCGCAAGGAAGGTGGCGTGGCGCACCCGTACTTCGTCGGCGCGCAGTTCCACCCCGAACTCACGGGGCGCCCGCTCCGTCCCCAGCCGATGTTCATGGGGCTCATCGCCGCGGCGATCCGTCGCAAGGACCCGAACGCATCGGTCGGTCGCTGGGCGTGCTCCAACGACAAGATCCGTCAGGGCGGCCCCGACATCAAAGTTGTGCGCGGCGAGCGCTCGCCCCTCCACGCCTGACCGCGATACTCATTACCGACCTGCCTCGGCGCGACTCCCGCGCCGGAGGTCCACGCGCCACCCTCAGTGAGCCCGCGATCCCTTGGACGCAATGCCCTGGTTCATCCCGTTCATGATCTTCTTCGCGCGCATCTGCGATGTGTCCGTGGGCACGGTGCGCGTGATGTTTGTGATCCAAGGCAAGCGTTGGGCGTCCGCGATGCTGGGCGTGCTCGAGGTCACGATCTGGGTCATCGCCGTGCGCGAGGCGCTCGCGTACATCCCCAACCCGTTCGCGATCATCGCCTACGCGGGCGGATTTGCTGCGGGAACACTCGTGGGCATGACGATCGAGGACAAACTCGCGATCGGGTACCGCGCGGTGCGCATCATCAATCCCGAGGCCGCGCTCGATGTCGCGCGCGTGCTCCGTGAACTCGGATACCGGGCGACGAAACTCCCCGGGTACGGCCGCGACGGGCCGGTCGAGGTCGTGTTCTGCGTCATCAAGCGGCGGGCCCTTCGCGATCTGCTCGCGCGGGTCCGGGAGATCGCGCCCCAGTCGTTCGTCACGATCGAGCGCGTGGACCGGCCCACCGGGGGCGGGTTCGACCGACGGGCCGCGGGCGTGCAGGGCTCGCTCATGGGGGGGCTCCGCAAGTAACGCTCCAAGGCCTTCCGGCCGATTGACCGATCGGGGGCCGGGCCTACAGTCCCAACCGGCGCAGCGGTCGCCTCAGGCCCCGCCCGCGTCCAGACGGCGATGTAGCTCAGTTGGTTAGAGCGAGGGATTCATAAACCCTAGGTCGGAGGTTCGAATCCTCCCATCGCCACTTCGCCCTCAAGCCCCGCCCAGAGCGGGGCTTGTTCGTTTTGGCCCGCGGCGCTCACGGCGCCCCGTCCGCGCGGTCGATAACCCCCGTCGTGGCCCCCCGCACACCCGAGATCTCCGTGATCGTCCCGACAAGGGACCGCCCGGCCAAACTGGCCGCGTGCCTCCGCGGGTTCATGGGCCAGACCCTTGCCCCCGACCGCTTCGAGATCCTCGTGGCGCTCGATGGGACGGACCACGAATCCGAGCGAGCTGTCGCGGAGATCGCTGCTGGATCGAGAGTTCCCGTCCGGCTGATCCCGTGCGACCGGCGAGGCATCGCCCACGCGAAGAACGAACTCCTCGGCGCCGCGCGCGGGCGGTTCGTCCTCTCGATCAACGACGACATTCTCCCGGAGCCGACCTTCGTCGAGGCCCACTTGCTGGCCCAGCGCGAGGCGCTCTGCGCGCACAAGCACGGCGCGATGGTCCTCGGCGCAACGCCCTGGCTCATCCGCCAGCCCGACCGGCTGTTCGATCGCATGATCCGCGAGACGTCGATGGTCTTTTTCTACGACCGCATGGCCGCCTCGCCGCATGCGACGGACCGGTCGCACGACTGGGGCTTCCGGCACGCGTGGAACATGAACCTCTCGTTCCCGCGCGACGCCGCGCTCGAAGCGGGCGGGTACACCGTCTTCCCCGACCCGATCTACTACGAGGACCTCGAACTCGCGTTCCGGCTCGGCCGATGCGCGGATATGCCCGTGCTGTTCAGGCCAAGAGCGGTGGCGGTTCACGATCACCGCTACGAACCGACGGGATACCTCGCTCGGGAGGAAGTCCTGGGGCGAACCGCGTTCGGCGTGGCGCAGCGCTCCCCCGATTTCGCCCGGGAACTCTTCGGCCGCGACATCACCGCACAGGCGGAGATCGCGTACTCGCGCGAGTTCGTGGAACGCGAGCGTCCTCTGGCGGATCGTCTGCGCGCGACCTTCATGACGACGGCGGCCGAGCCCGCGAACGCCCGCGTCGGCGTGAACACGGAATACGAGCACCATCTCCCTCTCAAGCGCTGGCACTGGCGTGTCGGCCTGCTTCGTGCGGTGGACGGCATCCGTCACGATGACGCCCAGCGGGCGGCGCACGCCGGATCGGCCGAGAAAATCGCTCCCCGAGCGGCTCCAGTCAGCCCAGCGGCTGGCCGATAACAACCCGGGCGCTTGAGGCGCCGATCTGTTCCTGTCCCTCTCCCTCGCGCGCGGAGCACGCGTCTGATGTCGTCCAACACCGAAGTCTGGCTCGCGATCCCTTCAGCCAACCCCGAACTGTGCCGCAAGACCCTCCCGGTCTGGCGCGAGATGGGCTACCGCATCGCGGTGCTCCAGAACTACGAGCAGGGCTCGATCCCCGCCGACATCACCGTGTGGCGCGACGAGTACCCCGGCTGGGCCGAGTCGATCAACATCCTCACCCGCGAGGTCGTCCCCAAGTCCGCGTCCATCGTGGTCTCGGGCGGCGACGACATGCTCCCCGACGCGCGCGTCCCGGCGCACACCATCGCGCGGCAGTTCCACGAGCGGTTCCCCGACGGCTTCGGCGTCATGCAGCCCCAAGGCGACACCTACATGGAGGCCGAGCACTATTGCGGCTCGCCTTGGTTCGGCCGCGGCTGGATCGACCGGATGTACGGCGGCAAAGGCCCCATGTTCGGCGGCTACCGCCACAACTGGGCCGACCTCGAACTCTTCTGGCTCGCCAAAGGGCTCGGCGTGCTGTGGCAACGCCCCGACCTCGCGCAGCACCACGAGCACTTCTGGCGCACCGGCGAGGGCAAGCCGGAATACTGGTCGAAGAATGTCGAAACACGCGACCGCGCGGATGTGCAACTCTACCTCGCGCGCAGTTGGCTCAACTTCCCCGGGCACGAGCCGCTCGCCGCGGGTCGTCACAAGCCCGTGCCCGTGTTTGATCCTGCCGAGATGATCGCCGACACGAAACGCCTGGGCGAACGCCACTGGATGAACATGTACGCCGGTTCATCGCTGTCCGACGCGTGGACGACGCGCATGCGCGACGGCCTCCAACGCTGCGCCGAGCAGGGCATGAAGCGCGTCGCGATCTTCGGCGCCGGCACGCATACACGCGGTGTGGGCAACGCGTTGCTTTCCCCCCCGGTCGAAGTCGTCGCCGTCATCGACGAGAACCCCGAACTGCGCGGCGCGCGGCTCTGGAACTATCCCGTGATCTCGCTCGACGAGGCCAGATCGCTCGACATCGACGGCGTGGTTCTTTCCTCGAACAGCATGGAAGATCGTCTCTGGGAGTCGGCCTCGCCCCTGCGCGACGCCGGCATCCCGGTGGTGCGTCTGTACGAGGGCGTGAAGGGCATGTGGCAGGGAACCCGCGACGAGCGACTCGTCCGCGGCGGCGGTTCGCCGTCCACGGTTACACAATCGTCCGCGGCCTGAATCACTCCAAGGAGCAAACGCGATGCGGCTGACCGTTCACGACGCGTTCCAGATCATGACCTGGGTCATCGACCCGTCGGAACCGGTGACGATCGTGGATGCGGGCGCACACGAGGGCGTTGTCGCCGCGCAGATGCTCGAGCACTTCCCCCGTGCGACCGTGCACGCGTTCGAGCCGATCCGCGAGACCTTCGAGACGCTCTGCCGCAGGGCCGAGACCACGCCGGGCCTGCGTCCCGTGCACGCCGCGCTGGGCGATGCTCCGGGCACGGCCGAGATGTTCGTCAACAAGCACTCGATGACCACGAGCATGCTCAAGGCCAGCGCACAGGGCCGCGCGTACTACGGCGAATGGCTCGATTGCGTCCGCAAGGAGCCGGTCGATGTCGTGCGGCTCGATGACTGGGCAGAACGGGAACGGATCGGGCCGGTTCACGCGATGAAGATCGATGTGCAGGGTTTCGAGGGGCCGATGCTGCGCGGCGCCACGCGCCTTCTCCGCGAATCTGTGGTCGCGGTGTACTCCGAAGCGCAACTCATCCCCGAGTACGACGGCGCTTCGACCTACAGCGATATCGACCTGATCCTGCGCGAGCACGGGTTCGGCCTGCACCAGATCGTGGACATCCACTTCAAGGGAGCGCTCAACGAGACAGCGTGCTGCGACGCGATCTGGATCAAGCAGGACGCGCTCGACAAACTCCGCGCGCGGCCTCGACCCGGCGCTGACCTGACTCCCCACGGCCGGATCATGGGCGTGCTCAACCAACTCGCCGCGGATGGCGCGCAGCGCGTCGGCGTGTACGGCGCCGGGCTTCACACGCGCAGGCGCATGGCCGAGCCGATGGCGGAATCGCCCGTGCCGATCGTGTGCATCATCGACGACGACCCCGCACGCCGCGGTTCGCGGATGTGGGGGCTCCCGATCGTAACGCCCGAGCAGGCGATCGGCCTCGGTGTCGATGCGGTGGTGCTCTCGTCCGATTCCTACGAGGACAAACTCTGGGCGGGCGCGCAGCCGTTCCGCGATGAGGGAATCCCCGTGATCCGTCTGTACGGCCCGGCGCAGGCCGTCGCGAACGCTGGCGGCGGTCGAGCGGCCGTCAATCGCTGAGCGATGCGGCACGCATCGCGGTGCGCGTCAGGTCGATCATCGTGCGAGCGAGCGCGTCGTCCGAAGCGTGCGACTTGGTGTGCTCCGCGATCGCGTCCGAAGTCGTATCGCGCCATGCGCGGTCGTTCACGGCGCGTTCGAGCATCGACTCCAGCGCAGATTCCGTTGTGAACAGCACGCGCTCGGGATGCACGAGCAACTCGAGCGGCGAGCGCTCGTAGGCGATGACCTCTTCCGGATCGCTGTCCAGATACAGCGCGTCGCGCACGGTGTACGAAGCTTCAGCCTGGCGGTTCAAGCGTTTGAGGTGCGCAGCGAATTTGAGAAGTTCGGGTGTTGCGTCCGGATGGACGCTGTCGTCGCGCGACGCAACACCCCGCAACATCGCGCTGACGATCGCGGAGTTCCGTGTGGCCGCGACCGCGTCCTCGATGTGGCGGCACAGGGTGATCCCGCCCGAGAGTGCGCATTCGAGCACACGCTGGTGCGCGAGCACGGTGACAGATGCGTGGAGCGTCGCGGCGGATGTCCGGTAGATCTCGCGCAGCGGCTCGCCGTGCGCGACGGGGCCCTGCGCATGCGCGGCGAGCGCCGGGTGCCGTTCCCAGCCGCGGCCGAAGATTCGGAATCTCCACCCGCGCCGTGCGCAGATCGATGCGGCCCATTCCAGCGTCTGGTGCCTGAGCATGCGATCCGCAAGCGGCTGAACGCAGACGGAAACGAGACGCTCGACCTCGAACGGGCAGGGCGTCCTGCCGGTGAGCGATCCGACCGTCCCGATGGTGGTCGCCCGGAGTTCGTTGGCCCAGATGACGCTCGGGTCATCGAGCAGCGGAACGATCGCGCGTTGGATCTCCTCGACGAATCGTGTATCCACGCCGAGCGGGGCGAGCGTCTTCTTGAACCGAGCGACGAGGTCGGCGACCGGTTCGCTCTGGTTTCCGATATACGCGGCCTCGCACGCGAACTCGTCGGCGCCGTGCGCTTCGACGCGACGGAACTTGCGTGTGCTCGCGACGATCGGGAAGCGTGTGTGCGCCCAGCGGCGCAGACCGAGCGCCTCGGTGATGCGGAGCGAGAGCCCACCGACGGCGAGGTCGAGCGGGGTGGCCTTGGCCGCGTGCGAGGGGTCCACGAGGTGGGGCATCATGTCCTGCACCCAGGTGACGCACGGAACGCCGCGAGGAACCGCTGACGACAGCATCGAGCGCGGGAAGTTGATGAGCACGATCAGGTCGGGATCGAACGCGTCGATCCTGCGGAGATACGCGAGCGACGACATCCGCGCGTGCGTGTCGGGCTCCGCCAGCACTTCGGCGGCGCATCCGTTCTCGCGCAGACCTTCAGCGAGATCGGTCGCCGACGCGTGCATCACGGTGCTGTAGCGCGTGGTCGCGATCATCACACGCAGTGGGTCGTCCGAAGTGGCGGACTCGAAGCGGTCCGCCCAGAAACGCGCGTCGCGGTTGCCCGCACGCGTCGCTATCGCGGCGTGGAGTTGTTCATGCTCACGCACCTGCGCGTCGGCGGCGTCGCGGACCATCCGGCTCGCTTCGTTTGCGCACGCAGCGCTGTCATCGACAACGATCTCGCGGGGGAGGTGTTCTTCCGCGTGGTCGCCCATCGCCTCGGCGAGCCGTTCGCCGGCGCCAGCGCCAAGGAAGGCGAGCAAACGGGATTCGGTGAGGACGCCGCGCAGATCGCGGAACGAGAGAGCGTCAAGTGCGTGCATCTGGTCGGGCTCGTAGAGCCAGATTCGCGGCGAGTAGCCCGTCGCGCCGATCGGCGTGCCCGCGATGACTCGTTCGAGCAGGCACGGCGTGCGGAATCCCGCGATGAACACCGGCGGCGCGCCGGTCGGATCGTCAGCGGCCAGCGGGGATGGTTTCCACGCGGCGGTTGCGCGAGCGCGTGCATCACACAGCATCTGAAACGCGAACGGGCGCGACGGGTCGGCGCGGAGCGCGATGTTCCGATCGGTGGTTACGAACGCCTGCGCACCGGACGCGCGGCGCGACCATTCGTCGAGCGATGCACGGAGTTCGTCGCCTGCGGCGCCGAGCGCGTCACAGTTGGCTCTGGCGAGCGCGACGCGGCGTTCGGGGGTGAGCGTGTCAGGGCGAAGGGCCCGCGCGGCGTCGCGGAGCGAGCCAACCTGGGGGTCGTCGGCGAAGTCGTCGGGAAGAGCGTCGAGCGCGTCGAGGGCGAGGGTTCGCAGGCCGAGCCGGACGGCGTGGGCGGCGAGCAGCGCGATGAGTTCGGGGTTGCGTTCGCCCGCGTCAAGGCGTTGGGTCGCAAGCGGGACGAACCGCCACGAGGAGTTCGGCGCGGCCGCGAGGGCGAGGAGGGCGTCGATGGTGTCGGGGGCGTTGCCGACGGCGCTCATGCCGCGGCCTCGGCGATCGATCGATGGGGGGGCAGACGCGCGGCGAACACGGCGGACTCCGGGGGTGAGGGCGGCTCCGACAGCGGGGCCGTGACCCGGTTATCGGCGCCCCCGGCGGGTGCGCTCGCAAAGCCGACCGGAAACGGGGCGGAAAGGCGGGGGAGGGGGTTCCGGGATGCCGATTTGCCTATAGTCGGGACCGGCCTGCGCGGCGGCTGAACGATGGGTCGCCGGGGTCGGTTTTTGATGCCAGCATCGGCCCCCGAGGGCCGTGGAGAGGCCATGACCACCGTGACCGCCGACCGTGCGCAGCGACGAGCCCGACCGACCGATTCGCTCTCCGATGAGACGCTGCTCGGCTGGCTGCGCGACATGCAACTTATCCGGGAGTTCGAGAACCGCACGGCTCAGGCCTACCAGCAGGCCAAGATCGGCGGGTTCTGCCATGTCTACACCGGGCAGGAAGCGCTCGTGGTCGGCACCTTCGCCGCCGTCAACCACGACGACCCGGTCGTGACCGCCTACCGCGATCACGGCCACGCGTTGGCGCGCGGGATGTCCCCCGAGGCGTGCATGGCCGAGATGTTCGGCAAACTCCCCGGGTGCGCGAAGGGCAAGGGCGGATCGATGCACATGTTCGACCGCCCGAACGAGTTGTACGGCGGGCACGGCATCGTCGGGGCGCAGACGGCGCTCGGCGCAGGACTCGCGTTCAGCGTCAAGTACGAGCGCGAGGTGCTCAAGCGCGATGTCTACGGCGACGCCAACCCCCCGAAGCGTGTATCGCTCTGCTACCTGGGCGACGGCGCGCTGAACCAGGGCTGCCTGCACGAGGCCAAGAACCTCGCCGGGCTGTTCTCGCTCCCGGTCATCTTCGTCGTGGAGAACAACGGCTATTCGATGGGCACCTCGATCGCGCGCGGCACGACGATGGCGCACGACCTCACCCAGAAGGGCGAGGCCTACGGCATGCTCTCACGCAAGATCGACTCGATGGACATCCTCGACATCTACGCGGAGTTCAAGGAGATCGCGGACGAGTGCCGCGAGGAGCAGAAGCCCGCGTTCGTGGACATCCGCACTTACCGGTACAAGGGCCACTCGATGAGCGACCCCCAGAAGTACCGCACGCGTGAGGAGGTCGAGTCGTACGAGAAGGACAAGGACTCGATCGCGATGCTCGTCGGTCACCTGATGCGCGACCGCAAGTGCCTGACCGAGGACGGCTGGGGCGCGATGCAGGACGAGATCCGCGAGCGCGTGCTGGCGTCGGTGAAGTTTGCCGAGGAAGCGCCGGAGCCGGGCGAGAACGAACTGTACACGGATGTCTTCGTCAACCCGCTGCCTCAGATGAGCCCGATGGGCGAGTACCGCATCGGCGAGCGGAACCCGCTGCTCGAAGGTGACAACACATGAATATCGAACTGCTGGCCCCGATCATCTTTCTCGCGATCGCCATCGCGATCGTCCGGGCGATCGGCGTGTTCATCGCCATGCCCAAGGCCAAGGCGCCGCGCCAGTACCCGCGTGTGCATCAGCACAACGCCCGCTCCCCCCAGACCACCCCTTCGACTCCGGATGAGCCGAACTCATGACCACGACCTTCGTTGAGCCCGACGCCAGTCTGTTCCACCGCTGGTCGTTCGAGCCGGACTTCGACAAGCCGCTGCCTTCGCGCGAGGGCGACCGCGTCATCCAGTTCCGCGAGGCGCTGCGCGAGGCCATGAGCGAAGAGATGCGCCGCGACGAGCGCGTCTTCCTGCTGGGCGAGGAAGTCGCCGAGTACAACGGCGCCTACAAGGTCAGCCAGGGGATGCTCGAGGAGTTCGGCGCGCAGCGCATCATCGACACCCCGATCTCCGAGAACGGGTTCGCGGGCATGTCGATCGGCGCCGCGATGCGCGGCCTGCGCCCCATCGTCGAGTTCATGTCGTGGTCGTTCTCGCTCGTCGCGGCCGACCAGATCCTCAACAATGCGCCGAAGATGCTCTACATGTCGGGCGGGCAGTTCTCGTGCCCGATGGTCTTCCGCGGCAACGACGGCGCGGGCGGCCAGTTGGGCTCGACCCACTCGTGGTGCGTTGAAGGTCTCTATGCGAATGTTCCGGGCGTGAAGATCGTCATCCCGAGCAACCCGTACGACGCGAAGGGGCTGCTCAAGACCGCGATCGTGGACAACGACCCGGTGTTCTTCCTCGAGAGCGAGCGCATGCTGGGCGACAAGGCCCATGTCCCCGAGGAGGAGTACTACATTCCGTTCGGGAAGGCCGCGCTCCGGGCCGAGGGCGACGCGTGCACCATCGTGTCGTTCGGTCGTCCGGTGAACTTCTGTCTGGACGCGGACAAGGAATTGCGTGAAGAGGGCATCGAGTGCGATGTGCTCGACATGCGCACGATCCGGCCGCTGGACATCGCGTCGGTCATCGAGAGCGTGAAGAAGACCAACCGTCTGGTGGTGGTTGATCAGTCGTGGCCGTTCTCGAGCGTCGCGAGCGAGGTCATCACGCAGGTCATCGAGCGGGCGTTCGACTGGCTGGACTTCCAGCCGGTGCGCGTGAACACCGAGGATGTCCCGACGCCCTACAGCAAGAAACTGGAGGCGGCGTACCTGCCCCATAAGGGGAAGATCATTGCGGCGGTGAAGAAGACGCTGGGGAACGCCTGATCCGGTACACTGCGGCCGTCCGCACGACGAGCACCTAAGAGAGCACAGAGGTTCGCATGCCTATCGAAGTCACCATGCCGCGGCTGTCCGACACGATGCAACAGGGCACGGTCGTGAAGTGGAATGTCAAGGAGGGCGACGCCGTCAAAACGGGCGACATCCTCGCGGACATCGAGACCGACAAGGCGACGATGGAACTGGAGTCGTTCGACGACGGCACGGTCGCGGTGCTCGCCGCGAACGAGGGCGACAATGTCGCGATCGGCGAGGTGATCGTGGTGCTCGCCGGGAAGGGCGAGGACGCGAAAGAGGTGAAGTCGTCGTTCGGTGGGAAGAAGTCTTCCGGCGCTGAGACCAACGCGAAGCAGAGCGGCGGGGAGCAGAAGCAGGAAGCGGCTGGCGCATCGAACGGCAAGGCGTCGAGCAACGGCGCCGCGTCGTCCGCGACGGCGGTCGCCGAGCCCGAGGAGACCGGGCACGGCGCCGGGGGCGCCGGGGGTGACGGCGTTCGGATCTTTGCTTCGCCGCTGGCCAAGAAGGTCGCCGACGAGATGGGCGTGGATCTGGCCGAGGTGAAGGGCACGGGCCCGAGCGGCCGGATCGTGAGGGCGGATGTCGAGGCAGCGGCGAAGTCGCCGACGGAGAAGACCGAAGGCCGCAAGGCCGCGTCAGCGCCGGCGCCGATGATGCCCGCGGTCGGCGCGTCGCTCGAGGCAAAGTCGGTCGCGCTCACGAACATGCGGCGCACGATCGCGGCGCGACTGGTCGAGAGCAAGACGAGCATCCCGCACTATCAGGTCACGCTCGCGGTCGACATGGACCCGCTGCTCGCCCTGCGTGCGCAGTTGAACGAGCAACTCAAGTCCCAGGGCGTGAAACTCAGCGTGAACGATTTCATCGTCCGCGCGTGCGCCATCGCGATGCACCAGCACCCGCACATCAACGCGAGTTGGAAGCAGACGAAGGACTCGGCGTCGATCGAACTCAAGGACCGCGTGAATGTCGGTGTGGCGATCTCGCTCCCGATGGAGCGGGGCGGCGGGCTGGTCGTGGGTGTGATTCGCGACGCGAACCAGGTCGGCCTGCGTCAGATCTCCGCCGAGACCAAGCGTCTGGCGGAAAAGGCGCGCACGAAGGGGCTGTCGGTCGAAGAGATGGACGCGTCGACCTTCACGGTCTCCAACCTCGGCATGTTCGGGGTGGAGCACTTCACGGCGATCATCAACCCGCCCAACAGCGCGATCCTCGCGGTGGGCGCGGCCATCGAGAAGCCGGTCGTGCGCGATGGGCAGATCGTCGTCGGGCACGAGATGCAGATGACGATGAGCAGCGACCATCGGGTGATCGACGGCGCGATGGCCGCCGAGTACCTGAGCACGGTGAAGCAGTTGCTGCAGGCGCCTGCTAC
>CAYGLT010000074.1:0-12375 GCA_964350875.1 uncultured Phycisphaeraceae bacterium | reverse complement strand
TGCTCAGGCCTTGCCGCTGTAGCTCAACTGGCAGAGCAGAGCTTTTGTAAAGCTCAGGTTGCAGGTTCGATTCCTGTCAGCGGCTTTGGGGCGTCGCATCGCGATCGTCACATGAGGCGCTGGCCGGGGAGCAGCGGGGGCGTCGGCACGCCCAGCGATTCCGCGATCGCGCGGAGGAGTTCCGCCTCGCGCGGGGTGACGACCTGGTCGTGCGCGACCACGGCCGCGCACGCGGTGAGAAGGCGTTGCATCAACTTGGGCGCGACATGGCGCAGCGCGTCGAGCGCATCGGAGAGGGCGTCGAGCGTCAGGCGGTCGTCGTCGATGAAGGCGAGTTCGCCCTGCCCGAGTGCCTGCGCGCCCGCCCGGAACGCGGCCGCGGCGGCGGCGGGTGACTTCGACCCCGCTCGGGCGAGCGCCGAGAGCAGCAGCGCGCACTGTTGCGTGAGATGGCCGAACGCGTAGTAGTGCACCCGCCCTCGTGCGGCGCCGGAGCGCAGCGCATCGAGGTGGGACTCGACGACGCGCTGGAGGCAGAACTCGAAGAGATCCACGCGTTGATCGGCGCCGATCAGAGCGCGGAGCAGTTCGCGGAACGACGCTTCCTGCCCGGGCGACATCTCGGCGAGCGTCGGGAGCGCGACATCGATGAGCGTGATCCGCAGTTCACGCGGCAACTCCGCGACGCTCGCCTGTAACTTTGCGGTCTCGTTCGCGACGCCCTGATCGGACGCGTGGATCATGCCGAGTTGACTGTTGCGCAGCTCTTCCGACGGGTCGAGGAGGAGCGCGGCGATGAGCGCACGGGCGCCGTACGGCTCGGACGCGGCCTCGCGGAGCGCAACGGGCAGCGCGGCGAGGCGTTCGCGGGCGAGTTCCAGGTGCGCGGTGGTCGGGTTGCCGATCTGTTCGAGAACGGTGCTCGTGGTGGAGGCCGCGTCGAAGGACGCGATTGCGGCGAGGGTCGGAGCGTCGCTGGTGCGCCGGGGCTGGCTTTCGAGCATCGTGCCATCCCACGAGGGATCGATGCGGCGGATGCGTTCTTTCAGCGGCGGGTGGGTCGAGAACATCCCGGCCATGCCGCTGGACACGGCGCGGCCGAAGAACATGTGGCTCGCTTCCGGCGCGTGGGGGGAGGCGATGCTCGAGCCGGAGGAGAACCCGCCGATCTTGCGGAGCGCACCGGCGATGCCGGACGGGTCGCGCGTGAACTGCACGGCGGACGCGTCGGCGAGGAACTCTCGCTGGCGGCTGACGGCGGCCTTGATGAGGTTGCCGAAGAAAGTTCCGATCGATCCGATCACGACAAGGCCCGCGCCGACGGCGAGGATCACCGCGACACCGGCGCCCTGGTTGTCCTTCGAACTCCGCACTACCGGGCGGTATGCCACGGAACGCAGGATGAAGTATCCGATCAGACCGATCACGAGGATGCCGTTGAGCAGACCGATGAGCCGGATGTTGAGCCGCATGTCCCCGGAGAGGATGTGGCTGAATTCGTGCGCGATGACGCCCTGCAATTCGTCACGGGAGAGGCGTTCCGCGGCGCCGCGGGACACGCCGATGACGGCGGCGGTCGGCTCGTACCCCGCGGCGAACGCGTTGATGCCCAGTTCGCGATCCATGACATAGACGGGCGGCGAGGGAACGCCCGAGGCGATGGCCATCTCGTCGACGACATTGAGCAGACGCTTCTCGATCGGGTCGTCGGTCGAGCGGCTCAGCGGGCGGCCGCCGAGTTGCACGGCGATGACCGATCCGCCGTGGCGCAACTGGGCGATCTTGCTGATCGAGCCGAGCAGGATGACCATGATCGACCCGCCGCCCGCGATGAGCAGGACTTCGGGCCTCCAGAGGCGGAACCCGGACGGTTGTTCGCTATCGATCTGCGGCTGGATCCAGTGCGCGGCGACGAGACCGACGAAGTACACGGAAACGACGGTGAGGAGAACGGCGATCGCGAACAGCACGACGAGCCGTGCCGTCCTGCGACGCGCCATGTCCTGCTGTTCGAAGAAGTTCATCGATGGGTGAGGCGCTTAGAACGCGACCTTGGGCGCCTCGGCGATCTGGGCGTCGTCGAAGTCGAGCAGTTCGGCTTTGGTCGAGTGGCCGAAGATCCCGGCGAACAGGATCGGCGGGAACGACTCGCGGTAGGTGTTGTACGCGGTCGCGGAGTCGTTGTAGGCCTGGCGCGCGAACGCGACCTTGTTCTCGGTCGAGGTGAGTTCCTCGCTGAGTTGCATCATGTTGGTGTTGGCCTTGAGGTCGGGGTACGCCTCCATGACGGCGAAGAGGCGGCCGAGCGCACCGCCGAGCATGCCTTCCGCGCTGGCGAGTTGCGCCATCGCGCCGGGATCGCCGGGGGACTTGGCGGCGTTGTTCAGGCCGGAGACGGCCTGGTTACGCGCCTGGATGACGGCTTCGAGCGTTTCTCGCTCGTGGCTCATGTAGCCCTTGGCGGTCTCGACAAGGTTGGGGATCAGGTCGTGGCGCCGCTTGAGTTGCACCTCGATTTGCGAGAACGCGTTCTGGAAACGGTTCTTCAGCCGAACCAGCGAGTTGTAGACGCTGATCAACAGCCCGATGAGGCCGAAGACGACGAGCGCAACAACGAGAATGGCGATCAAGGTTCCCGACATGTACATGGCCTCCTGCTAGGTCAGGGCTGTGACTGCGGGCGCAGTATACAGCCGCCCGGGTTTCCCACCACGGTTGTTCGGAAAGCGGCGGGGCGGGTTTCTCAGTCGGAGCCCGAGGAAGGCGTCGTGTCTTGGGACTCGAGCCGCTCCAGCGCCGCCTGCGCAACGGTGATCGATTGGGCGTAGTAGTCCGACTCTGCCTCGAGGAGGATGGCTTCGGCTTCGCGGTAGCTCTCGGCCGCTTCCTCAAGCAGCCCTGCCCGCTCCATCGCCTGCCCGTTTGTCAACAGCAACAGGCCGAGGTAGGGGTGCTCGCTGTCGTACGCCAGGCGAGCGTCGGCGATGAACTGCCTTGACATTTCGGGGAGACCGTCGAGACGATCGTTGCGCATGCGCGACAGGATGACCGCCTGAACGCTCGACAGCACATACGGGTTGCCTTCTCCGAAGACCTCCGCCATGCGCCGGGCGTTGTCTTCGAACAACACGAGCGCCTTTTCGTTGTCGCCGAGGTCCTGAAACACCTTCGCGAGGTTGAATGCGGCGCTCATCGCGGCGGGATGGTTGTCCCCCACGGTCGCGCGGTAGCGCTTTACACAATCGACCAAGAGGTCACGCGCTTCTTCGGGTCGGTTGGCGTCGCTCAGCATCGACCCATAGTTCGACTGGGTCGTCAGTGTGTGCGGGCTGTCCGGCCCCAAGACCTCCCGTTGCTGCGCGAGCGCCTCAACGAAGAGCGCTTCGGCTTCGGTGAAGCGTTCCAGCCGGGTGTAGACGAGCGCGAGGGAGTTCATCTCGCGGAGGATCCGGGGGTGCCCGGCCGGGAATGTCCGCCGCGTCGAGGCGAGCACCTTCTCGTAGACGGCCGCGGCGTCTTCCCCACGACCGGCCTCGCGGTACGCGCCGCCCAGCGTGCTCTGTGCGCTGAGCAGGAACGGTGAATCGGGCTCCAGCGAGCGTTCCCCGATCTCGATGGCTTCTTCGAGGAGCGCGAAGACTTCGGGCGCACGGCCCATCGCGCGATACAGCCCGGCGAGGTTGCTCATCGCGACGACCATCAGCCCGGGCTCTGTGTCGGGATTGCTGCGCCGCGACGCGAGCACATGCTCGTAGTACGGCGCCGCGGCGTCGAGGCGGCCCATCGAGCGGTGGATGTGGCCCGCGGTGTTGTACATCCGGTGAGTTTCGTCGTGATCCGGCCCGTATGCGCTGAGCGCGATCGATGCGGCTTTCTCGGAATTGGGCAGGGCGACTTCTGCCTGACCAAGCTCGAAGTAGGTGCGCGCGATCGTGTGGCGGATTTCCGCCTCGACCTGTGGGTACGCGAACTCGCGCTCCTCGACGCTCGCGGACGCTGCGTCGAGCAGGTCGGTGAGCGTGACATTGCGGTCCTGGGTGTTCTCCGGGCTTACCGCGGCGATGAGATCGTCGACGAGGAAGGCGTTTATCTCTTCCGCGATGGCGGCCTGCAGGGCGGCCTCGTCCCGTTCTTCCGTCGCGCGCCGCTCGGCGCTCAGCGTACGAACGAACAGCGCACTGATGACGGTGAGCGAGATCAGCAGGACGGCGAAGGCCGCGACCACGCCGGCGACGAGCGGCTTGTTCCGTTTCGCGAACTTCCTGAGTTGGTACGACGCCGTCGGGGGGCGCGCGCGGATCGGCTCGTTCGAGAGGAACCGCCGGATGTCCTCGGCGAACTCCTCGGCGGATTGATACCGACGCTCCGGCTCCTTGGCCATCGCTTTGAGCACGATCGTGTCGGCGTCGCCGCGGAGCGATCGGTTCATGGTGCTGAGCGAGGCGGGTTCGGTTTCGCGGATGACGCGGGCGGCGTCGTGGATCGCGTCGCGTCGGACTTCGTAGGGGAGTTGACCCGAGAGGAGTTCGTAGGCGATGACGCCGAGCGAGTAGACATCGCTCCGGTGATCGATGTTCGAGGTGTCGCCCGACGCCTGCTCGGGGCTCATGTAGGCGAGCGTGCCGAGCAGGAGGCCCGACTCGGTATGGATGGTCGTGTCGGCGCCGTCGGCGTAGGCGATGCGCGAGACGCCGAAGTCCAGGATGCGCGGGCGTCCGGTCTCGTCGACAAGGATGTTGCCCGGCTTGAGGTCGCGATGGATCACGCCGTGCTGGTGGGCGTGCGCGAGAGCGTCGGCGATGCTGGCGATGAGTTCGAAGCGGCCGCGCAGATCGAGATCGCGCGAGTCGGCGGCGTTGCCGAGGGTTTCGCCCTTGATGAGTTCCATCGCGAAGAACGGCGTCTCGCCTCCTTCGGTCTCGGCGGCGCCGGCGTCGTAGATTCGCGCGATGCCGGGATGGGAGAGTTGGGCGAGGGCGAGCGCTTCGCGGCGGAAGCGGTGGAGGAGCGTGGGGGTGACGAGCCCGGGCCGGATCGTCTTGAGCGCGACTCGGCGCCTGGGTTCGTCCTGCTCGGCTTCGTACACCGCGCCCATGCCGCCCACGCCGAGGAGCGCGATGATCTTGTAGCGGCCGATGCGTTCGGGGAGCGGCGCGTTGCGTGCTTCGCGCGCGAAGGCGTCGAGGTCCGCGCGGCCCAGCGGCGGGTGGTCGAGCGCGCCGAGTGAGCGGGCGTCCTCGTCGAGCAGGGAGAGGACTTCGTCGCGGAGCGCGTGGTCGTCCCCCGCGCGTTCGGCGACGAATGCGAGACGGTCTTCCTCGGGGAGGCGCTTGGCGGCGACGAAGATCGCTTCGATGCGCTGGAAGCGGTCTCGTGAGTCAGTCATGGCGCGCTCCGGAGTTCGCGGTGGAGCCACGCGCGGGCCATGCGCCAGTCCTCGGCGGCGGTGCTGCGCGCGATGCCCAGCAGTTCGGCGGCGTCGGCTTCGTTCAGCCCCGCGAAGAACCGGAGTTCCACGAGACGCGCCTTGCGTTCGTCGAGTTCGGCGAGCCGCTCGAGCGCCTCGTTCAACGCGAGCATGTCGACGGGATCGTCGCTGGCGCCGAGGGAGTCTTCGACGGCGGCGAGGGTTCGTTCCTGCCAGACTCCGCCCCCGCCGCGCTTCAACCGGCCCTTCGCGCGGGCGTGATCCACGAGGATGTTGCGCATCGCCTTGGCGGCGACGACAAAGAACTGGTTGCGGCTCTTCCACTCGATGGAGGTCTGGTCGACGAGACGGACATACGCCTCGTGCACGAGCGCGGTTGGCTGGAGCGTGTGGTCGTCGCGTTCGTTGTGGAAGAACGCCTCGGCGAGGGAGCGGAGTTCGTCGTAGACCATGGGCAACAGGTCTGCGGCGGCGGCGATCTCGCCTCCGGAAGCCAGATTCAGCAGGCGGGTCGCGTGCTGTTGCTTCACGGTGGGGTTCCTCTCAACTCGGACAGACGGCGACCGGCCCATGGTACAGACTCCGCGGCGGGGGGAGGTTCAAGAAGGCGGCAAATCGGGGATATCTCTCGACTTCGGGCGTCATTCCCGCGGGGAATGTCCGGTGACGCCAATCTTTTTCCGGGTTCTCGGGCGCGAGGCGCGTGTCCGACGCCTGTGTAGGTAGGGCGCTGCGAGTCTGTCGGCGCTCTCGCACGCACTCAGCAGGAGGACAGCGATGAACTATCGTGGACTGGCTGGTATTTCGGCGATGGCTCTCACGATGACATGCGGCGCCCCGGACGCCCGGGCTGCGGTCATCAATGTGCCCGGTGACATCGCGTCGCTGAGCGTGGCGATTGCGGTCGCCGCCGACGGCGACGAGGTGGTGATCGCTTCGTCGGCGTCGCCGTATCTGGTCTTCCCCGGTTTGGAAGTCACGGACAAGACGCTGATCATTCGCGGCGCGACCGGCAACCCGGCGGATGTCGTGATCGACGGGGCTAATCTGGATGTCGTGGTGCGCATCAGCGGCGCCGGTTCGGACGGTACGGTGCTGGAGGGCCTGACGATCCAGAATGGGCGAGGGGGCGAGGCCGGCAATTCGTCGGGCGCCGGGATCCGGCTGCACACCACGGATGTGACGATCCGAGACTGCGTTGTTCGAAACAATGTCATCCCGGCGGCCGACGGAAACGGCGCGGGGATCTACGGCACCGCGAGCGATGTGCTCATCGAGCGGTGCGTGATCGAAGGGAATTCCGTGAACTCGGTGACCGGCGACGGCGTCGGCGCGTACTTCAACGGCGGGTCGGTGCAGGTCGTCGATTCCGTGTTCCGCGACAATCGGCTTCCCGAGACGGTCGCGCTCGAGACATCGTCGTACGGCGGCGGGTTCTACATGGACTCCGGCTCGCTCACGATGATCAGGACGGAGCTTTCCAGTAACCGCGCCGGGCTGGGAGGCGGCATGTACCTCTCAGGAACGATGCTCACCGTCACGATTGACGAGACGGTTTTTGCGGACGGCGCTGCGCGGCAAGGCGGCGGTCTCTACACGAGGGAAGGGAGCAACGGCGCCCAGACATTCGTCCGGAACTCGCTGTTTGTCGGGAACACAACGACCTCGAACGATGCGGCGCTCTACATAGGTAAGGGTGGGTTCTACACAAACCTGACGATCGTTGGGAACACCACGGCGACCAACTATGTGGTCGGCGGGAACGCCCCGACCGGTTCGGTGATCATCGACAACACGATCATTTGGGGGAACACCTACAACGAGAACAGCGGGTTGTTCCCCGCGACGACACCCGAGGTTGTCCGGCGGTGCATCCTCCAGCAGGCGTTCACGGGCGCGGCGGGTTCGGGGTTCAATCAGGTGATTGATCCGTTGTTCACGGACGCGTCGAATCGCGACTTCAGACTCATGCCTAACTCTCCGGCGATTGACGCGGGGGACACGAACCTGTACTTCGGCCCGTTCGCGGACCTCGACGGCGCGGCGCGCGTGGTGGATGTGCCGGAGGTCGCCGACACCGGGTTCACGCTCTCGGGCCCGGTGATCGACATCGGCGCGTACGAGTTCCAGGTCGCCGGTCCGGTGGACACCTGCCCGACGGACACCAACGGCGACGGGGTGATCAACTTCACCGACCTGAACGCGGTCCTGAGCGTGTTCGGGGAGGAGTGCGACTGAGCGCGACGCTCGATTGTGCGAGCGCCCGGCGGCGGGAGTGCTGCCGGGCGTTTCCGCGCGCGTACGCTCCTGCCCATGCTGCTCGCCGCGCGGGAAATCTCGAAGGTCCACGGCCTGAGGACGCTGTTCTCGGGGGTCTCGATCAGCATCGAGGCGGGGGACCGCGTCGGGCTGATCGGCCCGAACGGTGCGGGGAAGAGCACGCTGCTCAAGATCCTCGCGGGGGACGAGGAAGCCGACGCTGGGTCGATCGTCGCGGCCAAGGGTTCGCGGGCGGTGTATGTCCCCCAGCAGGATGTTTTCGGTGAGGGTGTCTCGGTCCGGGCGGTCGTGACGGCTGCGGCCGAAGAGGCCACCCATGAGCGGCACGAGGCCGAGGTGCTCGCGGGGATGATCCTCGATCGGGTGGGGTTCGACGAAGGTCAGTGGGAGGCGCCGGCGGAATCGCTCTCGGGTGGCTGGCGGAAGCGGCTGTCCGTCGCGCGGGCGCTGGCGCAGGCGGGGGGCGAGCCGGATCTCCTGTTGCTCGACGAGCCCACGAACCATCTGGACCTCGAGGGGATCGCGTGGCTCGAGGGGCTGATTACGCGGCCGACGATGAGCGGGACGGCGTTCGCGTCGGTGTTCGTGACGCACGACCGGGCGTTCCTTGAGCGGGTGGCGACGCGGGTCGTGGAACTCAGCGCCGCGTACCCGATGGGGACGCTGAGCGTGGACGGGAACTACACCGAGTTCATCCGGCGCAAGGCGGAGTTCCTCGAAGGGCAGGCGCAGGCGGAGCAGACGCTCGCGAATCAGGTGCGTCAGGACCTGCTCTGGCTCTCGCGCGGCGCGAAGGCGCGGCGGACGAAGGCCAAGGGACGGATCACGGCGAGCCACGGCCGCATGGATGATCTCGCGGAGTTGCGCACGCGGAACACGGCCGCGACGGGCTCTGCGGCGAAGGTGGACTTTGCCGCGACGGAGCGCAAGACGCGCAAACTGATCGTCGCGAAGGGGGTCTCGAAGGCGCTCGGAGGGCGGACGCTGTTCAGCGGCGTCGATCTCACCTTGGGCGTGGGCGATTGCCTCGGGTTGCTCGGCCCGAACGGGAGCGGGAAGACAACGTTGATCCGCGTGCTGACGGGGGATCTTGCGCCCGATTCCGGCGAGGTCGTGAGGAGCGAGCCGGCGCCGAAGGTGGTTGTCTTCAGCCAGCACAGGCAGGACTTCGATCCGGACACGCTCTTGCAGGAAGCGCTCGGACCTCAGGGCGACCGCGTCTACTTTCGTGGCCAGCCGATGCATGTCACCTCGTGGGCGAGGCGGTTCCTGTTCCGCGATGAGCAACTCGCGCAGCCGGTGAAGTCGCTGAGCGGCGGCGAACTCGCGCGCATCCACATCGCGCGGATCATGCTCGCTGAGGCCGATGTGCTCGTGCTCGACGAACCGACGAACGATCTCGACATCCCGACGCTCGAAACGCTCGAAGAGGCGCTGGAGGACTTCCCGGGCGCCATCGTGCTGGTGACGCACGACCGGGCGATGCTCGAGCGGTTGTCGACCGAGGTGTTCGCGCTCGACGGGCGGGGCGGATCGGGGATGTACGCGACGGTCGAGCAGGCGCTGGCCGCGAGGGCGGCGGCGGAGCGGCCCGTCGAGGTGAAGCCGAAGCCGGCGCAGTCGAAGCCGGCAACGGCGGCGAAGAAGAAACTCTCGTACATGGAGCAGCGCGAGTACGAGCAGATCGAGCAGCGCATCGCGGAAGCGGAAGAGGAGGTCTCGCGCGGGGAGGCTGCGCTCGGCGATCCGAAGGTGATGGCGGATCACGCGAGAATGACGAAGGCGTGCGAGGAGTTGGGGGCGGCGCAGGAGAAAGTAGCCGCGCTGTATGCGCGGTGGGAAGAACTGGAAGCCAAGAAGGGGTGATCAGGCGTCCTTGCGAGGACGCGGGTTGAACCCGAATCCGACGGCGAGTCGGTTCCACGAGTTCATGGCGATGATCGCCCAGGTAAGCGCGACGATCTGGTCCTCGGAGAAGTGCTCGCGCAGGGGCTCGAAGTCCTCGTCGTGGGCGCCGTTGGCGGCGATGAGGGTGACGGTCTCGGCCCATTCGAGGGCGGCGCGCTCCCGGTCGGTGAAGACCATTGGCGCTTCACGCCAGGCGGGGAGCACATCGAGTGTCTGCTGGGGCACGCCCAGATCGCGGGCTTCGCGGGCGTGGATATCAAGGCAGAGCGCGCAGCCGTTGATCTGGCTGATGCGGACTTCGAGCAGCGAGCGGAGGCGTTGGTCGAGGTCGGCGTCGTCGAGCCATTTCTTGGTCTCGCCCATCAGGCGGTAAGGCTCGGGGGCGGTCTTGGTGTAGTTGATTCGGGCGTTTGGCATGCGTGTTCTCCTCTCGGTGTTGGGTTGGAAGGATAAACGCGCCGACGCCGCCGGGAATTCCAACGGAAAAGCGCGACACGACCGCGAAGTCATGTCACGCGAGGGAGGGAAGCAATTCGTGCGCAGGGCGCGTGGTCTGGGTTGGTCAGTTCAATTTGCGGACACGGACCTCTTCCATGTCGCGGGCGGTTTCGCGGCCGTCGACGCTGAGCGTCGCACTGACGGTGTAGGTGCCGATCTCGTTGAAGGTCACGCGGGCGACGCGGCCGTTCTCTTCGGTCTTGAGTTCGCCGGCGGTGGACTTCCACTGGATCTTGGCGTCGCGGCCGTAGGTGTCGTAACTGCGCGCGACGAAGGTCACGGTCTCACCGACAACAATGTTGTCGGATGAGGCTTCGACATTCAGCCCGGCGTTGTTGACGGCGATGGAGTTGTTGCGTGAGGTCTCGCATCCGAACATCGGGACGGCGGCGAGGGTCATCACGGCGGCAAGGGCCAGGGGGGGCTTGAGGTTCATCGGGCGTTTCTCCTGTCATGAAGTCGGCGGGCTGGAAGGCCCGTCTCGTTGATGTGAGTAGGTTCGGGCGCGGCGTTTAGACCGCGCTGAATCGGGCATGAAGTTCGATTTATCTTGCGCTTCACGGGAGGGCGTCCAGCGGGAAGGCGGGGTTGGCGATGGGGCGGAGCACGAGGGCGAGCAAGGCGCGCTCGGAGTCGTCGCCCGCGATGCGGTTCACCTTGATGGATGCGCAGCGAACGCATCGGTGGATGACGGCCCACTCGCCGCCTTCGCGCACGGCGACGGCGATGGGCTCCATCGCGCCCCTGCAGATCGACGCGCGGTCGCCCGGCGCGTCGTCGACATGGAGCGACCAGAGACAGACGGGGCAATGGTTGCGGTGCTTGGTGCCGAAGCCGGTGGGCTGGATCTGCGCGCGGCAGCGCGTGCAGGTGAATCCCTTGCTGGGGATATCGGAGTGTCGTGGCATTGGATGTCCGTGCGAACTCGCCGCGATCGTGCGCGGCGAGAGGGGCGGATCGCCTGAGCGTGTTGCCCGGTTTCCTGTTCGTCCGTGACGGACGATCCGCGCGAAGGATCACCCTCAGGATTGGGCGAATCGCGTCGTGCGGGCCGAGAGCCGCGCGGGGCGGCGTCGGCGGGAACCGGGTTCTCAGGCGGTGGCGGTCATCCGGGGGATGGTATCCGGGACACAACCGTGGGTCGCGGCTTGATAGAAGGGGCCTCTGCCGCATACCCTCGGTCCCGATTGGGGGTGTGCCAGAGTGGCCAATTGGGGCGGACTGTAAATCCGCTGGCGTAAGCCTACACAGGTTCGAATCCTGTCGCCCCCACTTTCAGGAGCCGGCCCTGCGCGACGCGCGGGGCCGTGTTCGTTTTGGCGCGGCGGGTTTCACATCGCGTTCCTGTCGCGGACTGCTCGATTCGGTAGGATCGGGCGATGCCGCACGCAAGGACGCCAGCGCAGCGCACGGGGTTCACGCTTATCGAGGCGCTGGTGATCGTCGCGATCCTCGCGGCGGTGATGTCGTTGCTTGTGCCGACGGTCGGCCGGGCGGTCGAGCGGTCTCGGGTCGCAAAGGGCGCATCGCAGGTCCGCCAGACGGCGATCGCGGCGACGCTCTACGCGAGGGAGCACCGCGAGCGGTTGCCGCAGGTCTGGACGCAGATCGGCGATCACGATTGGGTGCAGAATGTGTACGGGTTCGCGGGAGACGCCGGTTCGATCGACGAATTGGGGTTGAACGAGATGCACGCGGGCGCGCGGCCGCTGAACCGGTACCTGGGCGAGTATGGCGACGGGGATGAGGTCGAGGCGGTGCGCGATCCGCTCGACCGTGGCGCGAGCAACGCGCTGCCTCTGGTGAGGGATGTGCGGACGGACAGCATGTACGAACTGGTCGGCACGAGTTATGTGCTGAACACGCACGCGCTGGATGAGGTGCCGTGCCCGTATGTGCCGACCCTGCGGACGCTGACGCCGGATCGCGACGAACCGATGCCGCTGGTCGCGCGGCCCGCGAAGACATGGCTCGCGGGAGATCACGCGATGTACAACTACGATGGGGGCGCGGACGCGGGCTTCCGCTGGCGGCGCGACGGCGGCGTGGTGGCGAATGTGGCGTTTGTCGACGGGCACACGAAGGTGGATGTGCCGATCGCGCGCGGCGCGGTAAACACGACGGAGGCGTACACCTTCCTGCCGACGCCGGATTGGGCGGCGCAGCAGGGGCGGTAGCCAGGACTCACGACCTCTTGATGTTTTCGCGGCTGAGCATGAGTTCGAGCGTCTGGACGACGAAGTCCTGCTCGTGCTCGGCGA
>CAYGLT010000073.1:9583-12690 GCA_964350875.1 uncultured Phycisphaeraceae bacterium | reverse complement strand
GGGTTGAACGCGCGCGGCGCGTTGTCCTCGATCTGCGTGCGGAGTTCGTCGATGCGTTTGGACAGCCGCTCGGTCTGTCGATCGAGTTCCTTCGGATCGCACGCGATGCCGTTCCATTCGAGTTCAGCGAGGACCTCGACGAGAGGCGTCTCGAGGTCCGCCATGAGCGCCTCGAGTTTCATCGCGCGGACATGCGGCAGGAGTTCGTCGCGCAGGCGGAGCGAAACATCGGCGTCTTCGGCGGCGTAGGCAGTCGCAATGTCGAGCGGGACGGTGTCGAAGCTGCGTTGGTTCTTGCCGCTTCCGATGAGGTCCGCGATAGGGATGCACGCGTGTTTGAGGAGGTCGAGGGCGAGGAAGTCGAGTTTGTGGGATGAGCGCGACGGATCGACGAGGTAGGAGGCGACCATGGAGTCGAACGCGACGCCGCGGAGTTCAACTCCCCCGGCGCCCGCGTTGCGCAGAACGAGGAGGTCGTACTTCAGGTTGTGGCCGCACTTCTCGATGGAGGGGTCTTCGAGCACGGGGCGGAGCGCGTCGAGGACGGTCTTCTCGTCGAGGTGTGTCGAGGGATCGGGCGAGCGGACGGGGATGTAGACGGCGTCGCCCGGTGTTGCGCAGATGCTGATGCCGCAGAGTTCGCACTCGAGGGGGGAGAGGCCGGTGGTCTCGGTGTCGATGGCGAAGCAGCCGTCGAGCGCGCGAAGTTGTTTGACGAGCGCGTCGAGGTCTTTCTTTGTCGTGATGGCGCGGTAGTTGTCGCGCGGGAGTGCGCCGGGGGGAGCGGGCGGCGGTTCGGGCGCGCCGAAGAGCGAATCTTCGAACAGGCCGCCGTCGCTCCCGGCTTTCTTCTTCGGTGTTGCCGCGGGCTCAGCGGCCGAATCGTCGCCGAGGAGTTGTTTCACCTCGTCCTGATACCGGTTGAACCCGAGTTCAGCGAGGATGGGGAGGAAGGCGGGCAGGTCAATGTTGCTCGTACGCGCGTCGTCGAGGGAGAGGTCAACTTCGACATCGCGCAGGAGGGTGACGAGTTGTCGCGAGAGGTCGAGTCTGTCGGCGGCTTCGCGGATCTTCTCGCCGCGCTTGCCCTTGATCTCGTCGGCGTGGGCGAGGAGATTGTCGAGCGTGCCGTACTTCACGATGAGGTCGGAAGCGGTCTTGGGCCCGACGCCCTCGACGCCCGGGACATTGTCGACGGTGTCGCCCATGAGCGCGAGCATGTCGATGACCTGCGCCGGGGTGATCTTTTTCTCGTCGAGGAGCCGCGCGACATCGAAGAGTTCGTCGGTATGGATGTCGTACATCTCGACGCGGCCTTCGTCGAGGAGTTGCTGAAGGTCCTTGTCCTTGCTGACGAGGCGGATCTTCAGCGGTTCGCCCGAGTCGTCTTCGGTGATGCGTGTGGCGAGCGTGGCCATCACATCGTCGGCCTCGACGCCCGGGACACCGAGCACAGGGATCTTCAGCGCGCGGAGGATGCGCTCGCACCGCTCGATCTGCGGTGGGAGGTCCTGCGGCGCCGGCGGGCGTGTGGCCTTGTACTCGGGGTACAACTCGGAACGGAAGGTCTCGCGATCACCCGCGACATCGAACACGACGGCGAGGTAGTCGGGCTTGTTCTGGCGCAGCAGTTTGAGGAGCATCCCGACGAACGCGAAGGTCGCGTTGGTGGGTTCGCGGGTGACGGGCGACGACATGGGGGAGCGGATCGCGTGGAATCCGCGGAACATTTGGGCGTGGCCGTCGATGAGGTAGAGGGTCTTCAAGGCAATGGGCAATCGGCAATAGGCAATGGGGGACAGGCAACGGGAAAGAAGCGAGAGGGAGAAGAAGGGAAAGGACTCCCTCACCCGGTTCGCCTGCGGCGAACCACCCTCTCCCGCGCGAGAGGGTGCGGAGGGGATTACTTCTCTTCTGCGCGTTCGAGGTCGTGGAGTGATTTCAATCGCGCGGTGTAGGCGTCGGTGGGCGTGGTGTCGCGGCGTTGCATGACGGCGCGGGCGACATCGAGGAACTTGTCGAAGCGGTAGAGGGAATCGCGGTCGTCGGTGATCCAGCGGAAACGGCCGGTGGACTTCATCACGCCCTGCGAGGCCGCGACCATCGAGCCCGTCCCGATGACGGCGCCGGTCATGATGCGCGTGTTGATGGCGAACTTGGCGTGGTCGCCGATGATCGAGCCGAGATAGCGGATGCCGGTGCGTTCGTTGGGATGGCGCGGCGAGACGCGGGTGATGACCTGGTCGTAGGTGTTGAGCAGATTGGAGTTGGTTGTGCCGGCGCCGAGGTTGGCCCATTCGCCCACGAAGGAGTCGCCGAGGTGGCCGTCGTGGACCTTGTTGGCGAGTGCTTGGAAGATCGTGCCGCCGACCTCGCCGCCGACCTTGCAGGTTGGGCCGAGGACGGTGTTGGACTTGATGAACGATCGCGGCGCGACGACGCAATGGTCGTGGATGACGACGGGCCCGACGATCACGCTGTTGGCCTGGATTTCGGAATGGCCGACGACGATGGCGCCCGCGCGGGTGTCGAAGACGACGCCCGGCGCGATGTGGGCGGAGGGGTGGATGCGCAGGAGTTCCGGGTCGCCGTCGACGGTGTACGAGCGCGGCGCGTGGGGCGCATCGGGGAGCATCTGCGCGAGGTCGTGGGCGATGCATGCGTCGCGGAAGCGGATGACATCCCACGGGCGGTGGAGGAGCGCGGCGGCGTCGTGGGCGACGGCAGCGTGCGCTGTGGGAGAGGGATCGAACGCGGCGCCCGGTTTGGTGTGCGCGGCGATGACCGTGTTCGTGCGCCCTTCGACGAGCGCCTCACCCGGCGCGAGCGAGAAGGCGGCGTCGGGGAGCAGGGGGCATCGCGCGTTGATGTGGTAGACCGACCTGTCCGGTTGGGCGTGGTCGAGCAGGTCGATCCGCGCGTCGGCGGCGAGGCGTTCGCGCGTGGTGCGTGCGCCGGTGCGGATGTCGGCCGGGGCGCGGAGGTCGGTGAGCGGCGCGAGGTTGGCCCACTCGGGCGAGCCGTGGGGCGCGTCATCGAAGAGGATGGCAGGGATCGGCGCGGGCATGCGTGGAGTGTACGGGAAGGGGGGAAGCGGAGGGCAATCG
>CAYGLT010000073.1:0-9483 GCA_964350875.1 uncultured Phycisphaeraceae bacterium | reverse complement strand
ATCAGCGTCCCGCGAACTTCCACGCGACGGGGAGCAGCGACGCGGCGAGCAGCGTCTTGAGCACGCCGCCCGGGAGGAAGATCGCGAATCCGGTCACGAACGCGTTCTCGGTGGGGAAGACCAGCGAGAGCCAGATGGCGCCCATCGAGAGGATGAGCAGCGTGCCGACGCCCATCGAGACAGCCGCACGCGCGAAGGTGCGCGTCAGGCCGAGCTGCGCGAGGTAACCGACGAGGGCCGCGGCGATCGGGAACGCGAAGAGGTAGCCGGCGGTCGGGCCGACGAACTTGTGCACGCCGCCCGAGAGGTGCGCGAAGACGGGCATGCCCATCGCGCCTTCGAGCAGATAAAGGATGACGGCCGCGAAGCCGAGCCGCGCGCCGAGCGTCGCGCCGACGAGCAGGACCGCGAAGGTCTGCATCGTCGCGGGGGCGGGCCACATCGGGACGGCCACCTGCGCGCTGGCCGCGATGAACAGCGAGCCGAGCACGGCGAGGATCGGCGCGTTGAGCGCCCGATCCCGGGACAGCCCGAGCCGATCGAGGGCGACGGAGGCGAGGGTGTGGTTCGCGGCGAGCGTGGCGGTGGTCATAGACGGAGAGGGTCGGACCCCCGGGCCGCGTTGTCAAGCGCGAATCGGCCCGGCGCTGACGGGCGAATAGGGGATCAGGAGGCTCCGAGGGGGCTTCCGCGTGCGCTAGAGTTGCCCACGCAAGGCACACTGGCTGGAAAGGCGGTCACGGCGCATGGGGAAAGTCGAGCGGACGGGCGGCTCGCGAGTGATCGCCCTCGGCATCCGGATCGTTGCGGGCGTGCTGGTGCTGGCGCTCGGCATCGGGTTCTTCGCCGCGATGGTGGCGACCAAGCCCGAGGCGCCGCGCAAACCACGCACGGACACACCCATTCCGGTGGAGTTCATCACGGCGAGGTCCGTGGCGGTCGGCCGCCCGTGGGAAGGGTTCGGCACGGCCCGGGCGATGCAGGTCGCGGACATCCGCTCCGAGGTCGCCGGGCTGGTCGTGAACCGTCCGTTGGCGATCGAGCCGGGCGTGGATGTTCGCGCCGGGGAGGTCATCGTTGAGATCGACCCCACCGATTATGAGTCGGCGGTCGCTCGGCTGGACGCCGTGCTGGCGTCGCTCCAGGCGCAGGTCGAGTCGCTGGCGATCGAGGAGTCGTCCCTGCGCGAGCAGGTGGCCCTCGCGAGTCAGGCGAGCGAACTCGCCGAGCGCGATGTCGATCGAGCCCGCGAGGCGGCGCGCGGCGGGGCGGCCATCGAGCGAGAGATCGATGTCCTGCTGTCCACGCTGACACGGACGAAGCGCGAGGAAGCGCAACTCTCGCGATCGCTCGCGGAGATCCCTTCGCGTCGCGCGTCGCTGATGGCGCAGATCGAGGCCGAACGCGCCAATCTCCGCCGCGCAAGCGAAGACCTGCGCCGCACGCGGATCGTCGCGCCGTTCGCGGGCACGCTGCAGAATGTGGGCTACCGCGAGGGCGAGCGTGTGAATGTCGGGGATACGGTCGCGCGGCTCGTGTCGCTGGCGCGCATCGAAACGCCGCTGCGTGTTCCTGTGTCGGCGCTCGCTGACCTTCGCGTGGGTGGCGGGGCGACGATCACCAGCGAAGGGCAGATCCAGCGCTCGTGGGACGCGACGATCGAGCGCATCAGCCCCGAGGCCGACCCGCGCTCGCGCACCGTGACGGTGTTCGCGGTTGTCGAGCAGGACCCGCGCGGCGAGGAATCGACCCTGCTTCTCCCGGGTCAGTTCGTGCGCGGCGAACTCGCGTCCCTCGCGCCGAGCGAACGGGTGCTCGTCCCGCGCGTCGCCGTGCAGGACGACCGCGTGATGGTCATCGACGCCGACGGCCGCGCGCAGTACAGACCGGTCCGAGTCGGGTTCTACCTGACGGGCGAACAGCCGGCGATCGATCCGGGCGAACGCGAGTGGGCGGCGATCGAAGAGGGGCTGCAGAGCGGTGATCGGATCGTGATCTCCAACCTGGACGATCTGGCGCCGGGTTCGCCCGTGCACGCGGTCGACGCGGCGACCGGCGCATCGGTCGGGTTCGCGACGGGCAACGGCCGGGCGGCCGATATCGACGGGGGCGCCAAGTGAACCTCGTCGAGTTCGGCGTGAAGAAGCCGGTGGCGGCGAACCTGCTGATGCTCGCCATCGTGGGCGCCGGGCTGGTGCTCGGGCTCAACCTGCGCAAGGAGTTCTTCCCCGAGACGCGGCCCAACGAGGTGATGGTGGTCGCGCCGTACCCGGGCGCCGCGCCCGACGAGGTCGAGCGCTCGCTCGCGATCAAGATCGAGGACCGCGTCGCGGACATCGAGGATGTGAAAGAGGTCAACACCACGATCGTCGAGGGGGCGGCGACCGTGCGCGTGGAGTTCGAGTCGGGAGTGGAGATCGGGGAGGCGACGGCGCGCGTGAAGCGCGAGGTCGATGCGCTCCAGGACCTCCCGCCGCTGAGCGAGCGCATCACCGTCGCGGACTTCGAGCCCCAGATCCCGGTGATCGATCTCACGCTGTTCGGCGACGCCGACGAGCGCACCATGAAGGAGGCCGTCAAGCGCATGCGCGACGACCTCCGCACGCTTCCCGGGATGGGCGATGTCACCATCGGCGGGACGCGCGTGGACGAGATCAGCGTCGAACTCGACCCGGCGCGTTTGCTGGAGCACGACCTGGGTCTGCTCGCCGTCACCGACCGGATCAGGGCGGCGATGGGCGAGAGCCCGGGCGGGACGGTCCGCTCGCCCAGCGCGAATGTCGCGATCCGCACGCGCGGCGCCGACGATGTCGCCAGCGCGGTGCGCGACATCATCGTGAAGTCCACCGACGACGGCGCCATCGTGCGTGTGTCCGATCTGGGCACGGTGACCGACGACTTTGCGGATGTCGATGTGCGCCTGCGCTTCAACGGCAAGCCCGCGGCTTCACTGACGGTGTACGCGCAGAAGAAGCAGGACATCGTGCAGATCGCCGCGATGGTGAAGGCGTACGCGGCCGGCCGGCTCGGGGAGGAGATCGGCCTCACGGGCGCCGAGCGGTCGGGGATCCAGCGCGCGGAGCAAGGGCAGGGCGTGATGCCCCCTCGCTGGCAGGCGTACATGCTCGGGCAATCGCACGACGATCCTCCCCCGGGAGAGCTCGCGAGCGGGCAGGACCTGTCGCGCTTCGTGACGGGGCGATTGGAACTGCTCAGCCGCAACGCGCTGACGGGCATGGTGGTCGTGCTCATTGCGCTCGTGGTGTTCCTGCCGCCCGCGGTCGCGTTCTGGGTGACCGCGGGGCTGGTGATCAGTGTGCTCGGCACGCTGGCGACGATGTCGATGTTCGACATCACGCTGAACCTGCTCACGATGTTCGGGCTCATCGTCGTGCTCGGTCTGCTCGTGGACGACGCGATCGTGGTGGCGGAGAACATCGTCGCGCGGCACGAGACGGGCGAGGGCGCGTACGAGGCGGCGATACGCGGCGGGAAACAGGTGTTCTGGCCCGTCGTGGTCACGATCACGACGACGATCGCCGCGTTCGCGCCGCTCCGGCTGATCGAGGGGCGCATCGGTGACCTGATGGGGAGTCTGCCCATCGTGGTCGCGATCGCGCTGATCGTCTCGCTCGTGGAGGCGCTGATCATCCTCCCGAGTCACATGGCGCACACGCTGAGGCGCATGGAGAAGCGCGGACCGGGCGGCGGGCCGGTCAAGCGGTTCGGCGACTGGGCCGAGCACAAGCGCGACTGGTTCTTCCACGGGTGGCTCGCGAAGCCGTACTCGAAGGTGCTCCGCGCCGCGTTGCACGCGCGGTATCTGACGCTCGCGATCTTCGCGGGCGCGCTGATCGCGTGCTTCGGGCTCGTCGCGGGCGGGCGCGTACCGTTCGATTTCCTCGCGTCGGCCGACAGCGAGACGCTGCTGGTCAACCTGAAGATGCCGGTGGGAACGCCCGCGCACCAAACCAACGCCGTGGTCGAGCGCGTTGAGCGCGCCGCGCTGGATCTTCCCGAGGTCAAGTCCGTGCAGGCGTTCGTGGGCGCGAGCAACGACATCAACGACGGCACTTCGACGGCGCAGAGCCACCGGGGACAGTTGTTCATCCAACTCATGCCCGTGGAAGACCGCGATCGGAGCAGCCAGGAACTGCGCGTCGCGATGCAACTCGCGATGGGCGAGATCCCGGGCGTGAAGAGTCTGCGTTTCGAGGAGATCCAGGGCGGCCCGGGCGGCCCGCCGCTGAGTTACACGATCCTCGGCGACGATGTCGTCGCGATGCAGGGCGCCGTGGAGACGCTGAAGGCCACGCTCGAGGAGTACACGGGCGTTTTCGGCGTCGCGGACGACGCGGACTCTGGCCAGCGCGAGTTGCGCATCGAACTCCTGCCCGGCGCGCGGGAACTCGGCTTCACGACCGACATCATCGCCCGGCAGGTGCGCGGCGCCGTGTTCGGGCTCGAGGCCCGGACCTTCGCGGGCGACCGTGAGGACATCGATGTCCGCGTGAAATACAACGAGGCCAACCGGCGCAGTCTCGCGGCGATCGAGCGCATGTATGTCTTCACACCCGACGGTTCGTCGGCGCCGCTCCGAGAAGTCGCGCGCGTGACCGAGGGGCGCGGCTACGCGTCGATCAACCGGCTGAACCGTCAGCGCGCGATCAATGTCTCGGCGGATGTCGACCGCGCGGTCGTCACGCCCGAGCAGGTGTCCGCGGAACTCGGGCCCGTGTTCCGCTCGATCGAGAGCGAGTACCCCGGCGTGCGCATCGTCCCGCGCGGCCGACAGGAGGACATGGCCGACTCGTTCCGCTCGCTCCCGCTCGGGTTCGCGGCGGCGATGATGATGATCTATGTCCTCCTCGCGTGGCTTTTCGGGAGTTACACCCAGCCGTTCGCGATCCTCGTGGCGGTCCCGTTCTCCGCCGTCGGCGCGATCCTCGGGCACATGATCCTCGGTTTCGAGATGACGATCCTCTCGCTGATCGGGTTCGTAGCGCTGACGGGCATCGTGGTGAACGACGGCATCGTGCTCGTCGAGTTCTATAACGAGAAACGCCGCGAGGGAATGGAGACGACCGCCGCGCTGCTTGACGCGGGGCGTTCACGCCTTCGCGCGATCATCCTCACGACGGTGACCACGGTCGGCGGGCTCGCGCCGTTGATGCTCGAGCAGAGTTTCCAGGCGAGGTTCCTCATCCCGATGGCGATCACGATCTCGTTCGGCCTGATGGCGGCGACGGTCGTGACGCTGGTGCTGCTGCCGTGCCTGATCGCGATCGTGACGGACGGTCGCCGCGCGCTCCGCTGGGCGTGGACGGGCGGCGCGGCGAGATGGAACGAGCCGCTCGCCGCGGCCGGCACAATCGACTGATCCGCGCAGATGTGCGTGAATTCGGGTACTTTCGTGGCGCTCGGCCGGGCGCCCGGCCGCTTCGTTGCTCATTGATTGAGGTGACCCGTGGCCGACGCTGACACGCAGAAACTGCTCCTCGTCATCATCGCGATCCTGCTCCCGCCGCTGGCCGTCGGGCTCAAGGCGGGGATCGGGGGCGCATTGATTCTGAACATCATTCTTACGATCCTGTTCTATGTCCCGGGCCTCCTTCACGCCCTGTATGTCGTCCTCGCGACCTGAGCGCAGGTGTATCGGCCGTGTTTTCCGTTGATCGGCCACCCCGATTGTGGTAGTTGTATACCGCACGAGGCGGGCACTCGGCCTGCCTCTCATCTGGAGAGACCGACATGGCGAACTATCCGATCGAAGACATCGAGGGCATCGGCGAGGTGTTCGGGGCCAAACTCCGCGAAGCGGGCGTGAAGGACACCGACACGCTGCTCGCGAAGTCGAAGACCCCGAAGGACCGCGAAGCGCTCGCCGCCGCGAGCGGCCTCGAAGCGAAGCGTGTCCTGAAGTTCGCCAACATGGCCGACCTGTACCGCGTGAAGGGCATCGGCTCGGAGTACTCCGAACTGCTCGAGGCCGCGGGCGTGGACACCGTCGTCGAGTTGGCGACGCGTTCGCCCGCGAATCTGGCAGCGAAACTCGCCGAGGTGAACGAGCAGAAGAAACTCACCCGGCGCGTCCCTGATGAATCGATGTGCACGGACTGGGTCGCGCACGCGAAGACCTTGCCCCGCGCGCTCGAGTACTGAGCCTCACGCGTATCATCACGAACCATGCCGGGCGCGCGTCACTCTGACGCGCGTCTTTTTTTCTGGAACCGTCTCGAAGGAGTGAGCCGTGCCCGGACTGTTCGAACCGCTGGCCGTGCGATCCGTGACGCTGCGCAACCGCATCGGTGTTTCACCGATGTGCATGTACTCGAGTGAGGACGGGCTCACGACGGACTTCCACCTTGCGCATCTGGGGAAGTTCGCACTGGGCGGCGCCGGGCTGGTGATGACGGAGGCGACGGCGGTCGCGCCCGAGGGAAGGATCACACCGCGCTGCGCGGGAATATGGAACGACGCGCAGATCGAGGGGTGGTCGCGTGTCGCGAGGTTCGTGAAATCGCACGGCGCGGTGTGCGGCATGCAGATCGCGCACGCGGGGCGCAAGGCGGGCATGGGCCCGCCGCACTCGTGGGGGGAGGGGATGCGCGAGGCGGTTCCCGAGGCGCGCGGCGGGTGGACACCCGTCGCGCCGACGGATGCGCCCTTCGACGAGAAACATCCGGCGCCGCGCCGGATGAGCGTCGCGGACATCGAACGGGTGCGCGGCGACTTTGTGAGCGCGGCCCGGCGTGCGCTCGACGCGGGTCTCGAGTGGATCGAACTCCACTACGCGCACGGGTATCTCGCGCACGAGTTCTATTCGCCGCTGGTGAACGACCGCGATGACGACTACGGCGGATCGTTCGAGAACAGGATCAGGTTCGCGGTGGAAACGGCGCGTGAGGTGCGCCGTGTCTGGCCCGAGCGCTTGCCGCTGGCCGCGCGGCTGAGTTGCTCGGACTGGGTGGAAGGCGGCTGGGACATCGAGCAGTCGGTGGAGTTGGCGCGTCGGCTGAAGGCCGAGGGCGTGGATGTGATCGATTGCAGCAGCGGGTTCGCGGCGCCCGGGGTCGAGTACCCGATGGGGCCCGGGTGGCAGGTCCCGTTTGCGGAGCGGATCCGTCGGGAGGCTGGGATCGTGACGGCGGCGGTGGGGGATATCACCACTCCGAAACAGGCCGCGGGAATCGTGGAGTCCGGTGAAGCGGACATCGTCCTACTGGGACGGGAGATGCTTCGGGACCCGTTCTTCGCGTTCCGAGCCTGGCGTGAACTGGGCGGCAAGGGGCCGGGTCCGGTCGCGACCGCCTATCAGTGGGCGGTCTGATCCACGAATCGTGGGTGGACGGCTCCCCAGTACAATTACTGGTATTGCTCCGGGCGGCCCGACGGGCGGGCGAACCCGAGGAAAACCCTTGTAACTCTCCGGATGGTCGGTACCTTATGAATTGATCGCCCCGGCGATGACAACGGATGTTTGCCGGGCAACGCGCACTTCGTTCGGCAGGAGGCCACCCATGCGGGCCGCCGGTGATATGTCATTCGATTTCGATGTGGTGATTGTCGGCGGCGGGCCGGCGGGTTCAACGGCGGCGTCGCTGCTCCGCAAGTACAACCCCAACCTGCGCGTGCTGGTCGTCGAGAAGGAGAAATTCCCGCGCGACCGCATCGGCGAGAGCCAGTTGCCGTCGATCGGTTCGGTGCTCGACGAGATGGGCGTGTGGGAGAAGGTCGAGGCGGCGAACTTCCCGATCAAGATCGGCGCCTCGTACACATGGGGGCGCAACGACGACCGCTGGGAGTTCGACTTCTACCCGGTCGAGGAATTCGTGGACGAGCCGCGGCCGGCGAAGTTCGAGGGCCAGCGCAAACTCACGGCGTTCCAGGTCGATCGCGCGATCTACGACAAGATCCTGCTCGACCATGCGGCGTCGTTGGGCGCCGAGGTGCGCGAGCAGACGCGCGTGACGAAGGTTGAGACCGAGGGCGACCGCATCGTCGCGCTCGAACTCGAAGGCGGCGCGCGCGTGACGGCGAAGTGGTTCATCGACGCGTCGGGGACGGTGGGCATCCTCCGCCGCGCGCTGGGCGTCGAGGCGCAGGTGAACGACGACCTGAAGAACATCGCGATCTGGGACTACTGGCGCAACGCGGAATGGGCTGTGGAGATCGGGGTCGGCGCGACGCGCGTGCAGGTGCGCAGTCTGTCGTACGGGTGGATGTGGTTCATCCCGCTGGGCCCGGATCGCACCAGCATCGGGCTGGTGACGCCCGCCGCGCACTACAAGACGCTGGGGCTCAGCCCCGAGGAGTTGTACCTCAAGGCGGTGTCGGAGCAGCCCGAGATCGCGAAACTCACTCGCAGCGCGACGCGCGAGAACCGGCTGGAATCGTGCAAAGACTGGTCGCAGTTGTCCACGCGGATCGCGGGGGAGAACTGGCTCGTCGCGGGCGAGGCGGCGGGGTTCGCGGACCCGATCCTCGCGGCGGGGATGAGCCTCGCGCATTCGTCGGCGCGCGACGCGGCGTACACGATTCTGGAACTGGAGCGCGGCGAGCACGACGCCGCGTGGCTCCGAGAGCGGTACAACCACCGCAACCGCGAGAACATCGCGCAGCACATCCGCTTCGGCCAGTACTGGTACTCGGCGAACAGTTGCTTCACGGACCTGCGCGACCATTGCCAGAAGATCGCGGCGGACGCGGGATTGAAACTCGCGCCCCAGCAGGCGTGGCAATGGCTCTCGCAGGGCGGGTTCGCGACGCAGGAGCCGGGCATCGCGGGGTTCGGATCGTTCGATGTGTTCAGCGCCAAGCAGATCCTGCGTCAGTTCGACGCGGAGGGGCGCGAGGTGGCGCCCGCCGCCCACGGGTACAACACCTTCAAACTGAACCTGCGCGGCGCCAAGGAGATCAGCCTCGGCAAACTGGAGGGCGGGCGCATCGAACGCGTGCCTTGCTACGAGCGTGCGAACAAGCGGCTGCCGATGATCGGGTTCTACGGGATGATCGTCGAGGCGCTGAAGGAAACGAGCGACGCGCAGAAGTTGTACGAGATCCTGCAGGGGCGTTTCGCGTTCCACGCGCCGGAAGACAGGAATGTCGGCGTCCAGCGATCGCTTCAGGCGCTCGACGCGATGATCACCGACGGCTGGGTGATGCGCAGCGTGAAGAAGGGCAAGCCCCTCATGCTGCTCGATCTGGGCAACACCCGGTTCATCCGCTCGGCCGAGCAGGTGGCGGAGGTCGTGAAGCGCGGGACCAAGGGGACCGTGAAGAGCAACATCTGAGAGAGCGACCGGGGACGGTGCGTACACTTCGCCTACAGCGGGGGAGAGCCCCCGCGCTGGTGAGGTGGCCGAGCGGTTGATGGCGCCGGTCTTGAAAACCGGTAGACCCGTCAGGGTCTCGCGGGTTCGAATCCCGCCCTCACCGCTTCGCGTTCGCTCGCTTGTCAGCGACGCTCGGCCCGCCCTCGAA
>CAYGLT010000072.1:0-12770 GCA_964350875.1 uncultured Phycisphaeraceae bacterium | reverse complement strand
AGCGCGGTGAGTTTGCCCTCGCGGAGCGAGTCGATGACGCGGTTGCGCTTGCCCTGGGGCATGTCGCCGTGGATCGCCTTTGCGTCGATGCCCGCGTCGGTGAGCGCCTTGGCGACCTTGTCGACGGTGCGCTTGGTCTTGCAGAAGACGATGGTGAGCGCGGGATCCTCGTGCTTGAGCAGGTGCTTCAGCAAGCGGGTCTTGTCCCACGGCTCGACGCTGAGGTAGTGCTGCTCGACGAGGTCGACGGTGAGCGACTGACTCTTGGGTTCGACGCGGGCCGGGTCCTGCATGTAGCGGCGGCCGAGTTTCTCGATCTCGTCGCTGATGGTCGCCGAGACGAAGATGGTCTGGTGCTCGACGCGGATCATGCCGAGGAGTTTGCGGATGTCGTCGCGGAAGCCGATGTCGAGCATGCGGTCGACTTCGTCGAGGACCGCAAACTTGGCGCCGTCGATGCGCATGTAGCCACGCTCGATCATGTCGAGGAGGCGGCCCGGGGTGGCGACCACGATCTCGGGCTTCTTCTGGAGGCGGTCGGCCTGCGTGCGGATGCTCTGCCCGCCGTAGACCGGGAGCACGCCCAGGCCGGTGTGCTCGCCGAGTTCCTCGATCTCCGCGGCGATCTGGATTGCGAGTTCGCGGGTCGGAGCGAGGATGATCGCCTGGAAGGGCTCGCCCTTCTTCGCGCGGTGGAGCACGGGGAGCGCGAACGCGGCGGTCTTGCCCGAGCCGGTCTTGGCCTGGCCGAGGACATCCCGGCCCTCGAGCGCGAGGGGGATGAGTTGGCTCTGGATCCAGGTGGGCTGGGTGAAGCCGAGTTCCGTGATGCCGCGCAGCACCTCGTCGCGCAGGCCGAGTTCGGCGAAGGTCTGGTCGGAGAAGACCTCGGACGCCTTGCCGCCCGCGTTGGCGGCGACGCGTTTCTTCGGAGACTTCTTGGGCTCGTAGTCGTCGTACGGGACGCTCTTGGCGCGGTCGTCATGACGACCTTCGCCCGAGCCTCCGGACTTCTTCTTCCTGCGACGACGCTTCTTCTTCGGGGCGCTCTCGGAATTGGCGCGGTCCCCTACCGGGGCCTTCGATTCTTCGGGCATGCAAACCTCGCGGTTCGTGCCCAGCCCTGAGAGCCCCGGCCGTGCCGGATGAGGGCGTCGGGGGCGTCCCGATTCAGACAATCGAGAAGCACGCGACGCCAACCATCCGGCCCGATCGGAACACAACGAGCGCCAGGCGACATGTTCTTTTGCGCGACGAACACGCCGCGCTCACCCTTGATCGTAGACTCTCCGCCGGACCGATACAAACATGGCTCCGTCGCCCGTTCGCCTCCCGCGAAAGTCATCTCCTTGTCAGACACCTCGTGGCTCTCGATCAATCTCGACGCCATCCGCCACAATGTGCGGGTCGTCCGTTCCGTCCTGCGAACCGGGGGCTCCGCGAACCAGCCGGGCGTCTGCGCGGTCCTGAAGGCCGACGGCTACGGGCTGGGGGCGGCCGGGCTGGCCCCGACCCTCGAGCACGCCGGCGTGGAGATGCTCGCGGTCTACACCCTTCGAGAGGCCGCGGCCCTGCTCCGGGCGACCACGCGGACGCCGATCCTCGTGCTGATGCCGACCCGGGCGGCAGACCTGGCCGAGCGGTCCGCGTCGCGAGGAGACTTCGAGCGGCTTCGGCTCACGATCCACAGCGCGGCCCAGTTGGCGGACCTCCGGGGGGCCCTCGACGGCGCGGCACAGCCCGTGGGCGTCCATGTCGAGGTCGACACCGGCATGTCGCGCGGCGGCGCCTCCCCCGCCGAGGCCGCGTCGCTGGTGCGCGAGATCGTCCGCGATCGACGCATGCGGCTCGCGGGTGTGTTCTCGCACTTCGCGAGCGCCGATTGCGACGCGTCGCTGACCGAGGCGCAGTCGCGCCGGTTCGACGCGTGGCTTGACGAGGTCGCTCACGACCTGCCGCGCGAGTGCGTGATCCATCAGGCGAACACCTTCGGCGCGCTGCGTTCGTCGCGGCACCACCGCGGGATGGCGCGCGTCGGGCTCGCGCTGCTCGGGTACGCCGTCGAAGAGTTCGACGATCCCTCGGCGTTCCAGCACCGCGACGCCGCGCAGAACTTCCAGCCGGCGGTGCGCTGGGAGTCGCGCATCATCCACGAATCGCGGCTCTCGATCGGATCGACCGCGGGCTACGGCGGCGCGTGGCGCGCGACGCGGCCCTCGCGGCTCGGGCTTGTTCCGCTCGGGTACGCGGACGGATACCCGCTCTCGCTCTCGAACCGCGGCGTGGTCCGCGTGCGTGTCGGCGAAGAATGGCACGCGGCGCCCGTCGTCGGTCGCGTGAGCATGGACCAGATCACGGTCGATCTGACCGACCTGCCCGTCGAGGCACGCATCGGTTCGACGGTTGAGGTGCTCGGCGACGATCGTTCGGCGCCGAGTTTCCTGCCGACGGTCGCGCATACGGCCGGGACGATCACGCACGAACTTCTGTGCCGTCTGTCGCCGCGCGTGGCGCGGCGATTCACACGGGCGCAGGACGCCGCGCCGACGCACAGGTCGATCATCGAGCCGATGAGCACGCTGCCTAGGAGCGTGCGTCCGATCGCGGTGGCCGCGGAGCAGGCGCCGGAACCGATCAACTGAAAGCGACAACGCGACCGGCGTGAGCCGATCGCGTCGGGGTGTGTTCTGGGATGAATCAGAGCGACTGACGGCGGCGACGAGCGCCGACAACGCCAAGTCCCGCGGCGCCCATCATGCCCGCGAGCGGCGTCGGGATGAGGTTGGGCGTGCCGGGATCGTTCACGAACGCCTCGCTGCCGCCGTCCGCCCACGCGATCACATGGACGCCGAAGCGGAGCATGCCCGAGTCGAGCGCGGCCTCGACATCGGCGAGCGTATGACCGGCGGCGATGGTGTAGGTCCAGTCCAGGGTTTCACCCGCGTTGATCCCGTTGGAAGGTGCGGGGTTGTTGGCCCGAACGCCGATCGAGTGGTTCTCTGCGAAGGTCGTGGCAAGGCTGTTGCCGCCGGGAAGACTGCCGTTCGTGCCGATCTTGAACGAGACGCCCGTGGTGGCCGTGAAGCTGTTGACGGACGCGAGCACACCGGCGGCGTCATCGACGAAAACATTCTTCACGCTGGACGCCATGCCCGCGGCGTTGCTGATGGTGAAGCGCACGAGTTGCGGGTTCGCCACCGCGAAGGTGGAGAGCGACAACTGCGCTTCGCCCGCTGCGGCATTCGTCGCGCTGTTGCCGGTGATGTTCGAGAACGAGTAGGTCGCGGCGAGCGCGCTGCCGCCGAGGGTAAAGAGTGCCGCGCAACCGGTCATCAGAGTCTTGTTCATATATCGCTCTCTCTCGTGCCTCTCTCGGAGCCGCCCGGGGCGCCTCATCTCCTGTTCAAGTGTACCTCCGCGGCGGGCGATTCCAATCGTACGAGCGAACTTCACAAGAGTTCACATACAAGTATGGGGGTTGGAGGCAAGGGGATTCTCGGGCCTTGCGGCGTGCGCAGCGCAGCGTCCGAGTTGAAACGCCGGGAGTCTTCCCAGTTTTCCATGCAGTTCCTCACTGCTCACCGCGACGAGGCTCCGCCCGAACATATGGAAGCGTCTGCACATCCGTGCGTGTCCCGGGGTGATCACCGGGAGCAGACGCACACGGAGTGGTCGTGCCATAACTTCCGCGCGTGCGATCGCGTGCGCTTGTTCTTGTGGAGCGGTTGCATCTCGTGCGGCGTCGGCATGTGTCCGTCGCCCTCGACCACACGCTCCGAAGGAGAAAGAAGCATGCTCTACTCCACGACAACGGCACATGGTCTGCGCAGGATCGGACTCACGGCATGCTGGGGGCTCGGCATGGGGGCCGCCGCGCTCGCGCTCCCTGTCGACGGGAGGTATCTCGAAGACCCGCGCTGCGATGACTTCGGCCCGCTGATCGCGGTCGAGGAACTCGGCACGACGGCGGTGTTCCCCACCGACGAGCGCATCGAAGCGATCTCGACCTTCACGCAGGACGCCGCGTGCATCGGCGAGCCGGACAACCCGAGCATCCCGAACTCGCTGGTCGTGATGACGAACCTGACCGGCCGCGCATGGAACGACCTGTTCTATGTGGGCGATGTGCAGACGTCCTTCACGAACATCGACGGTTTCGCGACGAGCGACGAGGTCCCGCCGCCCGGGTCGTTCCTGACCTTCGCGTTCCGCATTGACTCGATCGGGCTGAACCGTCCGCTGGTGTTCGAGTCGATGACCGCGGACGGCATCTTCGAGGTCGGCGAGACCTGGCACTTCATTATCCAGGACTACACGAATTCGCTGGGGCTCCCGGCGGATGCGCTGGGCTCGCCCGACTTCTCGGGCGGGTCGTTCGCTGACCCGATGTCGTCGGGAAGCATCGTGCAGTTCATTGTTCCGACCCCTGCGAGCGCGGCGCTGCTCGGTCTGGCCGCGCTGACGATCCGACGCAGACGCTGAGAATCCCCTCTCGACCGGCGGGCGCACACAGACGCCCCGGATCGCGACGGTCCGGGGCGTTTTGGTGCGCACTCAGCCTCCGAGCGCGATAGTCATCACAACGAGCACGCCGCCGAGGACGAGCATCGCCAGTCCGGTCAGCCACGGATTCCGGCCGGCGCAGCGGCCGAAGACGAATCCGGTCAGGAAGAGGAGCGTCATCGCGACGGCGTTGGAGACGCGCATCGCGGGGCGGGCGTCGTGCATGACCATGAACGGGATGACGACGGGCAGCGTTCCGACGAAGACCCAGAGGAAGACGGCGAGGGCGCCGCGCCAGTCAGCCGCGTTGAGACTCGCGCGGGGAGGCGGATCGGGGAGCGCCTTCATCCGCGCGTGGATCAATGCGTACTGGTCTTCGTCAAGCGATGCGGCGATCGTGTCCGGGAGAGCGCCGGCGATGACGCCGCGGGCGTGCGCCGGGTCGTCCGACGCGCGGACGGCGTGGAGTATGCGCAGTTCATCGTTCCGCGAGGCGATGCGGCCCATGAGGTAGAGGACGGCGTCGATGATCCCCCACGCGAGGTTGCAGCCGAGCGCGCCGATGAGCATCGCGCGAACATCGTCGTGGCCGGCCTGCGCGACGCTCAGCGATCCGGTGAAACTGAGCACCATGATGAGTCCGAACAGCAGTTCGGACACGCGCTCGACCGGTTCGAGCGCGCGACGGGCGCCGCCGGCTGCGCCCGGTATGGAGTGCGCGGGGTTCATCCGGCGCTCACTCGACCGCCGGGGGGAGGATGTAGAGGGTGAACGCGAAGACGAAGTAGACGAGCATGAGGAAGACGCCGACGAACCAGGCGGATCGGCCGCCGCTCGCGACGAGGGTTGCGCTGAGCGCGGCGATCATGATCATCACGAGGGCGCCGGGCCAGAAGGTGAGGTCCATCGGCGTCGGGCCGATGAAGTGGCTGACCAGCACGAGCACCGGCGCGACAAACAGCGCGATCTGCACGGCGCTCCCGAGCGCGATGCCGACGCTCAGGTCGAGGTGGTTCTTCCTCGCGCCGGAGAACGCGGCGACCATCTCGGCGGCGGCGCCGACCAGCGCGACGACGACGAAGCCTACGAACGCGGGCGTCATCCCGAACGAGGTCGCGGCTTCCTGCACGGACCCGATGAATATCTCGCTCACGAGCGCGACGAGCACGGTCACGACCGCGAGCGTGACCAGCGATGCGCCGACGGACCAGCCGGTTCCTTCGTGCTCGCTCGTCTCGCCCTCCGAAGGAGGCGTGGTGAACACCTCCTTGTGCGTCTTGAGCGAGAAGAGCAGACTCAGGGCGTACGCGCCGATGAGCAGGATCGAGAGGCCGACGCTGAGCGTCGTCAGCGAACTCTGGGGGATCTCTCGCTCGCTGACGGCGAGGAACGACGGGAAGAGCAGCGTGACGGTCGCGAGGAAGAGCAGGTCTGACTGCAAGCGGGCCGTGGGGACATTGAATTTCTGCGTGTGATGTTTGAGGCCGCCGAGCAGGAACGACGCGCCGAGCATGAAGAGCGTGTTGGTGACGATCGCGCCGGCGATCGACGCTTTGACGAGGGCGTACTCGCCCGCGCGGAGGGCGGCGAGGGCGATGATCAGTTCGGTGAGGTTGCCGAGTGTCGCGTTCAGCAGCCCGCCGATCGCGTCGCCCGTGCGTTCGGCGATCGACTCGGTGGCGCGGCTGAGCAGCGCGGCAAGAGGAACGATCGCAAGCACCGAGAGCACAAAGAGCAGCGTGTGCGACTCGGGCATGAGGTGCTCAAGCGCCAGCACGACGGGCACGAAGAGCAGGAGCCAGAGGAGCGGTGTGCGACGGATGTCGCGGAGGACGGGCGTCATGGGCGAAACTCCGACTGGCCGCGCTCGGGGCGTTCGGGCGGCGCGGCGATATCGCTCACCATCGTGAGAATCCGTTCATATTGCAAGCGGTCGGGAATGGGCGGGGAGGGATTCGAACCCACGACCCTCCGCGTGTAAAGCGGACGCTCTAGCCACTGAGCTACCCGCCCGGGCAGCGGATCAGGGTAGGCGATTTTCTTTCCGGGAGGGGTCGCGCGGGGCTCGGGACCGGGGGAGAATTGGGCATGAGCCGCGACTACGCCGCTATCGCCCAGGCCGTGGAGAACGCCCTTGCCCGCACGCCCCGCGCTTCGCGCGAGGCGCGGATGCGGGCGGCGGTCGACGCGCTGTGGGACGCGCTGCACACGAAGGGCGTGTCGTGGGTCGGCTTCTACACGCCGATGACGCAGGCGGACTACGACGCCAACGGCCAGTGGGACGGCGAGGGCATGGTCCTCGGGCCCCGGCGCGACAAACCCGCGTGCTCGCCCATCGGGATGCACGGCGCCTGCGGCCAGGCGTACCTCTCGCGCACCACGCTGGTCGTGCGCGATGTGAAGGACCTGGGCGAGGGGTATGTCGCCTGCGACCCGCGCGATCAGAGCGAACTGGTGATCCCCTGCTTCGCCGACGACGGCGAGTGCTGGGGCGTGCTCGATTTTGACTCGTTCGAGGTCGGCGCCTTCACGCGCGAAGACGCCGACGGCGCGGTGCGCGTGCTGGAAGCGGCGGGGCTGACGAACCGCGTGGCGGTGTGACTTACAACTCCGGCGCGAAGCCGCGGCGCATGGTGTTCTCGGTGCACGCGCGGGGTTCGACAAACTGGTAGATGTACTCGGGGCCGCCCGCCTTGGAGCCGACGCCCGACATGCCGAACCCGCCGAAGGGCTGGCGGCCGACGAGCGCGCCGGTGATCCCTCGGTTGAGGTAGAGGTTGCCGACGCGGAAGTCCTTGCGTGCGCGCTCGAGGTTGGCGGGTTTGCGGCTAAAGACGCCGCCCGTCAGTTTGTACGGGCTGTCGTTGGCGATGCGCAGTGCCTCGTCGTAGTCCTTGGCGCGGATGATGGCGAGGACGGGGCCGAAGATCTCCTCGCGCGCGACGGGGTGGTCGGGCGGGACATCGGCGAAGATCGTCGGGCCGACGAAGGGCATGCCGACCTTCTCTTCGAGGCCGGCGGGCGGGTCCATGTCGAGGACGCATCGCAGGTCCTGCTTGCCGCGCTGGATGTACGAGCGGATTTTCTTCGCGGACTCTTCGTCGATGACGGGCCCGATGTCGGTCGCGGGATCACGGGGGTCGCCGATGCGCAGGGCGCGGGTTGCTTCGACGATGCGCTCGACGAAGGTGTCGTAGTGCGCGTCGAGCACGATGACGCGCGAGCAGGCGGAGCACTTCTGGCCCTGGAAACCGAACGCGCTCTGGCGCACGCCGAGGACGGCCTCGTCGAGGTCGGCGCTGGCGTCGATGATGAGGGCGTTCTTGCCGCCCATCTCGCAGACGACGCGTTTGACGAATGGCTGGTCCTCGGGCGTGACGCCGGCGGCCTTGATGATGTCGAGCCCGACGGCCTTGCTGCCCGTGAAGGCGATGATGGCGACGCGCGGATCGCGCACGAGCGCTGCGCCGGTGGTCTCTCCCGGCGCGGGGAGGAAGTGGAGCGCGTCGCGCGGGGCGCCGGCCTCGTGGAGGATGTCCACCATGATTTTGGCGATGCCGGGCGTCTGCTCGGCGGGTTTGACGACGACGGTGTTGCCGCAGACCAGGGCGGCGACGGTCATGCCGCAACAGATCGCGAGGGGGAAGTTCCACGGGGAGATGACGGCGGCGACGCCGCGCGGCTGGTACCAGAGTTCGTCGAGTTCGCCGATGAAGCGGCCGAGGCGCTTGGGCTCGAAGAGCGGGACGGCGAGGCGCGCGTAGTAGGCGCAGAAATCGATGGCTTCGCAGACATCGGCGTCGGCCTCGCGCCATGTCTTGCCGCTCTCGCGGACGAGGATGCCGGAGAGTTCATCGCGGCGCGAGCGCATGATGTTGGCGGCCTTGGTGAGGACCGCGGCGCGGACGCGCGGGTCTTCATCGCGCCACTTGAGGAAGAACTCGGCGGCCTTGGCGACGGCGGCGTTCGCGTCGGCGGGCGTCTTGTCGTTGGCGACCTTGGGCACGACGGCGCGCGAGACGGCGCTGGCGAACGCGTCGCGGTAGTGCATCTCGGCGAAATCGCGCGGGGGTTCGGTGAAGAACGGGCGGTCGTCGCCCACGCCCGGGACGGCGGGCGCGAGTTGGTGGCGCTCGGGCGCGATGAGGTAGAGGTCGGGCTTGCCGCCGGATTGCACGGTGTCGGTGTGGAGGTGCCCGTTGACCGAGAGCCCGTTCACATGCGCGGGGATCGGCGCGGACGATGTGTGCGGCGAGGCGAGGAGGATGTCGGTGGACGCGTTGTCGAGGAACCCGGCGCGGAGCCACGACTCGTTGCTGGTGTTCTCGAGGAGTCGGCGCACGAGGTAGGCCATGCCCGGGATCATCTCGCCCACGGGGACATACTCGCGGACGCGGTAGCCCATCTCGTCGGCGGCGGACTTGAGTTGGTCGGCCATGCCGTGGAGCATCTGGAGTTCGATGGCTTCCTTGGGCAGGCCGCGGGCTTCGAGGCCGGCGAGCGCGGTGGCGATGGATCGGACATTGTGCGAGCCGAGCGCGAGTTTGACGCCGCCCTCGCCCGGGCCGCGCGGCGTGCTGTTGAGGAAGATGGTGGTCATGCGCTCGAAGCACGCGTCGGTCTCGCGCTTCGTGTTCCACACGGGGCAGGGCCAGCCCATCTCCTCGGCGTGGATAGTCTCGTAGTCCCAGTAGGCGCCCTTCACGAGGCGCACGGTGACGACGCGGCCGGTGCGGTTGGACCATTCGCAGATGCGCAGCGCGTCGGCGTCGCCCGACTTCAGATAGGCCTGCATGGCCAGGCCCGCGTCGAAGTCGTACTTCTCGCAACACCGCATGAAGAGGTCGAGCGTGAAGTCCTTGAGCGAGTACTGCTCCATGTCGAAGTTGACGAAGACGCCGTTGGCCTGCGCGGCGAGCAGGATCGGTTCGAGGCGCGACATCAGGTCTTCGACGGCGGCCTCGCCCTTGAGCGGGTCGCAGATGGGCGAGAGCGACGAGACCTTGATGGAGACATTGACGCGCGGGACGGGTCCGAGGTGGTCGCGCTCGAGGCGGTCCTGTGACTTCCAGGTCGCGACATCGGAAGGGAGGTTGTTGATGAGGTCGAGGTACTTGTCGCGGTAGGCGTCGGCCTCGGCGGCGCTGACGCACGCTTCGCCCAGGAGATCGACCGAGAACGCGATGCCGTCGTTCCAGAGTTTCTTGAGGTCGGGGAGCGCGTCGGCGGCGTCGACGCCCGCGATGAACTTGCCGGCCATGCTCTTGATCTGCGACGACATGGTGTTCGTCAGCAGACCCTTCGCGAGGCCGCCCGCGCGGAGCCCGAGGTCCATGCCGGGCGGCGGAGTGACGCCGGGCTGGGTGAGGTAGTCGACGAGGTGCTCGTGCACCATGTCGGGGGTGCGCAGGGCGGGGAAGGCGTCGACGAAGCGGAAGAGTTGGACCTTGAAGTTCTGGTCCTTCATGGACCAGTCCATGAGTTTGTCGGACCAGAACTGCCGGCTGAGCATGCCCGCCTTGTGCTCGTTGGCGTGGGAGAGCATCTCGGCGCCGATCTGCTGGATGCGCGGCTCGATGGCGGCGATCTGCGGCGGAGACTGCGTGAAGCCGGGGGTGGAGACGAAGGGCGTGATGCGGCCGCCGGCGTCCGACGCGGGAGGTCGGGCGGGCGTGGAGGGCTTCTTTGCCTTGCGGGAGAACAGGGCCATGGAGCGGGCTTCCTTGCGGCGGTTCGGCGGGCGGACGCGGGGCGATCGTGAACGATGCGGGCGATTCTACGCGATCCCGCGAGGCGTTCAGGCGGACGGGAACGGGTCATCCCCGGGGAAGAATCGGACACTCGGCTTCCGAAGTTTGGGTTGGTTCTCGCTCTTGGCGTGGTAGGGTGTTTTGGCTGGGAGCGCCCACCCTCGAGGAGAGACAACCCATGAGATTCGTTGCGATTGCCGTGCTTGTGTCGTCCGTTTCCGCCTCGCTCTCGGCGGGGCCTCTGGATCCGCCCGCCGGGCCTGTAGCGCCGACGCTCAAGACGCTGGACGAGGTCGAGCCGAGGACGCCGGTGAACCGCCTGCCGGCGAGCGGGACCTCGATGCACACGATCGTGGAGCCTGGCTCGTATTACCTCACCGGGAATGTGAACCCGGGGCCGGGGCAGAGCGCGATCTCCATTCTGGCGGATCGAGTGACGCTCGACCTGAACGGCTTCTCGCTCGACGGCAACGGCGCGGACACGCACGCGGTGGTGATCGAGGCGGGCGTGCGCGGGACGGTGATCCGCAACGGATTCGTGCGCGGCTTCAACGGGATCGCGATCAACGGCGAAGAGTCGGACGAGACGACGGTCGAGTCGCTGACGATCTTCGACTCGAATCAGGAGGCGATCTTCCTTTCCGATCGAGGCGTTGTGCGCAACTGCACGGTCGTCGACGCGCCGACGGGCATCTTCGTTCAATCGCAGGGCATCGTGACGGGATGCGTCGTGAGCGCGACGCGCGGCATCGTTGCGGGAGCGAACGCTCTCGTGCAGGATTGCACCGTGAACCCGGCGGGCGGCGTCGGGATCTCGGTCGGTGAGAACGGGCGGATCGAGGGATGCTCGGTCGGCGCCGGAGCGACAAACGGGATCGAGGGCGGTGATAACTCGGTGATCCGCAATTGCACGGTGCAGGGCGCGACGCTGACCGGCGTCAGCGCAGGCTTGCACTGCCTGATCGAGGGCGTTGTCTCGCGTGACAACGCGGAGCACGGGTTCTTCATCATGAACTACACGACGATCAAGGGGTGTACTGCGCGGAACAACGGCCACTTCGGGATCTTCACGGTCAGCTCCTGCCGCGTGATCGACAATGTGGTGTACTACAACTCAACGGCGGGCACCTACGGGGGGATCAAACTCTCGACGGTGTATAGCGTTTGTGACGGCAACCAGGTGTCGAACAGTCGGATCGGGATCGATGTCGATTCCCCGAGCAACACGATCGTGCGGAACATCTGCTACCAGAACTCGATCGCGAACTACGACATCGGGGCAGGGAACCGTGTGGGCGCCATCCAGACAAACCCGGTCACGGCCGGGCCGTGGGACAACATCTCGTACTGATCCGATCCTCGGGGGGCCGGGGGCCGACCGGGAGCGGCGGCGCGTACGATTGACGATGCCGAGCGGATCGAAGGGCAAGGTGCTGGTGGCGATGTCGGGCGGGGTTGATTCCTCCGTCGCGGCCGCGCTGCTGGTGCGCGACGGGTACGAGGTGGTCGGGTGCTTTATGCGTCTCGGCTCGCCCGGCGAGGAACTCGACGCGATCCAGACCTTCGACGAGGCGGAGCGGGCCGCCTGTGACCCGAAGAAACTCAAGATCGGGCATCAGGGGTGCTGCTCGGTCGGGGACGCCGCGGACGCGCGGCTGGTGGCGGCGGAACTCGGGGCGCCGTTCTATGTGTGCAACTTCAAGAAGGACTTCGGGCGGATCATCGATTACTTCGTTGACGAGTACGCGAGCGGGCGGACGCCCAACCCGTGCGTGCGGTGCAACGACTGGCTGAAGTTCGGCAAACTGCACGAGTACGCGAAGACACTCGGGTGTGACTTCGTCGCGTCGGGTCACTACGCGCGGGTGGACCGGGGCGACGCGGCGCGCGTGCGGCTGCTGCGCGGCGTGGACCACGACAAGGACCAGTCGTATGTGCTGTTCGGGGCGCCGCGCGAGCGGTTGAGGGAGATGATGCTGCCGATCGGCGGGTTCGAGAAGCCGCGTGTCAGAGAGATGGCGCGCGAGTTCGGCCTGCCGGTGTTTGACAAGCCGGACTCGCAGGAGATCTGCTTCGTTCCGGACAACGACTACGCGTCGCTCGTGGAGAAGCGCCGTCCGGGCGAGGCGCGCGAGGGGAAGATCGTCGATCCAGACGGCAGGGTTGTGGGCGCGCACGGGGGACAGCACAGGTTCACGATCGGCCAGCGCCGGGGCGTGGGCGTGTCGCTCGGGTACCCGATCTATGTGGTGAACAAGGACGCGCGCACGAACACGGTGACGGTCGGCCCGGGCGAGATGCTCGAAGCGAAGTCGTGCGTGGCGCGCGAGGTGAACTGGCTCGGGGATGAGGCCGCGTATGCGGACTGGCGCGAGTGCCTGGTGAAGATCCGGTACAACGCGGAGCCGGTGAGGGCGAAGTGTCTCGTTTCTGTGTCAGATGATCTGCTGAAGATCGAGTTCGCTGATGCGCAGCGCGCGGTGGCGCCCGGCCAGGCGGCGGTGTGCTACGACGCTG
>CAYGLT010000071.1:3004-12899 GCA_964350875.1 uncultured Phycisphaeraceae bacterium | reverse complement strand
GCGACCAGCCGGTAACGCCCGCCGCCCAAGGCGCGCTCGAGGCGCTGGCCGTCGCCGGCGACGGCGAAACGCGTGAACACGGCCGCCATGCGGTACGGCGGGGGCTGGTCCTCGTCCTCGATCCACACGACATTCGCGAGGACATACACGGGGCGGGCGTCGGCCTGGCCGCCGAAGTTCGAGTGCCCGGGGAGGTCGATGCGGATGCCGACGGCGGTGCCGGGGGCGATCGGGTGGTCCAACTCGAAGCGGACGCCGCTCAGGGAGAGGTCGTAGGCGTGGCCCTCGTGGATGAACTTGTCGCTGTCGCCCGGACGCAGGGCGATGGCGGTGTACATCGCGGGGAGGGTGTAGCGGGGCTGGATGCGGCGGTCGCGGTTGTCCATCGTCGGGCTCCGAACGCTGGGGTCGGTCGGTTGTCGACGCGAAATCACGCGTCTGACCCCCCTCTCCCCCGTGTATCGGACACGCCGAGGCCGCTCTGAAGCGCGGCTAGGCGTCGGAATCGGCCACGACATTCACGCTGAGGCGCCGGACGCGGACGCCCATCCGCTTCTCCAACTCCTGAACGAGCGAGGGCGGGATGTGCTCGAGGAACCGCTGACCGAGGTCGGCCGGGACATCGCGGACGGCCCCGTGACCCAGCATGATGTGCATGTGGTCGGTGGTGTCGGCGTCGTAGCGGGCGCCGCCCTCGGGGGTCGGGATCTTGCGCACAAGTCCCGCCTGATCAAGGGCTTCGAGCGTGTTATAGACGGTCGCCAATGAGACGGCCTCGTCCCCGGCGTCGCCGGCGCCGGCAAGGACCAGTCCGTGGAGTTCTTCCGCGTTGGGGTGGGCCGTGGTGCTCGCCAGGGCCGCGAAGACCTCCTGCCGCTGGCGGGTGCAGCGCAGCCCGTGGGCCGCGAAGAGCGCGGCGATGGCCTCCGGGTCCACCGGGGGACGGGCAGAGCGGTCGGGTTGAGGGGTCTGGTCGGCCATGGGGACTCCCCAAGTATTGCATTGGAAACGGAAAGTGGCCAGTTTCAGGCGGGCCAGGGGGCGTTATCGAGGAGGCGGACTTCCCCGTCGCCGTCGCCGAACCGGGCCGCGATGATCGCCCGCGCGGGGATCGTCAGGTCCGACGGGTGGAGGTCCTTCGCCAGGCGCACCAGCGTGGTCGCGTGTCGGATGTCCGCGTAGTCGATCGTCGCGCCGACCGACTCCAGCCGGTAGCGCATCAGCGTCTCGGCCATGCCCACGGTCCCTGCGCCGGACGCGTCGCACAGCGCTTGCGAGATCGCCGCGGCCTTCTCCCGCGCCTCCTTCGACAGGAACCGGTTGCGGCTGCTCATCGCCAGCCCGTCCGATTCGCGCACCGTCGCGCCCTGCGCGATCCTCACGCGCCGGATCACCGGGTCGTGGTCGGCGAGGGTCATTGCGCGCACCACCTGCAACTGTTGCCAGTCCTTCTCCCCGAACACCGCCTCGACGGGACAGCACAACTCGAACAGCCGGCGCACTACCTGGCACACGCCCTCGAAGTGACGCGGCCGGTGCGCATCCTCGAGCCCCTTGTGCACCGCCGCGTCGGGCAGGTGAGGCACGATCGGCGGCGCATCGGGCGGGTAGACGAGTTTCTCGTCGGGCGCGAACACCGCGTCGGCGCCCGACTGTGCGCACAGCGCGGCGTCGGCGTCGAGCGAGCGCGGGTAGCGCTCGAAGTCGGCGCGAACATTGAACTGGGTCGGGTTCACGAACACCGACGCGACCACCAACGGACGCTTCCCGTCCGGCGCGTTCGCGGCCCGCTTCTCGGCGATCTCCCTCGCCTGCCGTACGAGCGAGGCGTGGCCCTCGTGGAGCCCGCCCATCGTCGGGACCAGCACGCAGCCGTGTAGGTCCGAGAGTTCCCGCTCTGTGCGCACGATCCGCATGAGGGGAGACAGTCGCCGCCTCGGTTGTTCGCGTCAAGCCCGGGGAACGGGCCGATGAGGGGGAGGTGAACATCCAGCGTCGGGCGCGCGTACTATCCAGAGAACGCGGCCCGGCCGCCGAACACTCCGCCTCCACGGACGGGAGACCAAGACCGATGAGCACCCAGACCACCACCCCCGAAGCCCCCTCGACGCCCGGCATCATCCTCTCGGAGACGGCCGCCCGCGAGATCAAGAGCATCATCAAGCAGCAGGAACTCGACGCCGACGCCGTGCGCCTCCGCGTGGGCGTGAAGGGCGGCGGCTGCTCGGGCTTCTCCTACCTGCTCGACCTCACCGAGTCCCAGAAGGACACCGACGAGACCTTCGAGCAGCACGGCGTGAAGGTCATCTGCGATCCCAAGTCGCTCCTGTATCTCGCCGGCACGACGATCGACTTCCGCGATGAGGTCATGGGCCGCGGCTTCGTGTTCAACAACCCGAACGCGACCTCGTCCTGCGGCTGCGGCTCGTCCTTCAGCGCGTGATTCTTCACCCTCTCCCGCTGGGAGAGGGTGGTCGCGAAGCGACCGGGTGAGGGCGAGACATCAACATGCTTCGTGCGCGGGTCGAGCATCGCTCGGCCCGTGTTTGTTTTTCCGTTTCAGCACCTCTCCCCTCAGGGGAGAGGTCGACGCGCAGCGTCGGGTGAGGGGCCATCTTCTTCCGATCAGAGCCCTCCGCGCGAGCGGAGGGCGCGGACGCGTGTACGGAACGAGTGATGCAGAAAGACCCATCGCGTCAGCGCCCCGTTCTTCCGAACGGGGCTCGGATCAGATTGGGAATGGATGCGCTTTCGCCGCGTTCAGGCCGCGTCTTTGAACACGCGCTGCGCGAACGCGCGCATGTCCGCCGCCTGCTTCGCCTTCTTCGGATCGCCGGCGAAGCGTTCGCGCTGCGCGTCGTACGCCTTCTTGAACGCGTGCTCGCTCACGAGCAACGCCGCGGGTGTGGCCTGCGCGTCATTCGCGGCAAGGTCGCGCACGGCCCTGCGTTCCGAGCGCGTCGCGCCCATGTGCCTGGCCATCACCTCGAATGCTTCGTCGCTCGTCATCGCGTGCTTCGCGGCGCGATGGGCGAGGAACACCGCCGCGCTCGCCAGCGCGAGGGCGCCCAGCGCGAAGAACCCGGGCAGAATCCACGATGCGAGCGTCAGCGTCATCAGGCGGCCTCCGCCCGGGATATCGGCCGCTTCGCCGCGTCACTTTCGGCCATCGGCCGCATGACCGCGAGCAGCATCCGCGCCGCCGCCTTCGCGCGCCTCAGCGTGTGCTCGTCCTTCGTCTCGCGGACCATCCGCGCCACGCTCGGGGCCAGCGCGATCGCCCGCGACCGCTCGATCGCCCACAGCCCGGACCGCTGCGCCCCCGACTCGCCCGCCAGCATGGCCTCGACCGTCTCGGCTGCTTTCCCGTGCCCGGGCGACGCGCGCAGCGCCGACCTGGCCGCGTTCGCCCGCTCGCGCGCCGATCCGGCGCCCAGTTTGACCTCGATGAGCGGGTGGAGCGGCGTCCGATCGCCCAGCGCCTCGATCGCGTTGGCGCGAACCCGCCCGTCGGAATGTTCGACGAGCCGCTCGAGCGCCTGAGAGGCGGACGAACCTTCGATGTCCGCGAGCGCCATCGCCGCCGTCGCCGCGACGCGCGGGTCGCGATCCGCCGCCGCCGCGAGGATCTCGAGTTCCGCCTCGCGCACGAGCGAGAGCCGCTTCGCGATGCGCAGCGCGGCGACCTTGCTCTCGACCTCGCCCTTCGCGATGCGCCGGACGAGTTCGCGCACGAACTGACCGCGCGCCGTGTCAACAGCGATCCGCGCCGCCGCCGGGTTCGACCACGGGTTTTCGTGTTGGTCGGCGATCTCGCGCGAGACGCGCACCCTCGGGTTCGCGCTGCGCGCCATCGCGTCGCGCGTCTCCGCCGAAGTCGCTCTGCGCAGCCGTCGATCGTTGAGCAGCGCGGTCGTCGCCGACGACGCCTGCGCCGTTCCGCCCACGAAACACAGGTCAGAAAGCAGCCCGGCCGTCGCGATCGCGCCCGCGGCCTCGCGCACGGGCTCGCGGATCAGTTCGCGCACCGCGATCATGCGCACCAGGTCGCTCGTGTCGGTGAGCGCTGGGGTGAGCAGCGCGACGCGCCGCTCCGCGAGCATCACACACCGCGCGACCATGCGCATGTACCCCGCGCGGGCGCGCTCGGGCATCGCCGCGAGTTCCTTCGCGCTGGGCAGCGCATCGGGCGTGGGCTCGATGCGCACGCGTTTGTACTCCTCGCCGCGCGATTCCCGAACGAGCAGGTGCGCGCACTCGAAGGCGCGCTGGTGCTCGCGCGGGCCGGCGCGCTTGCTGAGCCGCGCCGCCGCCGCTGGGGCCAATGTCGGGATCGCCAGCAGTCGGATCGCGCGGGCGCGTGACCCTTCCTCGCGGTCGCCGCGCACTACGGCGCGCAGCGCGAGCAGCGCGGGCTGGCTCGAATCGGTCAGCCACTCGCGCAAGCGCGGCGAGGGGCCGTCGAGCATCGGGACGATCGCCTCCAGCACCCCCCGCCTGCGGTGCTCGGGGTAGTTCGTCGCGGCCTCGGCGAGGGCGGCGTCGAGCACGGCCAGCATCGCCGGGTCCGACCGGGACGCTGTGAGCGCCCGGCGCAATGCGGACTCCGCCGCCTCACTGACCGGTCCCTCGTCGTCTGCGAGAAGCCCGGGCAGGCGTGCGACGCCCGTGGCGCTGGGCATGTGGGCGACGAGTTCGGCCGCGGCGAGTCGCTGCTCGGCCGACTCCGATTTCGCCAGGTTGTCCACCATCACCGACAGCCTGTCCCCCGCCGCCGTCAGCCACATCGCCCGGGTCGGCTCTTTCAGCCGCTCCCAGCGCAGGGCGGCGACCGCCAGCGCATCAATTGCGCGGTCCCCGGACCGCACCTCGCCGAGCAAAGCCCGCGTGATCGCGTCGGCCTCCGCCGGGCCGCAGACGCGCAGGGTTTCGATCAGCGCAGCCAACCTGCTGCGCCGTTTGGCCTTGCGAAGCATGCTCAGTCGATCGGCCAGGCCGATCCCTCGGGTGGGCATCCGTTCCCTTCCCTTGCTCGACGGCGCCGAACCCCGGCGCACTCGTGTCCGTAGAGCAAACGATGGGCCTTCATGTTCGCGCGTCGCACCCACTACCGGTTGCCATCGGCGCAACTTCTGCCGCTACCCCTTGCGACCAACCCGTAGTTTTTTGCGTTTTCCGCGAGATAGTTCTTGTTGATTTCACACCGCCCCGTACACTAGAGCCTCGCAAGCAAGCGACTGCAAACTTCGAGTCCCTCCCCTCGAACCGCACTCCTCCACAGGCCGCTTGATGAACGCCCCTCCCAAAGCCCAATCGCTGCTCCAGGCGTACCGCGTGCTGTTTTATCGCCGTGCGCTCCATCCCGAACTCTTCAAGGTCGCGAACCGGATCTTCATCTCCCATCGCGATTACGAGTTCGAGGGGTGGGTCCTCGCCGGCGCCCACATGCTCCGCTTCCAGCACGGGCCCGTGACCGCCGTCGAACTCCTCACCAACCAGGACGGCGGCCTCCCGGATCGGGGCGTCGCCGCCGGCTTCCCGGCCATGGGCGAGCGCGACCACGATCAGGCCTTCGACGACGGCGTCCGCGCGGTCTACACCGTCCAGACCGAGACTCTCTCCGACAACCTCTACCAGGCCACCTACCGCGAACTCGTCGATTTCGCCCGCGAGAACGACGCCGCCTCCCACCTCTGGACCAACGAAGACGGCGGCAAGTCCGCCTCGATCCTCGATGTCCAGCGCTACCGCAAAGAGATCCACATCCAGTCCTACCACCTGCTCGCCGTGGGCGGCATCGTGATCCGCTCGCAGACCATCTTCGAGCACGCCTGAGCGAACCCCTTCCAAAACAAAAGTTTGCGCAGTGTTACTTTTCCCTTTCCTTGTCCGGAAAGGGTTGATCCGTGCCCACCGACCCTGTACAACGGAGTCGGAGAGTCGCTGTTCACGCACAGAACAGCGAGAGAGTCAGCAACTCAGCACGGAGAACCTCATGCTCACACGCTCGCACAGCGTCCGCGGCGCCGTCGCCGTCACCTCGCTCCTCGGCATCGCCGCCGCCGGACACGCAGGCGTCAGCCTGAACACAACCATCGGCCCCAGCGCCGGAAACCGCAATCCCGGCGGCAGCATCTCGATCGGCTACCTCGGGGGCGGCTTCTTCCAAGCCACTGACAACTCGGTCCTTGCCGAAGCGGATCAGTTCCAGTTCACCGGCATGAACGGCGCCGGCGCCCAGCAGACCATGATGTATTCCTACGACGCCGCCGCACAGTCGGACCACGGCGTCCTCCGGGCTCGCTTCAGCCACTCGCTGACCAACATGTTCTACAACCCGGCCAACACCCGTTGGATCGACGATCAAGCCAACGGTGTGCCGTCCTACTTCTCAGGGCAGTCCTTCGCCCGATTCAGCGACGACATCACCGTCGCCGCCGCGGGCGACGCCGCGTCCGTGTCCTTCGTGATGCGCATCACCGCGGATGTATCCGCCGTTCCGACCGGCTCGTTCGGGCAGCTCGCGCTGTGGCGCGAACTCCCCTCCGGAGCAACGACCACCTTCGCGCGCTACAACCACTTCGAAGGATCCGCCGCGAACTCGATCGACGAACTCGTCGAAACGCCCACCTTTGCGCTCGAGAACGGCACGGTGAGCGTCGGGATGGGCCTGCAGACCTGGCTCACGATGGACCTCAGCGACGACGGTTTCGCGGAAGGCTCGGACGCCTCCCTCTCGGTCGACGCCTTCAACACCATGCGGATCACCGACATCATCGTCCGCGACGCCGCAGGCAACGAACTCGACGCGACCTCCATCACGGGCTCTTCCGGCCTCGACTACCTCGCCTTCGTTCCCACGCCGGGAGCCGCCTCCCTGCTCGGCGCCGCGGTGATGATGACGCTCCCCCGCCGACGCCGCGCCTGATCCGCCCCGATCCTGCCCCGCACTCCACCGCCCGCTCACCACCCGAGCGGGCGGCTTCTTTTTTGCCCCCCCGCCCTACCATCCCGCTCCACCCACGAACCCTCGCGAGAGAACCGGCCCACCACATGTCCAACGACGCCTCCTCCGCCGAAACCAAGCGCAACTACCGCGGCACGCTCAATCTGCCCAAGACGCCCTTCGCCATGAAGGCCAACCTCGTGCAGAATGAGCCCGCCTCCCTCAAGCGCTGGGCCGCGATGGACCTCTACAACCGCACACGCGAAGCGCGCAAGGGCGCCAAGTCGTTCGTCTTCCATGACGGCCCTCCCTACGCCAACGGCGACATCCACCTGGGCCACCTCCTCAACAAGTGCCTCAAGGACTTCGTCGTCCGCTCGCGCACCATGGAGGGCTTCGACACCCCCTATGTCCCCGGCTGGGACTGCCACGGCCTGCCCATCGAAGCCAAGGTCATGTCCGACCTCATCGCCTCGGGCAAGATCGCCAAACTCGCCGAACTCCCCGAAGACACGCGACGCATCGCCGTGCGCAAGGCGTGCCAGGCCTACGCCGAGAAGTATGTCAAACTCCAGCGCGGCCAGATGGAGCGCCTGCTCACCCTCGCCGATTACGAGCACCCCTACCTCACCATGGCGCCCTCGTTCGAAGGCGCGACCATCGAACTCTTCGCCGACCTCGTCGAGCAGGGACTCGTCTTCCGCCAACTCAAGCCCGTGCACTGGTCGATCGCGAACCAGACCGCGCTCGCCGAAGCAGAACTCGAATACCAGGACCGCGAAGACCCCTCGATCTATGTCGATTTCGAGGCCGACGACGCCGACGCCGTGTACGACGCGTTCGGCCTCCCGCCCGCGTCGACCGATGATGACGAAGACGACGAGAGCATCGTCGGCAAGCGCCCCTCGTCGCGCCCGTCGTTCATGATCTGGACGACCACGCCGTGGACGCTCCCCGCGAACCTCGCGATCGCCGTGCACGAGAAGTTCGAGTACGCCCTCGCGCGGATCGACGGCAACACCACCGTCGTCGCCAAGGAACTGCTCGAAGCCGTCGCGAAGATCGGCAAGGCGGAAGACGTCACCGTCATCGCGACCACGACCGGCGACAAACTCGTCGGCCTGCGCTATCGCCACCCGCTCATTGACACGGATGCGCTCGCGCAAGCGCTCGCCGCGCCGGGTGAGGGAACGCCCTCCCTCCACCGCATCGTCGCCGCCGAGTATGTCACGCTCGAAGACGGAACGGGCCTCGTCCACACCGCGCCGGGCCACGGCGTCGAGGACTACCAGACCGGGCTCCGCGAGAACCTCCCCATCTATTGCCCCGTGCGCGACGACGGCACATACGACAGCACCGCGCCCGAATTCGTGCAGGGCAAGTCGGTCTGGGACGCCAACCCGCTCATCACCGAGCACCTGAACACCTCGGGCCACCTCTTCCACTCGTTCAACTTCATGCACTCCTACCCCCACGACTGGCGCAGCAAAACGCCCGTCATCTTCCGCGCCACCGAGCAGTGGTTCGTCGGCGTCGATCGCGACACCGCGCGCGACAAGAAGTCCCTCCGCCAACTCGCGCAGGGATTCATCGAATCACAGATCAACTTCATCCCCGAGTGGGGCCGCAACCGGCTGCGCGGCATGCTCGAGTCACGCCCCGACTGGTGCGTCTCTCGCCAGCGCGCGTGGGGTCTCCCCATCCCCGCGTTCTTCCAGAAGGACGCCAGCGGCGAGACCACCACGCTCCTCACCGCCGCGTCCGTGCGCGCCGTCGCGAAGTTGTTCCGCGAGAAGGGCAGCGACGCGTGGTTCCAGATGTCGCCGCGCGAACTCCTCGCGCACTACGACCTGAGCGCCGACGCCGATGCGCCGAAGAACATCGACCTCGACGCGCTCGAGAAGTCGCGCGACATCCTCGATGTCTGGTTCGAGTCCGGCTCGTCGTGGCACTCCGCCCTGCGCGACCGTTTCGGCGAATCCGCCTTCCCCGTCGACCTCTACCTCGAGGGCTCCGACCAGCACCGCGGCTGGTTCCAGTCCTCGTTGCTCATCGGCCTGGGCGCGACCGGTCGCCCGCCCTACAACACCATCCTCACCCACGGGTTCATGGTCGACAAGGACGGCAAGAAGATGTCCAAGTCGCTCGGCAACGCGCTGAATGTCGAGGAACTCTTCAAGACGCTCGGCGCCGATGTCTGCCGCTGGTGGGTCGCGACGCTCGCGTTCGAGAACGACATCAAGGTCGATCCGTCCTACTTCGACACCGCGGGCGAGGCGTACCGCAAGGTGCGCAACACGATCCGCTTCCTGCTCTCCAACCTCGACGACTTCACGCCCTGCAAGCCCGGAGAGGGCCATTCCAACCGCGAGGGCGATTGCGTCGCGTGGACCGCGTTCACGCCGCACTCGATCGACGCGTGGGCGCTCGCGCAGGCCAACGACCTCTCGAAGGAGGTCCGCGCCGCCTACGACGCGTGCGACTTCCGCGCCGCCTCCCTCGCGCTCTACGACTTCTGCAACGACACGCTCAGCGCCGTCTATCTCGCGGCCGTCAAGGACCGCCTGTATTGCGACGCGCCCAACTCCGAGCGCCGCCGCCGCACACAGTCCGCGCTGTGGGACATCGCCGACCTGCTGTGCCGCCTGCTCGCGCCGATCCTCCCCCACACCGCCGACGAGGCGTTCCGCGCGCTCCACAAGATCGACGACAAGGCCACCGCTGACTCGAACGCCGGCGCGTGCATCCACCTGCACACCTTCCTCGGCGCCGACCCCAAGAGCGAGGTCTTCCCCGTCGCCGCCGACGCCGCGTGGAAGAAAGTCTTCGCCCTGCGCGACAAGGCGCTGCTCGCCCTCGAAACCGCGAAGAAGAACAACTCGGTCGAGAACCCCCTCGACGCCGGGCTCGTGCTCCCCGACCAGAACGGCGACCTCGCGAACTTCGACA
>CAYGLT010000071.1:0-2904 GCA_964350875.1 uncultured Phycisphaeraceae bacterium | reverse complement strand
GATCGCCTCGCCGAAGCGCACCACCACGCGCTTCGAGACGAACAGGCGGGGCTTCTTCCCCCTCGGCCAGGCGTCGTACACGCCGCTCACCGCCACGGGCAACACCGGGCACTTCGACCGCTTGAGCAGCACCGCCACGCCGCGCTGGAATGGCTCCATCTCACCCGACGCCGAGCGCGAACCCTCTGGGAAAAGCAATACGGGATGCCCGCGCTCCAACTGCTCGAGCACCGTGCGGATCGCCTTGATGTCCCCGCCACCCGAACTCCCGCGGTCCGCGGCACGCTCCACCGGGAACGAGCCCAGCCCCGCGATCAGCGCGCCGAAGAACTTGTTCCTGAACAGCGTCGAGCGCGCCATGAACCAGCACCTGCGCGGCAGACTCACGCCGATCAGCGGCGGATCGAGATAACTCGCGTGGTTCGACACCACGAGCAGCCCGCCGCGCATCGGGACATTGCCCTTCCCGATCACCTTCGTGCGGAGCCACACCTTGAACAGCGCCTTCACGGTGTACTTCGCGAGGTTGAAGAACGCGGGCTGCCACCAGCGATCACGCAGGATCGCCTCGGTGTCGACTTCGTTCCGGTTTCGTCGCGCACCCTTCGGATCTTGAGCGGGAGGGCCTTCTCGAGCGCTCACTGCGCCGCCCCCTCCAGCGCTTCGCGCACCAGACTGACGACCCGCGCCACCGCCTGATCGAAGGTCAGGTCCGAAGTGTCCAGCACCACCGCGTCCACCGGGCACGCGAGCGGCCCGACCGTGCGGCGTTTGTCCGAAACATCCCGCGCTTCGAGTTCGCTCGCGATCGCCCCCTCGTCCACCGCGCGATCCGCGTCGCCCCGACGGATCTGATCCGCGCGCCGCTTCGCGCGTGCCTCCACGCTGGCCGTCAGGTAGATCTTGATCAGCGCGCCGGGGAACACGACGGACCCCTGATCCCGCCCTTCCGTGAGCAACCTCGGATGCTCGCGGCCGATGCGCTGTTGGAGATCGACCATCAGCGCTCGGACCTTCGGCAACCCGGCGACCGCAGACACCTTCGCGTCCACATCCGCGGCGCGCAGGCGTGAGGTCATCGCGCGCCCGAACGCCATCAGATTCGGCGGATCACCCGTCCAGTCGAAACGCAGGTGCGCCTCGCGCGCCAGTTTCTCGACCGCGTCCTCGTCGTCGATCGCGATCTTGTGGTCGAGCGCGAGCGCCGTGGCCGCCCGGTACATCGCGCCGGTGTCGAGGAAATCGAGCCCCAGCCGCCGCGCCGCCTCGCGCGCCACGCTGCTCTTGCCCGCGCCCCCGGGGCCGTCGATCGTCACGATCGCCTCACGCGGGCCGGCGGCCCGACGCTCGCCCCGCGCGTTGTGAGTCTCGCTCGTCATCACTTGTTGGCCGCTTCCTCGAGCGCCGCCTCCAGCGCTCCCTTGATCGCGCGAACACCCTCGGCCGCGTCGCCCGGGCCTCGATACTCCACGGCGACCAGCGCGTCGTACCCGACGGCGATCAGCGCGTCCATGCACTTGCTCAGATCGTACGGCGCGTGCTTGCCCTTCTTGTCGAGATCGCCCGCCGACGCCGTCACCGCGCTCGCGTACGGCACGATCTTGCGCAGGGTGTCCGTGATGTCCGGCCCGAGCGTCGACGCGTGCTCGAAGTCCGGGAGCGAACCGATCCGAAACCCGCCCACCTTCTTGATGAGCCCCGTCATGCCCTCGGGCGTGTTCGTGAGCCCCTTCGCGGGGACGAGCAGCAGGTTGATCTGCATGCGATCCGCGCGGTCGAGCAGGCGGCGTGTCCTCGCCGAGATGAGTTCGTACTTGTCCTCGCTCTCGGGCGCAACAATCGGCGCCCCGACGGCGTTGCACCCCAGCCGCTGGCCCGCCTTCAGCACGCGCGAAACCCGGTCCAGCGCGGCCTCGAACTTCGCCTCGCTCCCCCCGATGTCCTGGGGCTCGTCCTCCACCAGCACCAGGCACGGGCACTCGGCCTTGTCCGCCTCGTCCCGGAAGCGATCGATCTTCTTGGCGTCCGCCCCGGCGAAGAACGCCGTGGGCATCATCAGGCCGTGCAATTCCGTGTGCTCGCGCGTGAACCTGGGCAGGTCGAGCAGCGGCAGCGGGTCCTTCTTCGCGAGGATCTTGCCACGAAACGAGTTAGCGCTGAGGATGAGGAGCATGGCAGACACGCCGGCGCCCGCCTGTCGGGTCCGACGCGGCGCCACTGTACCGCCCCGGGCACGAGGGGCAAGCGCACCCCCTCCCTCTCCCGCTGGGAGAGGGTGGCGAGCGACGCGAGCCGGGTGAGGGCCAACCCAAAAGCGACCGCGGCCGACCCGTTGCAGGGCCGGCCGAAGTCGCGGAGGAATCGAGAATCGAGTCTCAGTGGCCCCGTCGCTGACCGACGACGGGACGCTGTCAGGAGAAGAGCACCGTTCGTACTCCACCCCCCTTCCCCGGGTTCGGCACTCCCGAAAAAAACTCGCGCGAAGCCCCGCCGTTGCCCTTTCCTCGCTTCCCGATAGCATGTCCCCCTCGCCCGCGCCCACGACGCCCGGGCACGACCACGCCCACCCCCGACCCGCGAGCCACCGCCATGTCCATCCCCGCCGACCGCAAGTACACCGAAACCCACGAGTGGCTCCGCGACGACGGCGAGGTCATCACCCTGGGCATCACCCAGCACGCCGTCGACGAACTCACCGACATCACCTATGTCGAGATGCGCGCCGCCAGCACCGCCATCAAGGCCGGCGAAACCGTCGGCGAGGTCGAGTCCGTCAAGGCCACCAGCGACATCTACTCCCCCGTCCCGGGCGAGATCGTCGAGCACAACCCCAAGCTCGCCGACGACCCCTCGCTCCTCAACTCCGATCCCTACGGCGACGGCTGGCTCGTGCGCATCAAGCCC
>CAYGLT010000070.1:0-12921 GCA_964350875.1 uncultured Phycisphaeraceae bacterium | reverse complement strand
CCCTGGCCAAGCCCGCAAAGTAAGCGGCGGCGCCGCTCTTCTCAGAAGATCACCTGCATCTGCGCCTGGATCGCCCATTGCCCGTCCGCCGGGCTCGGGAGCAGCCCGGTGTTCGTGCTCGTCGGCGCCAGACTCGTCGCCTGAGGATCGAGGAACCAGATCAGGTTGGCCGTGAACTTCAACGCGTGCGACCCCGGGAAGAAGTAATAGTTCGCGCCTGCTGTCAGCGTGCGGAAATTCCCGAGATCGTCCGGCCTGTCATCGCCGACCATGATGATGTCGAACCGCCCGAACAGTTCGGTGTGCTCCGAGATGAAGAATCCGCCCTGCGCGATGTACCCCGAGTCGATGTAGTCGTCGCCCTCGGCGTCGTCGGTGTACACGCCGACACCCGCGAAGAACAGGTTCCACCCGTTGCCCTCGATGCCGAAGTCGAGCGTCAGATAGAACAGATCCAAGTCCTCGCGCAGTTCGGTGTCGCGACTGCCCGTCTCGTAGTGAACCGCCGCGCCGAACACGCTGGCGGTGTCGCTCCCGGGGAACGAGGTGTAGTCATCGAAGCGCGCCCAAGAATCGCCCTGGACCATCCATTCCCAGCGAGTGCTCACCGCAAGGTCCGCGTCGAACTCGGAACCCCACGGTTTGTTCGCCGAGCGTATGCCGTCGCTGTATGCCGCCCAGAAGCGGATCTCCTCCCACTCGCGCATCAGCATGATGCCCTGGATGTTCCCTTGGTTGTACAACTCGTCCACGGTGGACGCGTTCACCGCGAGTTGGCGATCGGCGCTGATGTTCTCGTCGCGGAAAAGCGGCAGACTGAACTGGCCGAGACGGAGTTTGTACGAGTCGGGGAGCGTCAGCGTCGCGTACGCTTGATCGAGCGTCGCGTCGCCCGTGGAGCGGCTGAAAGTCGTCCGCACGCGCGCCGAGATCCCCTCGAACGGATTCGAGTCGAAGAACAGCCGCACGCGGTTCAGCGAGAAGCCGTAGGTGTCCTTGTCCTCGCCCGGGGGCTCGGTCTCTTCGCGGTGGTTGAAGGTGTAGCGAAACTGGGTGAAGCCCCAAATCCTCAACGGGGGCGGCCCGTCCTTCTTGGCCGCGCTCTGCAGACTGGTGCGCAGGGCCGCGTCGGCCATCATCGACTCGACGATCGCCCGGGTCTCCTCGCTGCTCGCGATCGCGTAGTCGTCCTGCGCCTGCGCGCACGAACCCGCCGCAACCACACCCACAAACAGCCATCTCGATGGCATCAGAAGATCACCTTCGAGAGGAGGATGCCCGATCCGACGGCGCCGACCGTCGCGACCAGGCCCGGGAGCATGAACGAGTGGTTGAACACATACTTGCCGATGCGCGTCGTCCCCGTCCGGTCGAACGCGATCGCCGCCACGATCGTCCCGTAGGTCGGCAGGAAGAAGTACCCGTTCACCGCCGGGAACATCGCGATCAGCGACTCCGCCGACATGCCCAGCGCCACGCCCAGCGGCATGAGCGCGGCCACCGTTGACGCCTGACTGAACAGCAGGATCGACAGCGCGAAGAGCCCGATCGCGAACACCCACGGCTGCGATTCGATGATCGTGTCGAGCGATCCGACCACGAACTCCTGGTTGCCCTCGAAGAAACAGTTGCCCATCCATCCCAGGCCGATGATCGAGATCACCGCGATCACGCCCGCGACCGCGACCGGCGAACGCACCGCCTCCGCGGGCTTCGCCTTCAGGAAGACCATCATGACGCCCGCCGCGCCCAGCATCAGGATCTGGATGATCGTCGGCATGCCGATCGTCGCCTCGCGCGTCAACTCGGCGGTCTCAACCTCGGTCTTGGCGCGCTCGAGCGCGTCGGCGACCTCGACGCGGCGCACGGTCTGGTACGCGGTCTCCGGGTCTCTCAGCGAGAAAATGGCGTTGTCGATCCGCTCCATCGGGATGCCCGTCGGCGCGGCGATCGTCTCCGTGTAGGTCGGGCGCAGCGACGGGAACATGCCGAAGATGACGATCATGACCGCGGCCGCGAGGAAGATCGCGACCGACCACGCCGCGCGGCGCTTTGTCGCCGGGTCCATCTCCTTGGTCTGCCCTTCACCCTCCTCGACGAGGCCCTTCGCGAGTCGTTCCTTGTAGACGGGGTCGTCCTCGAGCGACACGCCCTTGCGCACCACCGCGATCGCGCCGAGCATGACGCCGATGAGCGTCGAGGGGATGCAGATCACGAGGATGTGCCAGAGTTCGACCGGCTTTCCGTTGATCTCGAGGCCGGCGGTCGAGAGGATCGCGAGCAGGCCCACTGTGGCCGCGGCGATCGGGCTGGCCGTGATCGCCTGCTGGGACGCGATCACGCTGATCGACATCGGCCGCTCGGGCCGGATGCCCGCCTTGCGCGACACCTCGGCGATGACGGGCAGGATCGCGTACGCGACATGCCCCGTCCCGGAGCAGAAGGTGAAGATGTACGCCACGATCGGCGCGATGAAGGTGATCCATTGGGGCTTTGCGCGCAGCGCACGCTCGGCGATCTTGACCAGCAGGTCGAGCCCCCCCGCCGCCTGCATCGTCGCCGCCGCCGTCACCACCGCGATGATGATCGCCAGCACCGTGACGGGGGGCGATGAAGGGGGCAGCCCGAACACGAACACGAGCACCGCAAGCCCGACCATCGCGACAGTTCCCAGACCGGCGCCGCCGATCCGAGAGCCGAGGAAGATCGCGGTCAGGACGAGAAGGAGTTCGATCCAGAACATGGCTTACTTCCTCCGGGTCCGACGGGTCGCGGGCTTCTTCGCCGCCTTCTTGCGGGCCTTCTTCGACGCCGCCGGCGTGCGCGGGCGGCGCATGTTCGTGAGCGCGACTGGGTCGAGCACGCGCTTGATCTCGGCCTCGGTGAGCATCTTCTTCTCGCGCACGAGTTCGACGACGCCCTTGCCCGTCCTCATCGCCTCGGCGGCGATCTCGGTCGCCTTGTCGTAGCCGATGATCGGGTTCAGCGCCGTGACGATGCCGATGCTCCGCTCCACGAAGTCGCGGCAGGTGTCCTCGTTCGCGGTGATGCCGTCGACGCAGTGCACGCGCAGCGTCCACGCCGCCCGCATGAACATCGTCTGCGATTCGAAGATCCGCGCCGCGATCACCGGCTCCATGACATTCAACTGGAGTTGCCCCGCCTCGGCCGCGAGGGAGACGGTGAGGTCGTTCCCGATCGCCGCGAAGCAGACCTGATTCACGACCTCCGGGATGACGGGGTTCACCTTGCCCGGCATGATCGACGAGCCGGGCTGCATCGCGGGCAGGTTGATCTCGTTCAGTCCGGCGCGCGGGCCCGACGACAGCAGACGGAGGTCGTTGCACACCTTGGAGAGTTTGATCGCGAGGCTCTTGAGCACCGACGAATACAGCACGAACGCCTGCGTGTCCTGCGTGGCTTCGATGAGGTCCTTCGCGAGGGTGATGCGCTTCCCGGTGATCTGCGCGAGGTGCGCCGTGCATCGCCGCGCATACCCGCGCGGCGCGTTGAGCCCCGTGCCGATCGCGGTGGCGCCCATGTTGACTTCGCACAGCGCCCGCTCGACCTTCTCGAGCACGCGCGCCTCGTCCTCGATGCTCGCGGCCCAGGCGTCGAATTCCTGGCCGAGCGTCATGGGCACCGCGTCCTGCAACTGCGTGCGCCCCATCTTCAAGATGCGCGCGAACTCCGCGCCCTTGCGCCGGAACGCGTCGACGAGCAGGTCCAACTCCTCGATCAGTCGCTCGTTGGTGAGCAGCATCGCGACATGCAGCGCCGTGGGGTACGCGTCGTTCGTGGACTGGCTCAGGTTCACATGATCGTGCGGGTCGCAGAACCCGTACTCGCCCTTCGACTTGCCCATGTGTTCGAGCGCGCGGTTCGCGATCACCTCGTTCGCGCACATGTTGGTCGAGGTGCCCGCGCCGCCCTGGAAGACATCCACCGCGAACTGGTCCACCAGATCACCGTCGATGATGTCCCGGCACGCGGCCTCGATCGCGCGGCAGACCTTTGTCGGCATCACCCCGGCGTCGCGGTTCGCTTTCGCCGCGGCCATCTTCACCATCGCGAGCGCACGCACGAAGTCCGGGTAGTGTCCGATCGGCACGCCCGAGATGTGGAAGTTCTCCATCGCCCGCGCGGTCTGCACGCCGTAGTACGCGTCGGCGGGCACACTCTTCTTGCCGAGCAGGTCGTGCTCGACGCGAGTGCGAGAGGGCCGGGATTTCTTCTTCGCCATGTGAGGATGCTCCGAACGAAAGGCGATGGAATCACAGAATGAAGGGCTACGGCTGACTCTGCTCGCGCTGCCACCGCTCGTGGAGATCACGCACCACCGCGATGGCTTCGTCGGCGTCCGAGAGGCAGGTGGGGATATCGGCGTCTCCCGGGCTGATGAGCGGGGGATCGGTGCTCAGCATGCTGTCGCGGATCCAGTCCACCAGCCCGGGCCACATCTCGCCCACGAGCAGGAGCGGTATGTGATCGAGGTGCCGGACCTGCAGGAGTTGCCAGATCATCATCGTCTCGAGCACCGTGCCGATGCCGCCCGGCGCGACGACGAACGCGTCCGAGGTCAGCACGAAGTGGTGAAGCCGGCTGAAAAAGGTCTTGTGCTCGTACGCGTGCTGCACGAACGGGTTGACCTCCTGCTCAAAGGGAAGGTCGACCCGGATGCCCGTCGATCGATCGGCGAGCCCCGTGCTCGCGGCGCCCTCGTTCGCGGCCTGCATCAGCCCCGGCCCGCCGCCGGTCACGATGTCGCATCCCATCTCGGTGAACGCCGCCGCCGCACGCTTCACCTGCTCGTACCCGAACGAGCCCTGCTTGGGACGCGCCGATCCGAAGATGGCGACCCGGTACCGCTCGCGGCGTGTCGGCCGGATCCGCGTGAGATTGTCCACGATGTCCCACAGCCCCATCACCGACGACGAAATGATCGCCTTGACCGCGTCTTCATCGGTGATCTGCACGGCGCGTGACCCGTCAGCGCTGGGGTGATCCTCCGGCATCCGGCCTTCTCCTCGCACCCGCGTCAGGGTGGGGTGTGCGTTCAGAGGCGGCGGAAGTACCTCCGCGACCGCCTGACGCCAAGATACCGAATGAGTCCGGATATGTCTTGCCGAATCTGCCGATCAGTCGTGCGAGGCGACGCCCGCCGGATCGACGCTGATAGTGTCGGCGTCAATGACGAGCACGCCGTCGTCGATCTGGGCGACCGTGCCGCGGACGACCACGGTCGAGAGTTCGCGCAGGCCGCCCTGGCCCCTTAAGGATGCGCGAAGAACGGAGTCGTCGGCGCCGGTCACCTGGACGGTCGCCGCGTGCCTCGCGATGTCGGCGGGCTGCTCGCAGCAATAGTCCCAGGGGGTCTTGCACCCGTCGCCCGGGGTGTCGGAGCACGCGAGCATCGACGCGTCAACGATGGTGAACATCGCGCGGCCATCAACGAACGGCGCGGCGCTCCCGCCGATCCGCCCGCGAACGAGCACCTTGTCGCCCTGCGAGGACGACGCCTTGGCTTCGAGGACGGAGACCGCTTCGCCTTCCGGGGCCGCGGCGAACAGCCCGGCGGGGATCGTGACGCCGCCCGAGGACGACGGGGCGCTCGCGGCGGGTTCGGAGCGCTCGCACGCGGCGACAGCGCCGAGCGCGGCGAGCATCGAGACAACAAGAAGTGTGTTCTTCAGCATGAGATCTTCCTTTGCAACAAGTGAGTCGGGTCAGACCGCTTTGAGCGCGACGGGGATGGGGAGACGGAGACATTGCGCGGCCGCGGGGAGCGCCCCGATCAGGCCCAGCGCCAGCCCGGCGCACAGCCCGATCGTGATCACGCCCGCGTCGACGACGAGCCCGAAGACGCCCATCGAGAAACGGACGGAGACTCCGTCGAGCAGCGCGACCGCGATCGCGCAGGCGAGGAGCGCGCCGGCGAGCGTCGCCAGCGTGGATTCTTCGGTGAGGCTCGCAACGATCGCGGTGCGGCGGAATCCGAGCGACTGGAGCATGCCCAGTTCGCGCACGCGCGACGCGAATGCCGCGTGCATGGTGTTCAGCCCGCCGAACACGCCGCCCACCGCGATGAGCCCCGCGGTCACCCACGCGACAACGCGGATCGGCCCGAAGAACTCGGCGAGCCCGGCGTAGTAGTCGCTCTCGCGCAGCGCCGTGAGTTGCAGGTCGAGCCGCGTCCGCGCGAACGCCTCGACATCGGCGAACTCCGCGCGCGACGGATCGAGCGTCAGCACCACCACGGAGTCGCTCTCGCGCTTGGTCGCCTCCTTCAGGTCGTTCAGCGGCGCCCAGACTTCGGATTCCGCGATCGTTCCCGGCGCGACGAAACGGCCCACGATGGTCCACTGTCGATCGTCGATGCCGACGGTCTTGCCGACGGCGAGCGAGGACGCCGCGACGCCGAGTTTGTCCGCCGCGCGCGAGCCGACCATCACTTCGTCGAGTCCCGATCGCGGGAAGCGGCCGTCGACGATCTGGACGCGCTCGTGGACGAGCGTGGCCGCGGGCGTGACGCCGCGCACGAGCACGAGCGAGTTTGTGCTTCCACCCTCGACCGAGAGCGGGAGTTGGATGTGCACCTCGGGGGAGACGAACAGCGTGCCAGCGTGCTCCTCGATGCCGCGCACGGACGCGGCGACGATGCCGCCCGCGGTCGTGGGGATCTCGCTGCGCTCGATGGAATCCTCGCTGCCCGTGCCGACGAGCATGACATTGTGCGCACCTCCGCTGGCGGAGAGCGCGGAGGTCATGCCGCGCACGAACGACGCCGCGGCCAGCACGAGCAGCACAACGAGCGTGCTCCCCAGCACGGCGAGCAGCAATCGCTGTCGCGATCGCGCGAGGTTTCGGACGGCGTACTCGAGTGGAAGCATTCGCATGGGTGTCCTCACACGGCCCTGAAACAGTCGGCGATCGGCCTGCGCGACGCCTGGTACGCGGGGGCGATCCCTGCGATGACGCCCACGCCCGCCGAGACGAGCACGCCGATCAGCACGGCCGAGAGATCCGCGGCCACATTGATGCTCAGCCCTTCGTTCGACAGACTGAACCTGCCGAAGCGCACGAACAGGTACGCGGCCAGCGCGCCGAGGCCGCCGCCCAGCAGACCGAGCAGCGCGCCCTCGGCCACGACGAGCCGGCCGATGAGCCCGCCGCGGAACCCGAGCGTCTGAAGCACCGCGTGCTCCTTGATCCGGTCACGCACGCTGAGCACAATCGCGTTGGTGACGAGCGCGAGGACGGCGCCGAGGCACGCCCATCCGAGGATGCGCGTGAACTTCACGATCTCGATGATGTCGGCGCCCGCCTGCGCGACGAACGCCTTCTCGGGACGCGTGGTCGTCGGCTCCGCGTCGGAGCGGAAAACCTCGTCGATGCTCGCCGCGACTTCTTCGAGCCGGGCGGGGTCGGTGACGCGCACGGCGAACTGGGTGACCTCGCCGAGCCCCCCGCGCGACGACGCCTGCTGGAGGAACGGCAGGTGCGTGTACGCAACATTCTGGTCTTGCGCAGCGTCGGAGTCGATGATCGCGGCGACGGTCACGGTCACGCCCGCGGCGTCGAACGAATCACCGACCTTGAACCCGCGCCGGTCGGCGAGTCTCGACCCGACGATCGCCGCATCCGAACGCGCGTGCCATTGCTCGATCGAGCCGTCGATGATCGTCCAGTCCCGCGCGAGGTCGCTGATCGATTCTTCGGGCACGCCTCGGTAGGTGATGACATCGAGCGAGGCGCCGCAGTTGTTCACGACGATCTTGATCGGGACGACGGACTCCACGCCGTCGATGCGCTCGATGGCGGTGGTGTAGCGTTCCGGGAGGCGGCTCGTCGACGGGCAGAAGCGGTTCTCGCGGAACACGACGAGCGTGGTGTCGGCGGCGGTGATCTGCGTCGCCGTTTCGACGCCGTCCTGCAACGCCCTGACGGCGACAAAGAGGAACATCGCGACGCTGATGCTCGCCAATGTGAGGCCGGTGCGTGTCGGGCGGCGCAGCACCTGACGCGCGACATACGGGCCGAACTTGGGGGTGATCACGCGAGGGCTCCTTCTTCGATCTCCGTCGCCGATTCGTTCTCGACGAGTCGGCCCTTCTCGAGGTGGAGTGTTTTCGTGGCGAACCGCGCAGTTTTGGGATCGTGCGTGACCATGATGAGCGTCTTGCCCTGCTCGTCGGCGAGTCTGCGCAGGAGCCGCATGATGGCGAGGGCGGACTCGCCGTCGAGATCGCCGGTCGGTTCGTCGGCGACGATGATGCGCGGGTCGGCGACAATCGCGCGGGCGATCGCGACGCGCTGTTCCTGACCGCCCGACAGTTGACGCGGGTAGTGGTCGTGCCTGTCGGCGATGCCGACGAGTTCGAGCGCAGCGGCCACGCGCTCGTGACGCTGCTTCCTTGACAGCGGATGGAGCAGCAGCGGGAGTTCGACATTCTCATACGCCGTCAGGACTGGCACGAGGTTGTACAACTGGAAGACATAGCCGATGTTCTCGCTCCGCCACGACGCGAGTCGCGAGCGCGAGAGCGGCGCGATGTCCTGCCCGTCGATGACGATGCTTCCCGAGGTCGGGCGGTCGATGCCCGCGATGAGGTTGAGGAGCGTGGTTTTCCCGCTGCCCGAAGGGCCCATGAGCGCGAGGAACTCGCCGCGCTGGATCGTGAGATCGAGCGACTCGAGCGGGGTGATGACGGTGTCGCCCTTGCGATACTGCTTGGTCAGGTCCCGGCATTCGATGATCACCATGATCAGACTCCGTTCAGTTCTCTGAGGGCGCGGTGCGCACGCGCGCACCTACCTTGAGCGAGGGCGGCGGGTTGAGAATCACCCGATCGCCGGGTCGGAGGCCCGCGCTGATGAGCGCGCCTTCGCCATCTCGCCCGGCGAGCGTGACGGCGCGGATCGCTGCGGTGGCGCCGCCGCGCTCCGAGCCGCGATCGACGACCCAGACGCTGGCGGTGTCCTCATGCACGCCGAAGAGCGACGCGAACGGGGCCTGCACGAGCGCGGAGGATTCGCTTTGCGTTGTCGTTGTGCTAGCGGGTTGCTCGCCGGGCTGGGAAGTCGCGAAGAACCGCACGCGCGCGAGCATCTCGGGCTTGAGCACCGGGTCGGGGTCGATGATCTTCACCTTGACCTCGACGGTGTTGCGCTGGATGTCGGCTTCGTGCACGGCGCGGATGACCTCGCCGCGGAACACGCGGTCCGGGAGCGCTTCGGTGGTGACCTCGGCGTTGCTGCCGACACGCACTTTCGCGGCGTCGGCGAGCGGGACATCGACGCGGACCTGAAGATGCTCGGGGTTGTAGAGACGGAAGAGCCCGGGGGCGTGGCCCTCGCCCGGACCGGGACCGGCCATCGCGATGCGCGTGCCGGGCTCGACGGCGCGCGTCATGACCACGCCGCTCGCGGGGCTCCTGATCTCCATGCGCGAGAGTCTGAGTTCCGCCTCGCCGCGCATCGCCTCGGCCTGCGCGAGCGCCGCCCGCGCGGAATCAACGGCCGCGCTCGCGGCGCGTTCCTCGTGCTGGGCGGCGCGGAGCCGCAGGATCAGCCGCGCGAACTGCCCTTCCGAGAACCCGCCCGCCTCGACGAGGGGTTGCTTGCGCTCGAGTTCGTCGCGCAACTCGTCGGCGCGGGCGTTTGCCGCGAGCGCCGCTGCGTCCGCGCGCTCGACTTCCGCGGCGGCCTGCGCTTCCCGGGCGCGGGCCTGCAATACTGCGAGCCGCGCGTCGTCGTCGATCATCCTCGCGACGACCTGCCCGCGCTCCACGCGGTCGCCTTCGAGCGTGAGCACTTCTTCGATCACGCCCTCCGCGAGCGCCTGCACGGAGATCGCGTGCGGCATGGGTTCGATCCACCCGGGCCCCTGCGCAACAACCGTGGTTTGCGCAGCCGATCGCGGCGCGGCGTTCGTCGTGGTCGTCTCTTTCAGGACGACCGGCGCGACGCGGACCTCGATCGCCGGCGCAAGTGCGTCGCGTGCGGCGTACACGAGCAGCCCGCCCGCGGCGATCAGGATGATCAGCGGGACGCCGACGCGTGTGAGCCACCGCCGCGACGGCGCGGGGACGGGCGTGTGCGCATTCCCGCGCTCGCGCGACAAGGTCATGATGTCCGGTTGGTTGGTCGTCATGGGAGCGGGTTCTCCGCGAGGGTGGCCGGGCGGACAGGTCCGATGGCCGCGTCGACCCGGATCGCCGCGAGCGTCTCGGTCCTGAGCGCATCGAGCACGGCGAGCCGCGTGTCGAATCGTCGTTTGAGTGATTCAAGGAGGAGGAGCGTGTCGACCTCGCCCAGTTCGGCGATGCGCAGCGCTTCGTCGTGCTGGCGGTCCGCGATCGGGGCGACCTTGTTCTCGAGGATCTCGCGCGTGATCCGCGCGGAGTTCAGGACAACGCATGCCTCGTCGTAGTCCGCTTCGAGCCGTTCGAGCGCGACTTCGTAGCCGACGCGCGCGGCCTCGCGCTGGGCGCGCGCGACCTCGATCGCCTGCTGGTTGCGGTTGAACAGCGGGATCGGGATCGAGAACCCGAGGATAACGCGGTCGTTGCCGTTCTCGTGACCGAAGCCCGGGCCCAGCACGATGTCGGGGAACTGCTTGCGGATCTCGAGCACGAGCGTGCGCTCGGCGGCGTCGTGTTCGGCCTGGGCGACCAGCACATCGGGGTGGTCGATGGAGATCCACTCGTTCGAGTCGAGACCGGGAGACGCGGCGTGCGATGGCAGACCGGGCGTCATGTCGATCGCGATCCGCTGGTCGAGGCCGAGCAAGCGGTAGATGCCCGCGCGCAGACGGTCGATCTCGCCCTGGGTGACGGCGCGCTGCGCGACGCGCGTCGCGTGTTCGAGCGTGAACAGTCGCGCATCGACCGGCGCGATCTCGCCCGCGCGTTCGATGGCGTCGACGATCTCGACGAGCGAGGCGAGTTCTTCGAGGAAGCGGTCGATGACGACGATCTTCCGCGACGCGATGGACCATTCCGTCCACGCCTCGCGGAGCGCGACGCGGGCGCTCCACTCCCGGGCGTAGACGCGGAGCAGATCGCCCCAGTGGTCGGCGTCGGCGAGTTCGCGTTCGGCTTCGAGCCGGCCGCTGATGGGGATGGTGAACCCGAGGACGGCGGCGCCCATCCACTGGTTCTCGACATCGTCGATGATGCGCGCGATGTCGCCGAAGAGGAACGGATCCGGGGGGAGCCCGGCGTGCTCGGCGGACGCCGCGCTGACTCCGGCGCGCGCTCGCGCCTCGCGCAGGTCGGGGTTGAACGCGAGCGTGACGGCCTCGGCCTCGCGGAGCGACAGCCCGTCGTCGAGGGAGAACTGCGCGGGGTCGGCGCCGTCATCGAGACGGGCGGCGGCGTCGAGCACCTCGGGCGCGGTCGGAGTTCGATCGCGCCACACGGTCCGGTGGTGTCGCGCGTCGAGAGGCGCGGGTTCGTATTGCTGACATCCGGCGAGCGCGCCGGCGAGGGCAAGCAGCCCGATTCCGCCGAGCGCTCCGGAGCGATTGCGTCGCATCGGAGGCGTGACTCCTGCTCATGGGATTCGCGGATGCGCGGGAGAACGCGCACGACATCGCCCGGCGATGCGCGGCATCACCGGGAACACATCGCGAATTCAGAGCAAGAGACGGGTGGTGCGCACGACAGCCTGCGTTGTGCGCGGCGGTCCCGAACTGTCCCGGAAGCAGACCCCGATCAGCGGCGCAGGATCGCGCGGCGGCGGGATCGCGAGGATCGCCGTGGGAAGCGAGTCCGGTCCGGTCGAGTCATGGTCGCGGTTCGCGGCCACGCGAACACCGACGGTGTCGCCCAGTGTGGGCGGGACGATGTCGATGCAGCACTCGTCGCCGTCGGGAGCCGGGGGGCAATCCTGATCGAGGGGCTCGGAGCAGCAGGTGTCGGCCTGCGCGACGCCGCACGCGTCGGGCGCAAAGGAGATGCACAGCATCCGCGCTCCGCCGAGCGCCGTCCCGAGGACGAGCGCGAGGACCATCCAGGATGCCATGACAGGCCTGGCCATACAAGATGATAGTCGGCAGGATCGTCGGGCGGGTCAACACGGTTTGGGAAGGTCCGGGACACACGCGAGTGAGCGGTTGGTGCGCGGGATCGCATCCTATCGCGATTGGCCTTCAATCTTGGCTGCCCGAGCGTGAGAGTGCACCCGCCGTACTTGTCACCGAACATCCGAGGGAACGAGATGACCGACTGTCGCAGGGAACGAGGCCCCTCGCGGTCTTCCTGGCAAGCCTCGCATGCGTCGGCGTAATGACACGAATGTGTGGCGACCGCACGGTCGCTACCTTTTGTCAATGCAGAGATTTCTTGAATGGCTCAAGGCGGTCCTCCGGGTGTTGCTCAATGTCGAGAAGAAGCCCGACGGAGAGAGAGAATCGAACCGGGGGATTTCGGCGAACGCCGAGTACGAACGATGCGGCTCGGTGCTGAACGCGAGCGAGCGTAAACTCTTCCACGATCTTGTTCGCAGCGTCCCGGAATCGTGCTTCGTCCTGGCCAAGGTGCGCATGGAGGATGTGGTCCGCCCCATCGTCAAGCAGGATCGGGCGGTGCATCGCGCCGCGCGATCGCGCGTGAAGTCACGGCACTTCGACTTCGTGCTCATCGACAGTGATGGCGCGCCGCTGGTCGTCGTCGAGTTCGATGGGCCGCACCATCAGCGTCGGAGCGCGCAGGAAAGCGATCGCTTCAAGGACGAGGTGTGCCAGCGCGTGGGCTTGCGCCTTCTGCGCGTGCTTCCGGGCTATCGGGAGTCGCGCCTCGCGCAAGATCTCCATGACGCGATTCTGCCGAAACGATGACCACTCGCGAAGCGCGAGTCGCCCGAAAACGACACGCGGCCCGGAGGAACTAGGTCCCACGGGCCGCCGATAGGCAGTGC
>CAYGLT010000069.1:3341-12975 GCA_964350875.1 uncultured Phycisphaeraceae bacterium | reverse complement strand
GTCACATTTCCATATCTTGTTCGAGCGTGTGCTTCCACTCCTCGAGGTGTTCGAGGTAGATCGCCGTGCCGCGGGCCACGCAGGTGAGCGGGTCGTCGGCGACGCGGACATCGAGCCCGGTGGCGTTGTGGATGACCTTGTCGATGCCCCGGAGCAGCGCGCCGCCGCCAGCGAGGCAGATGCCGTTGTCGACGAGGTCGGCGGCGAGTTCGGGCTCGGCGCGCTCCAGCGTGCGGGTTACGGCCTCGATGATCGCGGTCACCGGCTCCTGGAGCGCCTCGCGGATCTCTTCGCTGGTGATGGTGATCTTGCGCGGCAGGCCTGAGACCATGTCGCGGCCGCGCACATCGATCGTCATCTCCTGCTCGAGCGGGAACGCGCTGCCCAGGTCGATCTTCACGCGTTCGGCGGTCTGCTCGCCGACCATGAGGTTGTAGGTCTTCTTGAGGTAACTGATGATCGACTCGTCGAAGTCGTCGCCCGCGACGCGGATGGACTCGCAGGTCGCGATGTCGGCGAGCGACATGATGGCGACCTCGGTCGTGCCGCCGCCGATGTCGACGATCATGCTGGCGGTGGGCTCGACGATGGGGAGGCCCGCGCCGATGCCGGCGGCCATGGGCTCCTCGACGAGGAAGACCTTGCGCGCGCCCGCGCGCTCGGCGGAGTCGAGCACGGCGCGTTTCTCGACGGCGGTGATGCCCGAGGGCACGGCGATGACGACGCGCGGGCCGTAGAAACGCGTCTTCCCGTTCACCTTCCGGATGAAATAGGCCAGCATGGCCTCGGTGATCTCGAAGTCGGAGATCACGCCGTCCTTGAGGGGGCGAACCGCGGTGATGGAGCCGGGCGTCTTGCCGAGCATCTCCTTGGCCATCCATCCGACCGCGTTGCCGTCGGCGAGGACCTGGTTGGAGCCCTTGCGCACGGCGACCACGGAAGGCTCGTTGAGCACGATGCCCTCGCCCCGGACCGCAACGAGGGTGTTGCAGGTGCCGAGGTCGATGCCCATATCAACACTGAACAGACTGAGAAGGGAGTCGACGAGGGGCAAGGAGGTTCGGCTCGCGGGGGGAGTTGGGAGGGGAGAGAAGGGGAGCGCAAGGCCGGGGAGACCCGGTCACAGCACAAGTTATCGGAAAGATAGGGTGCCCGCCTGACCCGAAGGGCCGAGAAAAGTGGCGTTGGGGCGATTTGGCTCAGCCGGGGGAGGTCTCCAGAGCGGCGGACGAGGTGGGCAGACGCCGGCTCGTCCGGGGCGGCGGGCAGGCCTCGGCGATCTGGACGGCGTTCAGCGCGGCGCCCTTCCTCAGTTGATCGCAGCAGATCCAGAGCATCGCGCGGCGGCCGCCCGAATCGGGGTCGAGCCGAACCCGACCCACGAGGACCGCGTCCCGGCCGGTCGCCTTGAGGGGGGTCGGGGCGTCGTGAAGAACAATTCCGGCGCCCGGCGTCTCCAGCGCGACAATAAGTTCTTCCCGCGTGGACGGGGTGGCGAGATCGACGACAACCGCCTGCGAGTGGACCCGGACAACGGGCGTTCGCACGCAGGTGGGCAGCACGCGAAGGCCCGGCGCGTCCCAGATCCGGCGCGTCTCGGCGACCATCTTCCGCTCCTCGCCGTTGAACCCGGTCTCCGGGTCGAGGGGCGATTCGTGGGGGAAGACATTGAACGCGCAGGGCTCGGGGAAGACGGAGCGCGGCGCTTCCGTCCCGTCGAGGGCTGCCCGGGTCTGCTCGCGCAGTTCGCCGATTGCGGCGAGCCCGGCGCCCGACACCGCCTGATAGGTCGAGACGGTGACGGCTTCGATCCCGAACGCGCGGCGGAGCGGTTCGAGCGCGACGAGCAGCATCACCGTCGAACAGTTGGGGTTGGCGACGATCGACGGGGGCGGGTCGGCGCGGAGCAGATGGCCGTTGACCTCTGGGATGACCAGCGGCACGCGCGGGTCGGCGCGAAACGCCGACGAGTTGTCGATCACCAGCGCGCCGTGCTCGGCGAACCGGGGCGCGTGGCGCAGCGCGGTGTCGGCGTCGGCGCAGAAGAGCGCGAGGTCGTGGCCGCGCGCTGATTCATCATCCAGCGTGCGCACGGTGAGCGTGGTGTCCAGGTAGGGAATCGAGACACCCGCCGAGCGGTCGGACCCGAACGCGGCGATGCGTTCGGCGGCGACGCCGCGCTGAGCGAGGATGGCGAGCGCTTCGCGTCCGACGGCGCCGGTCGCGCCGACGACGGCGATGCGAGGGAAATGGTCAGGCACGGGCGGCCTCCTGAATCGTGGATGTGCGGGCGGCGTGGAGCGCGTGGTCGCGGCTGAGTTCGAGCAGATCGCCCAGCACGGACTCCGCGGTGGGCCAGCGCCCCGCGCCCTTGCCGCGCAGGGTTTCGATCGAGCCGTCGGCGCGTTCGATGACGAGCGCGTTGCACTCGTCGGAAAGGTCAAAGAGCGGGTCGTCCGGCGCGACGGGGACGAGCGAGACGGAAAGCCCCTTCTGGTCGAGCTGCGCGAGGTGGCGCAGCCGCGGACCGGGCGGAGCGGCGGATGTTGACGCGGTGATGGGCACGCGTGTGATGTCCTCCTCGCTTACGGTGCGGCCCGATTCGGCCGCGATAACGAGGAGTTTGTCGAGCGCGTCGCGGCCGTCGAGGTCGCGCGAGGGGTCGGCCTCGGCGAGCCCGAGTTGTTGCGCCCGTGCGATCGCGCTCTCGAACGATTCTCCCTTGGCGCACTGCTCGAGCACGAAGTTGCCCGTCCCGTTGAGGACGCCGCGCAGGGTGACGAACGGCGAGGCGGCGCAGCGCTCGAGAACGGGAAGCGACCCGCCCACGGCGGCCGAGCACAGCACTCGTCGTTCGGCGTGTTCCGCGGCGCGGCGAATCGTGCGTCCGCGCTCCGCGAGCAGCGCCTTATTGGCCGTGACGATGTGCGATCCCGCATCGAGCGCGGCGAGCAGGCACTCGTGCGCGCTCTCGACGCCGCCCATTGTTTCGACCACGACCCGCGCGCCGGACGACGCGAAGGCCGCGGCGTTCTCCGTCAACGCGTAGCGATGCGCGAGAGCGGCGTGCCTGCCAGCGTCTCGGCACGCGACACCGACGACGGTGAACAGGTCGGGGAGCTGGGCGAGCAGTTCGAGCGCGCCGCCGCCGACTATCCCCGGACCGAGCAGCGCGACCGAGAGCGGGATCGGCGCGTCGGGGTCGTTGTCGAAGCGCGTGGAGCCCGGGCCGACCGTCGTCGGACGCACGCCGTTGAACCGCGCGAGCGTGAACGACATGCCGACGCTGCGCGCGAAGCGCACGGCCTTGTGCTGGATGATCGACCCGTCGGTGTTCAGCGCGTCGTCGTAATTCGCGTACCCGAAGCGGCGCGGCGCGGGGCCTGGGCGGGCGGGGTCGCTCTCGTAGAGCGCATCGACATCCTTGACGAGGCGGCACTCGTGCGCGCCGAGCGTGTGCGCGAGGAACAGCGCGGTGAGGTCCGATCCGCCGCGACCGAGCACCATCGTTCGCGAGCGATCATCGACGGCGACGAACCCGGGGAAGACGACGACTCCCTCGCGATTGAGCGCGTCGTTGATGACGCGTGCGTCGATGGACACGGGCTGCGCGTCGAGCGGATCGCCCTGCGCGACGAACGACGCCGCGGCCGGGGTGATGACGCTCGCGGGAATGCCTGCGCGGTCGAGATGCAGGCCGAGGAACGCCGCGCTCTCGAGTTCGCCCGTCGCGGCGATGCCGGCGCGCGCCAGCGAGGAGAGACGGTCGCCGGCGCGGTCGCACCGGGAAAGCAGGTCGTCGGTCTTCCCCGCGAACGCGGAGACCACCGCGATCACGCGGAAACCGTCGCGACGCCAGCGGTAGATCTCGTGGACGGCGACGCGCAGGCGCGCCTCGTCGGAGAGCACCGAGCCGCCGAACTTGAGCACGATCAGAGGGAGAGTGCGCACGGCGATTCCTCCTTCGCGGCAAGGGCGATCGACGCCGACGCGAACGCGAGCGCCTGCTCGATGTCTTCAATGATGTCGTTGGGGGATTCGAGCCCGACGGAAAGGCGGAGCAGCCCGTCGCTGACGCCGCACGCGGCGCGCTGGGCGGGGGGGACATCCGCATGCGTCATGGACGCGGGGTGCGTGATGAGCGTCTGCGTGGAGCCGACATGCTCGACGAGGGCGCAGCGCTTGAGCCGGCGCACGAACGCGCGGGCGGCGGGCGCGCCCCCTTCGAGTTCGAACGACACCACGGCGCCGTCGCGCCCGAGGTGCTGCGCTGAAGCCAACGCGCGGGCCCGCGCATTTGCAAGCGAGGGATAGAAGACCTCGGCGACTTCCTCGCGGTCGGCGAGCCAACGCGCGATCGTCAGCGCGTTCTCCGATTGACGCTCGATGCGCAGGGGGAGCGTGCGCAGTCCGTTGAGCGTGAGCCAGGCGTTGAAGGGCGACTGGATGCCCCCCGTGCACTTGCGGATGAAGCGGAACCGCTCGTTCAGCGCCTCGTCGCGTGAGACGAGCGAGCCGCCCGTGGCGACCGAGTGTCCCTCGATGAACTTCGTCGTCGAGTACACGGCGACCTGCGCGCCGAGGTCCAGCGGGCGCTGGAGCACGGGCGTGAGGAAGGTGTTGTCCACGGCGAGGATCGCGCCCGCCCGCTCGGCGATCGCCGAGCACCCCGCGATGTCCGTGAGTTCGAGCGTGGGATTCGCGGGCGATTCGACGAACAGCAGCCGCGTGTTCGTGCGCACGGCGGCGGCGATCTCGTCGAGGACGGTCGCGTCGACGAAGGTGGTCTCGACGCCCAGGTCGGCGAGGAGTTGGCGGAAGAGGCGCGTCGTTCCGCCGTAGACCGATCGGCCGCAGATCGCGTGGTCGCCCGCCTTGAGGACGCTCAGGAAGAGCGCGGTCTCGGCGGCCAGACCGCTGGCGAAGCAGACGGCGGGCGGCGCGGCCTCGAGTTGCCCGAGGGCGCGTTCGAGGGCCGACACGCTCGGGTTGGAGACCCGTGAGTACTGGTGGAGGGCGTCGCTGCCCACGCCGTCGCGTGCGAAGGTGGTGGACTGCGCGATCGGGGCGACGAGCGGGTCGCCGTCGAGGATTCCCTGTCCCGCGCTGGGGCAGAGCGTGTGGGGTGAAAGCGGGCGCGTTGAAGATCCCATGCTGTGAACTCCGTCACAGCACCGAGAGCATCCAGTGCGGGCGTGGAACGCGGCGACATCGCCGCTGGTGTTTGTCGGATCCCGGACCCTGTTACGGGGTCAGTTCCGACCGCATCGCTCCCCACGCCGGGGCTGGCCTCGGCACCGCGGCGGGGTTTCCGCTCGGTTGCCGCTCGGGACCTTGAGGCATCCCGAGACTCTTGATGCAGTGGGCGAGGATACAGCGCGACCCTCAAGGGTCAAGCGTTTCGTCGCGTGAATGTGCGAAGAGAATCCCGGAGCGCCGCGGCTTACTTGCTCGGCAGGTTGATGCGGTTGGCTTCCTGGATCTTCCAGGGCTGGCCGTCCGGGGCGAGTTTCTTGCCGTTGATGAACGCCATCGCGCAGGCGGCGAGGAGGGCGACGACCGCGACGAAGAGCAGGCCGGTGTAGACATTGATGGAGGCGGCTCGCTTGGCGCGGGCGCCGGGCATCTGCATGCCGAACTGGCTCATGGGGCGGTCCTCAGAGAAGCGGGCAATGGGAAGTAGGCAATCGGCAATGGGGGGGAGGGGGCAAGCCCCTCAACTTCCGGCGAGTTACTGGATGACGCTGACGACCATGTCGCCTTCGCGGATGTCGCGCGAGGGGCGGCCGAGGAAGTCGACGACGCCGACCGAGAGTTGGGGGTCAACGCGGGTCAGGCGGACCTTGCCCAGGAAGGTGTCGCCGCGAACGAGCGAGAGTTCGTTGTTCGCGCGGAGTTGGTCACGCGAGCCGGCGTTGATCTCGATGAGCAGTTCGCCGGCCGGGCCGCGACGCACATCGGTGACGCGTGCGCGGATCGGGGTGGCGGCGGCGGCGAAGGAGTTGGCGTCGCTGGTGGACGACCCGCCGCGCTCGACGGTGGCGAGTTGGGTGCGGACCTCGACGAGTTGCTCCTGGAGGGCGCGGTTGTTCTCGAGGGCGACCTCGAGTTGGCCGGTCAGGTCGTTCACGCGGTCGGAGAGTTGCGTCTCGTTGCGTGCGTAGCGGAGTTCGTTGGTGCGCAGGGTGGCGACTTCCTCGCGGTACGAGGCCACGATGCGGGACAGGGTCTCGCTGGTGGCGGCGAGTTGGTCGATCTTGGAGCGGATCGACTGCTCGGCGGCCTCGGCCTGGCGGGCGTCGGTGAGCAGGCGGGCGTTGTTCTGGCGGAGTTGCGAGGCCTCGGCTTCGAGGGCGTCGCGCTGGCGGCCGATCTCGTCGATCTGCTTCTGGATGATGCCGACCGTGATGTTGGCGTTGGCGGACGCCTCGGCGGCGCGGGCTTCTGATGCCTGAGCCCGGAGCACCTGCGCCTGGTAGTCCGTGCGGACCCGCTCGGCGTTGGCGGTGTAGGCGATCGTGAGGGCGGAGAGCCCGATCGCGAGAAGCGCGGCAAATACGGCGAGGATCTTCGTGAGAATGTGCACGGGGAAACGGCTCCTGCGTCGTTGCTCGGTCGATCTGGCGCGCGGTGGCGGCGGGGGTGCGGTGGGTCGCCCAGATTCGGCGGATGGCCGGGCTGGGGCGGGGACGGCCCGAAGAACGCGGGCGGGCGAACAATATAGGCGACAGAGCGGCGCGTGTCGGGAACGATGCCGATGGGATCGCTCGCGAATCGACGCCGCAGTGGACCTCTACGCGAGGATCCGCCGTCGGTTGCCGTCCTTGGCAGGGTGAAACTTCGCCGCGAATTCCTCCGTCGCGACGCGGGGGAGGTGATAGCGTGGCGCAGCGCCTTCCGTCAAGCGGGCCGGTTCGCCATCACCCTCATTGGGCGGCCATGCCGACCCGCTCGCCCAGGGTCAGAATCGCCGATGCCGCCGAGACTTCCACCGCGATCGAGGGGTCGTCGGTCATCATCGCGTCGAGGATCTGGAGGTCCAGCGCCGACCCGGTGTATCCCAGGGTGATGACCGCCTGCGCCCGGAGGGGGTCCGCCTCGCTGGTGATGTATTCCAGCGCGACATACCGCCCGTCGGTGTAGCCCAGTTTCGCGAGGGAAGTCGCGGCGGCCATGCGGAGTTCGGGGGGCATGAGGTATTCCTGCGACCCGCTCACCCGGTCCTCGATGCGGTTGACCAGTTCCGGCGCGCTCCCGCGGTCGCGGACCTCCCCGATGATCTGGGCCGCGAGGATCGCCGATTCGATCTCCTCGCTGCTCGAGGGGTAGAGCGCTGCGCGGACGGCGTCGATCGCGTCGCGCCATCCCAGTTTGATCAGCGATTCCGCGATCTGGATGCGGAACAGGCGCTGCTCGCTCGGGAGCAGGGTGTCGGTGTCCTCGTTGGCCATGTCGCGCAGCATCGGGACCGCGGACTTGTCGCCCATCTCGCCCAGCACGAACGCCGCGTTGGCGCGCAGGGAACGGTCGGGGCTCGCGAGCATGCGCGCGAGGGGCGTCGGATCGACCTCCACGCCGCAATTGCGCAGCGCGCAGATCGCCGCGGCGCGGACGACCGGCTCGGGATCGCGGAGCAATGGCTGCAGGTCGGGCACGGCGGCGATGAGGCGCAGTTCGGACGCGGACATCGCGGCGACGAAGCGCACGCCGAGGTTGTCGTCGCGCAGGCCGCGCCGGACGGCTTCCAGCGATCGGTTGGGAACCTTCTGCAACGCCTCGATCGCGTTGGCGCGGATCATCGCCGAGTCGGAGTGCGTGGCTTCGACGAGCACGCCGATCGCCTTCTCGCGCAGTTGGGAGCGCGAGAGCATCGAACTCACATCGACATCGGTGCGCGGCAGGTCGGGCTGACGACCCTGCTGCGCGAGCGCGACGGGGGCGACGGGGGCGAGCGACGAGGCGCAGACGACGGTCGCGAGGAGCGCGACGCGCGTCGCGCCGGCGAAGAAAGACGGGACCAGCGGCGTGGGATCGGCCATATCGGTGCGCTCCGGCAACGGGACATTCACTCGGGGACGGGTTCTACTGCGTTCGGCGAAGGGGCCGGGTTCGCTCGATTCTTGGTCGGGAGCAGGGCCAGAACCGTCAGCCCGCACGCCAGGATGAACACGGTCCAGCCCACGACATCCCCGGTCCGGCCGTAGAGCGTGACGCCCTCGCCCGGGATCACCCGAGCCATCCGGATCGCGGCCACTCGAGCCGGGCCTTGCAGGCGGCCGTCGAGTTCCCCGGCGAGCATCGTCCCGCCCTCGTCCCTCGCGAGCGTGACGCGGCCCTTGGCGTCGATGAAGCACGAGGCGCCCGTGTTCGCGGCCCGCACGACCGGGGTCGCGAGTTCCGCCGCCCGCCAGCGCGCGAGGATCAGGTGATCCCGCCGCGCTGAATCGGTCTCCCCGAACCAGCCGTCGTTGGTGAGGTTCACGAGGATGTCGGCCTTGCGCTCGCCGCCCTCGAACACGAGTTGGCGGCAGATGTGGGGGATGGTCGCCTCGAAGCAGATCGGGGTGGCGACGCGAACGCCCTCGATGTCGAAGCGGAAGAACTCAGCGCCTGATTCGAGGTCGAACGACATCCCGGGCGCGCCGAGGGCGAGGAGTTGCTTCTCGAGCCAGTCCGAGCGCGAGATGAGGGGCATCACCTCGCCGAACGGCGTGAGGTGGATCTTGTCGTACCGCGCCTCGGCGACCGCGCCGCCCTCGATCAGGAAGACGCTGTTGTAGATCGCGTCGTGCGCGAGGCGCACATACCCCTCTTGCTCGGCGGGCGCGACCCGCGCGTTCGCCATCGCGATGGCGCCCACGAGCAGGGGCGTTCCCATCGACGACTGGAGCGCGAGCAGCGCGTCGCGCATGTCCCCGGTCATCATGAACGACTCGACGCTCGACGCGCGCAGAACATCGACGGCCTCGTCGTTGAGCGCCGTCCCGGGGAACATGGTCTCGGGCCACGCGATGAACGCGGGGGGCTCCCCGAAGTTGCGTTGGGAGGCGTCGTTCGCCGCACGCGTCATCTGCGCCGCATCGATGAACTGCTGGATGCGCTCATCGGGCGTGGCGGACTGCTTGTTGCTCTGGGGGACATTCGTCTGCACGACGGCGACGGGGACGCCGGAGGTGTTGTACTCGCCCGTACTCATCGCGCTCATCGAGCCGATGTAGGAAGACGCGAACGGGTTGAGCATGATGGAGATGAGCAACAAACCCTCGACCCATCCGATGGTGCGTCGTGCTTGCGTTCTCCGTTTGAGTAGTCGAAACAGCGCGATGAACACGGAGAGCCACACGGCGCCGAGAAGGCAGACGACAACGTTGACGCCATACATCCCGATGACGGGCGCCAAGGCCACGGCGAAACGGTTGTCGATCGCACCTTCCCCAACGAGGTACCACGGGTAGCCGGACATGAACAGTCGGCCGCGGAAGAACTCGACACCGGCGAGCAGGACCGCCGCCGCGAGCGAGAACGCCCACGGGTTCGTGAGCCGCCCGCGCAGCCGCGCCGCGAGGTACACGAACAACCCGTAGTGCCCGGCGACGACCATCGCCACGCCGATCATTCCGGGAAAGGTGACATC